>JARRJI010000099.1:0-5973 GCA_037379595.1 Acidobacteriota bacterium | reverse complement strand
TTTGGTTGAGCGAGATCGATCAGCTCTCATGCCGGGATTCCCCGGCAAGCTCCCCCATTTGCAAGGTGCCGTCAACAAAAGAGTGCTGTCAAGCAGAATGTTCGACTGCAGTCGAACCCGCCCCTAAGCCTCCTGCACGGCTACCGAATGAACCCGCTCGGCACGTTCCGACATTGACACTCCGGCTACCCGCGTGCTACAAGGAAGGAGATTCAAGTTTTCCGCTCGAGCATGGGCCTGTGGCGCAGTTGGGAGCGCGCATGACTGGCAGTCATGAGGTCGAGGGTTCGAACCCCTCCAGGTCCACCATAACTTACCTGATTACAATAGATTGCAGATACAAAAAATCGATCAATCGGGAAGCGGCTTTTGATTCTGCCCATTCATGTGCGCACGTCCGCTAGCCGACCCGTGTTCCAGAGCCTTTTTCGGCGGGGACTGCAATGTCAAGCGGGCGCAGGTTCCTCGGCTGTTTCCAAGGGATAATTCGCCTCGAGCTTCCCAATAGAACATGTTCTTGGGGAAACAGCCGCTGCGAAGAACGCGCTCCGCGGCAGATGAGCCGATGAGCCTCGGAAACCGGAGGAACTTGATAGGCATGCATAGACCGAATGGGGTGCGATGACATGCTCTTCACGGCTATTTATCGGTGAGCGAATTTATGGTAACTTCGGTGCATCGATATGAACCATCTTGCCATTGAAACGGAATCGCTCTCGCGCCGGTTCGGCGAACTGCAGGCTGTCAAGGACGTCAACCTTCACGTTGAGGCTGGGCAGTTCTATGGCTTCCTGGGACCGAACGGCGCTGGAAAATCGACGACAATCAAAATGCTCACGGGCCTGCTCGAGCCTTCGGCGGGTCGCATTCGTGTTGTGGGTCTCGATCTTGCTGACCACCCGATCGAGGTGAAACGTCAAATCGGAGTCGTGCCCGAAGGGATGGCGCTGTTCGACCGCCTCACTGGTTCGGAATATCTCAATTTTGCCGGCCGGATGTACGGGCTCGACCGAGTCACAGCAAGCGAGCGGGCGCAGGAGTTGCTGGAGTTTATGGCGTTGTCGGACCGGCCGAAGACTCTGATTGTCGATTACTCGCACGGCATGAAGAAGAAGCTGGCGCTGGCGGCGGCGGTGATCCACGGGCCTAAAGTCCTGTTCCTTGACGAGCCCTTCGAGGGAATCGATGCCATCGCGGCGGGCGCCCTCAAAGCGATGCTGAACCGGATGATCGCGCGTGGGGTCACGATATTTCTCACCTCCCACGTGCTCGAGATTGTGGAGCGGCTCTGCAGCCATGTGGGGATCATCCATCGCGGCGAGCTGGTGGCTCAAGGATCGATTGACGAACTTCGTTCCGGGGTGGCGGCGCGTCACGAAACAGGCCAGAGTCTTAGTCTCGAACAGATTTTCCTCGACATTGTGGGAGGCGAGCGCGAGACGCCCGCGGAGCTCTCATGGCTGGAGTAGCTTAAGTGTACGGTGGGGCAGGACAGCTCCGGCTGATTGCCGGCCTGCGCTGGCGGATCTTCGTAAATTCGCTGCGGACGGGACGGGGCAAAGTTGATCTTGCGGGACGTGTGTTTTTCGGCCTCACGATTGCCGGCGGCGTGTTGGGGCTCGGCGTCGTTTTGGGAGCCGCCAGTTGGGAGGCTTTCCATTCAGGGCATCCCGAGATCCTCGCCGGAGGACTCTGGTTCATTTTCCTGGTCTGGCAGTTCCTTCCTATCTTCGTCACCGGGTTTGGCGCCCAGGCTGACATGGGGCTTCTCTTGCGCTTTCCCCTTCCTTATTCCGGCTTCGTTCTGCTCACCCTGGCTTATGGTCTGCTCGATCCGGTCAGCATTGCAGCTCTCTACTGGTTAGTCATGATTCTGGCAGGGATCGCTATAGCGGCGCCCGGCCTCCTGTTGTGGGCGATTGCAGCGCTCGCCGCCTTCGCTGCTGTCAATTTACTTCTGAGCCGTGCCGTTTTCGCCTGGCTCGACCGCTGGCTGGCTCAGCGCCGAACGCGAGAGATTCTTGGCATAGTGTTTTTCCTGCTGTTGATGAGCCTTCAATTCATTCAGCCAATATCCGAGCGCTGGGGTAAACAAGCCACCTTGGAGATCCACCGTTTTGCGCCTGTGGAAAGCGTGTTTCCGCCTGGAATGGCCGCTTCCGCAATCGAAGGGGCGCAGCTCGGCCAGGATGGACTGGCCCTGATGGCCTTGGGCAGCCTCGCGGTACTCGGATTGGCTTTCGCCTGGGTGCTCAACATTCGATTGCGCGCTCAGTATCGGGGCGAACAGCTCAGCGAAGCGCCACGCGAAAAGGTTGCGGCCACCCGGAAGACCGTGCACAAGGGCTGGCGGCTGGCTGGCCTGTCGCCTCCGGTGGCGGCGCTGCTGGAAAAGGACCTGCGGTACCTGGTTCGTAACACCGCTCAGTACCTTACGCTGGCAGTTCCGTTGATCCTGGTGTTTGTGTTCGGTCTTCAAGGCGGCGGGTCAGGTGAGGGACCCGCAATGCCTCTGGCCAGCAGCTCTTTCTTTTTCCCCGCGGCCGTCGCTTACTGCATGCTGATCGTGCTCGGTCCCGCATTTAACGCTCTCGGCTTTGACGGTCCAGGTGTCGCGATGCTCTTTGCCGCTCCCGTTCGCTTTCGCGACGTAATGATAGCCAAAAATGTGCTTTACACTCTGGTCCTCGTCCTGGAAATTGCCGCGGTTTTTGTGGGTATTTCGTTTGTGCGCGGGGGCGTGGATCCAGCGATAGCGGCGGTCACGCTGAGTGCCGTTTTCTTTGCCCTGCCCTTGAATTTTGCGGTCGGCAATCTCGTGTCGCTCCACTTTCCCAGGCGGCTTCAATTCGGTTCCATTCGGCGCCAGAGGGCCTCAGGTATGGCGGTGTTGCTCACCTTTTCGACCCAGCTTGCAATCATGGGGTTCTCTGTAGGCATTTATCTCCTGTCGCACTGGGCAGGAGGGATGTGGATGGCTGGAATGGTTTTTCTCGCGCTGGCAGTACTTGCCCTGATTGTTTACCGCCAGGCGGTTGAAGCTTCCTCAGGCATCGCTGAGAGGCATCGCGAGGCACTGGTAACCGAGCTCTGCCACCCCGCACAGTGACCGGGATTGTGCCCTGGGATTCCCGAAGCTTAAGAACCTCTCTGATTCGCATTCAAAAGGTGACTTAGTCCCGACGCGACCGCCGCCGTCATGACCTTCGTACCCTTCCGAGTCCGTGGGGCGATTGCGCGGAACCCTTCATCGCGCACGGATACGAAGGATTAATCGATGGTTTTCGTTCGAAGCGGCGGTTCCTTGCGTTGTACAACCACGTTAAACTTCAGGCGTCCAATCGCCTGGCCGCCGAGCGTTTCCACATCCACGCGCCACGGGCCGGGGGTGATGGCATGCACCACGGAAAAAGTCCGATAGCCGCCGTCATTGCCGCCCACCACTGAAAGAGGAACGCGGGCACGCGTGATCCACTCGTCCTTCGCGCGGTCGTAATACTGCCACTCGTGAACGATCTTTGTGGTCAGGGCGGTAGGAGAAAAGACGGCGGTACAGACCGTGAGGGAGTCGCCGGGCTTGATGTGGACGGTCTGGCTCAAGGAGAAAAAGCGTTTGAGGAAATCGATGGAAGCAAGCCCGCTCGCCTTCTGGTATTCGCTGGTCACCGTGTAGTCGCCGGGACCGTTCACGGCCAGGGAGTGGTATACGCCGGCTTCCTTCAATGACAGGGGCAGCGCTGGGATAAGGTTCAGAAAGTAAAGCCCGTTCACGAGGACAAGGATGCCCGCGATAGAGCCGAACACGGCCCATCCGCTGCGCCCTGCGAAGCGCTGGCGGGAGGAGGCCGCGAGGACAACAAGGATGAAGCTGATCGCAGCCACGCTCACCGCGCCGCTGATTAAAAACACATGCGTGCTGATCCGGTGCAGTAGCATGGGCATCAGATAGATGGCAAACGCGTAGAGCGACAGGAACAGGAGCGCGATCTGGAACGAAACGCGCGCATAGCTGCGTTTTAGGAATTCGTTAGCGAAAAATGCAACGGCAAGGATCAAAAGGAATGGCCAGCTTGTGGCGATGGTGCCGCTTCGGAAGTAGAAGACAAGGTAGACGGAAAGAAGCCCGCCGAAGAAGAACTGCAGGATGTTTACGAGCCAGAAGTGAAGTTTATGCGGGTCCGTTTCCGGCCGGATTCCGTTCTCGTCCTCGGCATCGTCCAAGAAATTGATCCAGACCGCGCAGACGGTCACGATCGCAAGGTGAGTGACAACCCAGAAATTGTCCCAGAACAAGTCCACGCGCCGGAGGGTGAGCGCGTCAAACACAAACCCGCCGATCAGCGAGAAGGAGGAAATCGGCAGGTCAAAGCGCGCGTATAGGCCTCGCGCGCGTTCCAGGACCGATTTTTCCTCCATGGGCATACGGATATGAGCTTCGGAAAGCTCATTGTAAAAGAGAAGCGACAAAATGTTAATGCTGAGCCGGACTAAGTTTAATGGCGGGTCTCTGAAACTTTCCGGTTCAGAGGCAGAGCTTGGTTCAGGCGGTGGTAGATGCGCGTGTCGATGACCAGGGTGTATGGGTATCTGCTGGGCACGGTCAATCCTCCCGGCAGCTCCGAAGAAACGATCAGTTTCAAATATTATCGGGTGAAGGAATCCGAAGTGCCGCCCGCCGTCGTGAATGAGTTCACCCCTGGTTTCGTCAACTGGTGCTTCGAAGATAACTACAAAGCCAGTGGACCCGCGCCCGCGGAGAAATAAGCTGGCAGAAATGATCAATGGCAGGGGCGTCCAGTGTTGATTTCTCAGACGTATTCCGCGGCCGGCGCCAAAACACCATCTACAGCAGGTCCTCACGTACTTGCTCGAGGAACTCCTCCTGGTGCTTGCCTTCGGTCGCCTCAGATGTCATGCCGCCAGCTCTCACTTGGAACTAGCGCAAGGTGACGACACTCACCTCAAACGGGCCGAGTATGGTCTGGTCCCGAACCAGCATGGCCTTGGCTACTCCGTTCTCCCCCGTTTCTTCGTCAACGTATTGCTCTTGAGATCCAGCCGCTCCCGGCAGTGAAATAAATGCCGGCCGGTTGCGCTTGTTGATCAGCAGAACTTTGTGCTGTCCCGACGGCGTTACGAACCCTTGAGCATAGACCGCTTCGGAGCCGCCCTCGGTCTTCACCAGCTTGTCTCCCGGACCGAAATTGCCATCGAGAAGTTTCAGCACCCAGAAGCGCGCGTTCGGCTGCCCCGTCTTCCAGTTCACCATCGAGACACTCGGGAACTGCGTGGGGTAGCCAACCAACTGCGATTCTCCGGCCACTTCTACCCCCAGATGGGCCAACTGTGCATAAACATAGGCGTACATGGCGCCGCACAGATTCCAGTAGCCGTTCGGAATCTTCCGGACCAGATGGTCCGCAGTATCGTATGGCAGAATGCACCCCAGCTCGTCAGCGTCCGTCTCTGTCCTGGGAGAAAGCCGCTCCCGAATGGTCTGGATATAGCGAACGGTGTCCAGAAAATGGTCAGCCTGGTCAAAAAACGTGTATTGCCAGTCGTTCAGGTCCTGGCCCGGCGTCGGATGAGCGTAGAAGTGATAAGAGACCATGTCCAGCGGAATGCCCGGCTTATGGTTCCTGGGGTTCAAGAAGTAGTCGAGGAATTTGGGATGAGTGGAGGGAAACGCCAACGCCGCGCCCACAAACTTGATATCGGGATCGACCTTGTGAATCGCCCCGGCAACAGCATCGTAGAGATGTGTGTAGAACTCCGGGCTCATCCGGTGTTCAATCTCCACCTCGTTCAGAATCTCCCAGTACTGGATCTTGTAGTGGTGGCCGGACTCATACCGCTTGCCGTACTGGTCTGTGAAACCGCCCTGCGTGTACCAGCTCACCAGCCGCGCGTAATAATCCGCCACTTCCTTCATGCTCGGGTCCCGCAGTTCGGTCCCCTGCTCATAGCTCCAGT
>JARRJI010000098.1:0-16153 GCA_037379595.1 Acidobacteriota bacterium | reverse complement strand
CAAAGTAAACGTCTTGCCGCGGCACGGTTGTAACGGCGCTGTCCCCAGCGCCGCGTTTCTCAAACTTATCGCCGGTGGGGACACCGGCGCTACAGAATAGCTACGCGCTCAGTTTTTCGGAGATCGATTTTGCCTGCGTAAAGAGCAGCAGGTAGTCGCGACCGCCGGCCTTCGAGTCCGTGCCTGACATGTTGAATCCGCCGAAAGGATGGCCACCCACCAGGGCTCCGGTGCATTTGCGATTGAAATAGAGGTTGCCGACGTGGAAGCGCCGGGCTGCTTTTTCGATCTTCGCGCGGTTCTTGGTATAGACGGCGCCGGTCAGTCCGTATTCGGTGTTGTTGGCAATCTTCAAAGCCTCGTCAAAATCCGCGGCCCGCAGCACCGCCAGCACGGGGCCAAAAATTTCCTCCTGCGAAACGCGTCCTTCGGGAGGAACGTCGGCGATGACGGTCGGGGCAAGGAAATGGCCCGGTCCCGAGGCTTCTTTGCCGCCGGTCAACAGGCGCCCTTCTTTCTTTCCAACCTTGATGTACTGCAGGATGGACTCCTTGGCCCGGCCGTTGATCACCGGACCCATGTAGGTGCCGGCGTCGACCGGATCGCCTACCTTGATGTCTTCCACGCGCTCCTTCAACTTCTCGAGAAAAGCCTCATAGACCGTGTCAACGACGATGGCGCGCGAGCAGGCCGAGCACTTCTGGCCCTGGTAGCCGAAAGCAGAGGCTGTCACGCCTTCGACCGCTGATTCCAGATCCACCTCGCTGTCGACGACGATCGAATCCTTGCCGCCCATCTCGGCAATCACCCGCTTGATCCAGATCTGCCCCGGCTGGTGCTTTGCTGCCAGCTCGTTGATGTGCAGCCCCACTTCCTTCGATCCTGTGAAGGCGATGTACCGCGTGCGGGGATGCGCCACCAGCGCGTCGCCGACCGTCGAGCCGGGCCCCGGCAGGAAATTCACCACTCCGGCGGGCATGCCGGCTTCCTCCAGCGCCTCGAAAAGTTTGCAGGCGATCGTGGGCGAATCGCTCGAAGGCTTCAGGACCACGGTGTTTCCCGCCACAACCGAGGCCACGGTCATGCCGGTGAGAATCGCCAGGGGAAAGTTCCAGGGCGGAATAACAACGCCCACGCCCAGAGGAATGTACTCCAGGTGGTTCCGTTCTCCCGGCACGGGCGTCACCGGCTGGCGGCCGGAAAGGCGCAGCATTTCGCGGGCGTAAAACTCGCAGAAATCGATCGCCTCGGCCACGTCGGCGTCCGCTTCAGGCCACGATTTGCCCACTTCGTAGACCATCCAGGCGGCAAAGTGGTACTTGCGCTCGCGAAGAATCTTCGCCACTGAAACCAGGAGCTCAACCCGCGTTTCCGCCGGCGTGGAACTCCAGCTTTCGAAGGCTTCCTCGGCTTTTTGAACGGCCAGCGCGGCGGATTTGGCATCCGCTTTGGAAAACGTTCCCACCACCTGGTCCTTTTCCGACGGGTTGTAGGAATTGAACGTCTCCGCCGTCTCGATCCGGTCCGAGCCGATCACCAGCGGATACTTCCGCCCCAACTCCTTGCCAACCTCCTGCAAGGCCTGCTTCATCAGCCGAATGTGTTCAGGATTTCCTTTAAAGTTGCTCAAAGGTTCATTTTTAAATGGTGCAAGCTGCATTCACGTCCCCCTAACTATGATCTGTTGAATGGATATTAATGGACATTATAGCGGACATCCTCAGGTTGTCCGTAGGTAATAATCAACTCGGGGCAGGATTCGGCAGGTCAACTGAAATGCGTCAGCGGAAAAGGTTCAGGTCCTTACTCTTAAGCCGGGCACCCCATGAACTTTGCAATAGAGGGCGCCCGGGAAATTACGGATCCGGATTCAATTGGGTTCAGCCTGGCCGTGGAAAATCCGCACCAGCTCGATGCGCGTTCCGCCGTCACGGGACTTGAGTGATACGACTTTTTCCTGTTCGCCGTACTTGATCTCAAAGACCGTCTTCCCGTTGCGGTCGGTCTGGGTAAAGCTGGTCACTTCTCCGCCCAGTTGCTGCTTGTAAAACGCCCGGACCTTTTCAATCGGATCAGGCGTGTCAAACTTTGCGACTGCAATCCGAAGGTTCACCTGCTCCGGCAGGTCGAAGCTCAGCGAGACGGAATTATCGTCGCTTCTGGTGCTCTCGCGCGTGGCGCCCGGGTAGATCGGAAGGTCGAGCTCGAGATCGCTGACGTTCTGATCTTTGGCGATTTTCAGGTTGCCCATCGGCGTCTTCACCGTGACCACCTTACGGTCCGGAGTGCTTTCGGTTACTTTGACATGAATGCCATGGGAGAGAATCCGGAGGCCAAACCACACCATGAAGATTGCCGAGGCAATGATGAATCCGACAATCAGCACGGCCGCCCAGACCAGGTTCCGGTTTGGCGGTTGCGGCGGTGGCACGGAAGGCGGCGGGGCAGCTCCCACAACAGTCTCCTTTTTCGAAAGAGCATTTTATTCTACCGCAGGCATCCGCACTGGCAGAGGATTTCCTGTGGTCTATCTCTTGATACGCTTTACGCGGCAGCACAGTTCCGCACAAGATTTGTAGCGCAGCGCGGTAAAGCGGCAACCAAACCAGGACTCTGTGTCCTCCGTGTGTCACAAGCTTTCACGCAGAGAGCACAGAGCGTCTCAGTGTCCTCTTTGTTGAAGCTTTTCAGGCCACAGAGTACACAGAGAAGTTGCGCGATTCAACGCAGAGTCCGCAATGTTAAAGTGCGAACGTTGCGCTACAAAAGGTTCTCGTCCCGGCAAACCTTGAGCCGGCTCAGTGCCAGTGTTATTCTGAACATTCATCCATCCCACCGGAAGCGGAGGCGAAAAGAATGCAACAACGAAAACTTGGGCACAGTGAACTGTCGCTATCGGCCATTGGGCTGGGCTGCATGGGCATGTCAGAATTCTACGGAAGCCGGGATGACCGGGAATCGATTGACGTCATCCACCGCGCGCTCGACCTGGGCGTGAATTTCCTGGACACAGCCGACATGTATGGCACAGGACGCAATGAGGAGCTGGTCGGCAAAGCCATCAAGGATCGCCGTAACCAGGTTGTTCTGGCCACCAAGTTCGGCAACGTCAGGGATGCGGTCGGGAACTTTACCGGCATCAACGGCCGGCCAGAATACGTCCGCAAGGCCTGCGATGCAAGCCTGCAGCGCCTCCAGATCGATACCATCGACCTCTATTACCAGCACCGCGTGGACAGCAGCGTGCCCATCGAAGAAACGGTCGGAGCCATGATGCGGCTGATCGAAGAGGGCAAGGTGCGCTACCTGGGACTTTCAGAAGCGGGGCCGGCAACCATCCGCCGCGCCCATCAGACGCATCCCATCAGCGCCCTGCAGACGGAATATTCGCTCTGGACCCGCGATCCCGAGGACGAGATCATTCCCCTCTGCCGCGAACTGGGCATTACTTTTGTGCCTTACAGCCCGCTGGGCCGGGGCTTCCTTACCGGCAAGATCAAGAGCCCCGATGACCTTGAGCCCGACGACTGGCGGCGCAAGAATCCGCGCTTCCAGGGAGAAAATTTCCAACGCAATCTCGATCTGGTCAAGCGCATCGAAGAGATGGCCGCAGAAAAGCAGTGCAAGCCTTCGCAACTGGCTCTGGCCTGGGTGCTGGCTCAAGGCGAAGACATGATTCCCATCCCCGGAAGCAGCCACATCGCGCACCTCGAAGAAAACCTGGCGGCGCTAGAAGTCAGCCTCAGCCCTGAAAATTTCGAGCGTATCAACGAGGTCGCACCCAAAGGCGTGGCCGCGGGCGAACGCTATACCGAAGGCGGGATGCGCGTCCTCAACCTGTAACGCTGACCGCATCGCAGCCGCTCAGCGCCTGTGTAGTCGTTCTCTTACAAGCGGCCGCAGTTTCCCTCGAGGGGCCGCGCTCCGCCGAAAGAACTCCGTCACCGTGTAGGGGGCACGCCCACTGTTGTCGGTAAAGCGTGTAAAAGTGGAGACTTTCAAGTCGTGGTTGCGGCTCGGCTCAATCATAAGGATGACCACGGAGAATGAAGTGTGCCTGATCGCCACCAGCGCCTCCGCCGAACGCTGCACGGCGGCAGCGACGCTCGGGCCGTAAGCCACGGCATCCAGTTCGCCCCAGTCGCAGGGACTCGGATGACAGGCCGCATAAGGATGCACCTGGGTTCCCCGAATGACCAGCCTTACCAATGAGCGTGTTCCCGAGTTTGTGTTGTTCCACGACCCCTGGAAATTCGCCAATTGTGCGTGGAGCGGGCTCGCCGCGGCAAAAACCCCCAGAAGCAACGCCACGCTCAAAATAGATTTCTTCACGATCGCCTCCTCATTCAACTGGAATTTTTTATCCCGATTTCCCCCACGAGCGGTCCCAATACTCTAACTGCTTCTTATGGCATTCGCCAACCCGTTTTTTCCAGCGGGAGGCTGCAGCCCGCAGGTCACAGGAATGGTGGTTGAGGAAGCAGAGCGCGCGGCAGGCGCAGCGTTTACTTGTACGCCGCAATTCCTGTGGCACGCTCGCCAACAATCAGCGTGTGGATGTTATGCGTGCCTTCGTAAGTGAATACCGATTCCAGGTTGCACATGTGGCGAAAGACAGGATGCTCGTCGGCCACGCCGGTGGCGCCCAGAATGTCGCGCGCACTGCGGGCAATGTCGAGGGCGATCTTGACGTTGTTCCGCTTCAGCATTGAGATGTGCGCATGGTCGGCGCGGCCAAGGTCCTTCAACCGGCCCACGTGCAGCGCCAGCAGTTGCGCCTTGGTGATCTCGGTAATCATTTCGGCAAACTGTGCCTGGATCAACTGGTGCGCGGCAATGGGCTTGTCATCAAACTGTTTGCGCACTTTCGCATATTCCAGGGCCTCGTTGTAGCAGGCCATCGCGGCGCCTGTCGCTCCCCAGCCGATCCCGTAACGCGCCTGGGTCAGGCAATCGAGCGCCGCCTTCAGCCCCTGAGCCCCGGGCAGCATGTTCGCGGCGGGAACTCTCACGTCCTGGAGCGACAGTGATGAGGTCACCGAAGCCCGCAGTGACATCTTTCCCTTGATGTCTTTGGCCGTGAAGCCGGGCGTTCCTTTTTCCACCAGGAATCCGCGGACTCCTTCCGGCGTTCGTGCCCAGACAAGAGCGACATCGGCAATGGTGCCGTTGGTGATCCACGTTTTTTCGCCGTTCAGGACAAAATCGGTGCCGTCCTGGACACCACGGCTTCGCATTCCGCCCGGATTCGATCCGAAATCCGGCTCGGTCAGTCCAAAGCATCCGATGGCTTTGCCCTGCTGCAGCGCCGGAAGCCAGCGCTGCTTCTGCTCCTCGGAACCGAATTCATGGATGGGATACATCACCAGCGCGCTCTGGACGGAAACAAAGCTGCGCAGGCCGCTGTCGGCCCGCTCAAGTTCCTGCATGATCAGGCCGTACTGCACGTTCGACATTTCGGCGCAGCCGTAGCCCTTGAGGTTGGCTCCCAGAAAGCCCAGCTCGCCCATCGCGGTCGCCAGCCGCAGAGGAAACTTGCCCTCGCGATACCACTCCTCGATGTGCGGGATCACTTCCTGATCGACAAACTCGCGCACGGTCTGCCGGACGAGCTTTTCCTCATCGCTCAAGGATGAGTCGATTTCCATAAAATCAACGCCGTGGAATGGAAACATGATGAGTCTCCTGACGCGGATAATTCATGAACGGATAATCCAATCAATGCTGCCTTCCGATTGTACCAGCGAAACACCGGGGCCACACCGCTCCGTAACTTCAGCATATAATGCCAAGTATGGATGATCGAACGCGTTTGACCGCGATGGTCAAGGCAGCGGGTTGAGCGGCCAAGTTGAGTCCAAGTATTTTGGACTCGGTGCTGGCCAGGCTGCCGAAACAATCTGACCCCAATGTACTGATCGGCTTCGAATCCGCCGACGACGCGGGCGTGTATCTGATCGCGCCGGACCTCGCGCTGGTGCAAACGGTCGATTTCTTCACCCCCATTGTGGACGATCCCTGGACGTTTGGCCAGATCGCCGCCACCAACGCCCTGAGCGATGTTTACGCCATGGGCGGCCGGCCGGTTTCCGCGCTCTCGATAGTGGGCTTCCCCAACACGGGCCGCGATCTCGACATCCTGGAAAAGATCATGCAGGGCGGCCTGGCCAAGATGCAGGAGGCAGGCTGTTCGGTGATCGGCGGGCACTCCATCAGCGACGAGGAGATGAAGTTCGGCTACGCGGTCACGGGGGTTGTGGATCCCCGCCGGGTGCTGGTCAATCGCGGCGCGCGGCCGGGCGACCGGCTGGTGCTGACCAAGCGGCTCGGTACCGGCATCATCGCCACGGCGCTGAAAAAGCAGAAAGCGAGCGAAGCTTCCGTCAGCGCCTCCATCGAATCGATGCGGACTCTCAACCGAACGGCCAGCGAGGTGGCCCACGAATTCGACGTCCACGCCGCCACCGACATCACCGGCTTCGGCCTGCTCGGCCATGCGCGCGGGATGGCCATTGCCAGCGGCGTCAGCCTGGTCTTCGAGCCCGAACACATTGAGTTCTTCCCCGGAGCGCTCGATTGTTCGCGCCAGGGCTTTATCCCCGGCGGGCTGAAAAACAACGTTGAATTCCTGACCGGCTGCGTCGAGTTTGACCCGAAGGTTCCGCAGGAAGTCAGGAACCTGCTCTTTGATCCTCAAACCTCCGGCGGGCTGCTTTTGGTGGTTGGTGAAAAGGATTCAGCGGCGCTGGCCGGTAAGTTGCGCGAATGCGGCATCCCCGCCCAGCAGGTGGGCAAGGTCGTTGAGAAAACCCACCCCCTGATCCGAGTCGAGTGATGGTCGTGTTGGTCACCGGGAGCCGACGATGAATATCCATATCGCGGAATCGCCCGGTGATATCGAGCTGATCCGCAAGCTCTTCCGCGAATATCAGAACTCGCTCGGAATCGATCTCTGCTTTCAGAATTTCGAAAGCGAACTGGCGAGCCTGCCCGGAAAATATGGGCCGCCCGGCGGACGCCTTTACCTTGCCTGGGAAGGGGATCAGGCCGCCGGCTGCGCCGGCCGCAGGAAGATCGAGGAAGGTGTTTGCGAATTGAAACGTCTCTACGTCCGGCCCTCGCATCGCGGCCGGGGAATCGGCCGTCAGCTCGCCCTCAAAGTTGTGAAGGACGCCGGCGAAATTGGCTACGGCCGGATGCGGCTCGACACCCTGCCCTCCATGCTCCCCGCACTGGAGCTTTATCGCGCCCTTGGTTTCAAGCCGATCGCACCGTACATCAACAACCCCGTCGAAGGCGCACTCTTCCTTGAACTCGCCCTCCGGTGAATTGCGATCGCCTCCCGCCAGGCCTCAAGGCATTGCGCGCGCGACTCGACTCGGGCTAAGATGAGCGCATATGAAGAAGTTGAATTTGTCCATGCAAGCCAAATTTGCACTGGGAATCATCCTGATCGGCGGGGCAGCCCTCGTGGCCGAATACATTCTGGTCAAATGGTCCCCCTACTATGAAGGGTACAAGGCCAACAAGGCCCTCCAGCTTCTTCCCTACCAGAACCAGAAATTAGGCATCGACATGCAGGTTGCCGCGGGCATCTACGGCAAGGTTGACGATTTTCCCGGCGGCATCAGGATCTATCGTTCGCATTTTTTCAGCCAGGGGCCGGTGCTGATGATTACTTCACAGGTGAACCCGGGGCATGACGATGAGTTCTCGCCGCAGCTCCTGGCCAAGTGGCAGACAGCCGGAACCTACCAGGACATTCCCGGTTACCGCTTCGAACACCTCAAGATCCAGGATCGCGACGCCGCTCTGATCTGGCAGGCTAAGGAACACCCCAAGGTCCTGCCCAATATCAGTTTCAACGCATCCACCGAATCCCCTTCACTCCTGACGGCCCATATCATTTCGCCGGATCACATCATCCAGGCCAATTGCACTCCCGGCTCCGACAACCCGGAGTTGTACATGCGGGCGTGCGAGGAAAGCATCAAGACCATCAAGGTCAGCGGACCTATGCCTAAAGAGAAACCCGTCCCCGGCGTCCTTGAACTGAAAGATGTCAAAACACCCACGGCCACGGCAAAAAAGCCGAAACGAAAATAAGCGTACAGCCCGGTTTTGTAGCGCCGGGTTTTGGCCCGGCCCTTAAGATCGCGCGGCTTAAGCTGCTGAGGCCTCAGTGCGCTCCGAGTCGCTGGCAATGGCTCGTCTTGGTTTTGTAGCGCCGGGCTTTAGCCCGGCATGGCCCCAAATGCCGGCCTGAAGGGTGGCGCTACGGCAAGCGGAGTTACTACCGGGTCGTGACTCCCGCTGCCCGGCAGCATCAATTTCTGCTAGACTGGGCAACTCTGAAGTTCCACAAGAAAAGGAGCAGAGCCGAACCATGCCGAGTTGGAATGCCATCGAAGGAAGCCTTGCCACGCCGAAAGGCTTTCGAGCGTCTGCTGTTGCATCTGGAATCAAGAAGGCCAGAGGCGCGCTGGACCTTGCGCTGATCGTATGCGACGTGCCGGGTTCGACCGCAGCAGGCGTTTTTACCACGAATCGGGCGGCGGCCGCGCCGGTGCTTCTGTGCCGCCAGAATCTCAAGAAGAGCCGCGGGCGTGCACGCGCTATCATCGTCAACTCGGGCAACGCCAACGCCTGCACGGGCCGCGCAGGGCTGGCGGTCTCCGAGAAAACAGCCAAGGGTGTGGCGCAAGCGCTCGGCCTGAAGCCGCACGAGGTTTTTGTTTCTTCCACGGGAGTGATCGGAACGCCGCTCAACGTGGATTTGATTCTGAAAAAGCTTCCCACCTTGAAGAAGAATCTCTCCGTCGAGAATGCCGCCGACGTTGCGCGCGCCATGATGACGACGGACAGTTTTCCCAAG
Source organism: Acidobacteriota bacterium (assembly GCA_037379595.1). Lineage (GTDB taxonomy): Bacteria > Acidobacteriota > Terriglobia > UBA7540 > UBA7540 > SCRD01. The sequence goes on along the minus strand of JARRJI010000098.1, from coordinate 7,278 downwards.
TCCATCGTGCTGCGGTCGAAGATCGGCGCCAAGACCGTGACCGTGGCCGGAGTGGCCAAGGGCGCCGGCATGATTCACCCGCACATGGCCACCATGCTCTCCTACATCACCACGGATGCCGCCGTTGCGCCCGCGATGTTCCAGAAGATGCTGCGCGCCGCCGTGGACGTCTCCTTCAATCGCATCACCGTAGATGGCGACACGTCCACCAATGACAGCGTTATTGCGCTGGCCAGCGGCGAGTCCGGAGCGGCCATCCGGCCGGGAACACCGGCCGCGAAAACATTCCAGCAGGGACTGACCGCAGTCTGCCAGGCTCTGGCCAAAATGATTGTCAGGGATGGCGAAGGCGCCAGCAAAATCGCACGCATCGACGTGCGCGGTGCTCGAAGCGCTTCCGATGCCGAACGCGTGGCGCGCGCGGTGGCCAATTCGCCGCTGCTCAAAACCGCGCTTTGCGGAAGCGACCCCAACTGGGGACGGATTGTCTGCGCCGCGGGCTATTCCGGGGCGGCCATCGACGCCTCGAAGGTGGATGTCCGCGTGAACGGCCTGTACCTCTGCCGCCGCGGCGTCCATGCGGGCTTTGACGAAGCGGCCGCCATCAAGGAACTCGATCAGAAGGAAATCGCCATTCGTATCGATCTTCACCAGGGCAAGGCCGACGCGTGGGTGTGGACCTGCGACTTTACGCACGAGTACATTCGCATCAACGCTGCAAGATCGTAGCGGTAGCCGCAACACTGTATTGGCTGTCGCAGGCCCTTGGTTATGAAAAACCAGCAACGTTATACTGCGAACGTTGCGCTACAAATCGGCAAATGCCGAGCTAAAGCTCGGCGCTACAAACGCACGACGCAAGACACTTTCGAAAAAGTTTTGAGAAGGGAGAGCTTGTCCAATGGCACGGCAAAATTCTTCCCGCAGGAATTTCCTCAAGACCACTGCTATTGCCGCGGCGGCAGGACTCGGCGGGCGCGCCGCCGACGCCAACGCGCAACCGGCGGCTCCGCGTGAATGCGGCTCCATCTGGGAACGGCCGCCCAGGCAGCACGGCAACAACCTGAACCTGATCGTGATTGTCAGTGACACCTTCCGCCACGACAACCTGGCGTGTTACGGCAAGAAGTGGCTTGAAAATCTTGAGACGCCCAACCTCGGCCGGCGCGTGATTCCGTGCTACTACTTCCGCCAGCACGAGCCAGTGCAGCTCCCCGGCTGGCATCACCTTTACAATGAAGACCAGACGCTGAGCGAAACGCTGCTCGAGGCGGACTACATCACCACGCTCATCAGCGACCTGCCGCACCAGATGCGGCCGGGAAGGAATTTCCATCGCGGTTTCCACACCTACCGCTGGATTCGCGGCCAGGAGTTTGATTACTACGGCACCTCGCCCCACAATCTGCTCGACGTCAGCGATATGGTTTCGCCGCAGTACATGGCGCGAATGCCCGGCCTGCACGGTTTCCTCAGCCAATACAAGGCGAACCGCAATCTCTGGAAGCAGCAGGGCGAGTCGCTCTCACAGATCGTGGCCGACCACGCCATCCAGTGGCTGAAAAATAATTTCAACCAGCGGCCTTTCTATTTGCACGTTGAGATGTTCGATTCGCACGAGCCCTGGGATCCGCCGGAGCGCTTTCTGCAGAAGTACTGGCACGGGCCCTACACGCCCAGCTTTGTCGAACCGCCTTACGCCACCATCCCGCTTTCCGACGAAATCAAGAACCGCTTCCGGGCCAACTACGCCGGCGAAGCCAGTTGCGTCGATTACTGGGTGGGCGCGCTGCTCGACACGATCCGCGAATACGGCCTGCTGGAGAACTCCGTTGTCGTCTTCATGTCAGACCACGGTGCCCTGCTGGGCGAACACGGCCAGTTCCTGAAAGGCCCGGACAAGCTGCGCGGCCAGGTCAGCCACGTTCCCCTGATGATCCGCATGCCGGACAAGCAATTTGCCGGAAAGAAGGTTCCCGGATTCGTGCAAATTCACGACATCATGCCCACCCTGCTGCACTTACTGGGACTCAAGCCGCCGGAGCGCGTCACCGGTGCGAATTTCTGGCCGCTCGCGACCGGAGAAACCAAGAGCATTCGAGATACGGTTGTGCAGACCTACGGCTGGGTGGGTTGCGCGCGCAATCAGGAGTGGAGCTACACGGAAATCTGGAAGCCGGAAGCTCACCAGAACAAGTTCGCCGTTCGGCCGGGAGCAACGCCCGCCATCTACAAGCCGCAGCTTTACAACCTTGAGAAGGACCCCGAAGAACTCACCGACGTCGCCGGCCGCTATCCCGACGTCTGCCGCCAGATGTCGGCCAAGCTTAAGGAGTACATCGCCTCGGGCGAAGGCCTGACCTACGGCAGCTTCAACCAGAAGCCAAGCCTCAACACCGGCGAAGTTTATGTGCAGCAATCGCGGTAGCGGGTAGGGATATGACGCGCGGGTGGCGCACACGTGCCGGCTTCTGGCATGTGTGCGATCCAGGCCGCAGCACAACTTCGGTCGACCTCCTTTCGGGTTGTAGGATTGCCCCGATAATCGCACGCATCGCAAACAACGCGACGTATGCGCCACCCTTGAGGCAAAACCCGCAACGTTGAACTGCGAACGTTGCGCTACACCCACATCCCCCTCCGCAAACATCGCGGACGATTCTGTTATAATGCAGGCTTAGAGTGAGTTCTTTCGGTGCAGCCTGCAGCGGGCCAGAGTCATTTCCGGCGAGTCCGGTCAACTGAGAACGTCAATCCATGTCAGGAATCATCGGATACATCGGCAACAAGCGCGTGGTCCCCGTGCTGCTGGAGGGCCTGCAGCGTCTGCAGTACCGCGGCTACGACTCGGCCGGACTGGCGGTGATGAAGGACGGCGTTCTCACCATTCGCCGTTCCACGGGCAAGCTTCGCAACCTGGAAGAAGTGATCCGGCTCAATCCCCTCGACGGCACTTACGGCATCGGCCACACGCGCTGGGCCACGCACGGAGCGCCCACCGAGGAAAACGCCCATCCCCACCGCGACTGTCACGGCACAGTTGTTGTTGTCCACAACGGGATCATTGAGAATTACCTTGAGCTGAAAGCCGAGCTGGTGGAAGACGGCCACACCTTCACCACCGAAACCGACACCGAAGTAATCGCGCACATGATCGAAAAGTATCTGGACCGGCCGATGTGGCCCTCCGACCATGTCACGCTGGAAGATGCCGTGCGCGCGGCGGTGCAGCGACTAAAGGGCGTTTTCGCGCTGGCCATCATGTCCACGAAAGACCTGAACAAGATCGTCGCTGTGCGCCAGGGCCCGCCGGCCGTGATCGGGCTTGGCAAAAACGAGTATCTGGTGGCCAGCGACGTGCCGGCCATTCTCTATCACACGCGTGACCTCTTCTTTCTTTCCGACGGCGACATCGCGGTGCTCACGCCCAACGGCGTCAAGCTGATGGACTTCCAGGGCGAGCTGGTGAGCCGGCGCGTCCACCACATCAGCTGGGACCCCATTCTGGCGGAAAAGGGCGGCTTCAAGCACTTCACCCTGAAAGAGATTTACGAGCAGCCGCGCGCCGTGCGCGACACGGCGCTGGGGCGCATCTCTCCGGAGACCGGCCAGATCTTTCTGGACGAAATGGAGATCACCGAAGACGAGTTCTGCTCGTTTCGCGACGTTGAGATTGTCGCCGCCGGCACCTCGCGGCACGCCGCGCTGGCGGGCAAGATGATGATCGAGCGCATGGCGCGCGTGCCCGTCGAAGTGGACTACGCCTCCGAGTTCCGCTACCGCGATCCGCTGGTGGATTCGCGCACGCTCACCGTGCTCATCACGCAGTCGGGCGAAACAGCCGACACCGTGGCCGGGCAGCGCGAGGCGCAGGCCAAGGGCTCCAAAACGCTGGCCATCTGCAACGTGCTGGGCAGCATGGTGCCGCGCGAGGCCAACGGAGCCATCTTTACGCACGCGGGGCCGGAGATCGGCGTGGGGTCCACCAAGACGTTCTCCTCGCAGCTCATCGCGCTCTACCTTTTCGCCGTTTACCTGGGCCAGGTACGCGGCCTCCTGCCGCCCGCCGAGTCGAAGGAGTTGCTCGGCTCGCTGGCCATGCTGCCGCGGCAGCTTGAAGCCGTCCTGCAAAAGGACGAGGAGTATGAGGAGCTGGCCCGCCACTTCGATCGCGCTTCCGACTTTCTTTTTCTCGGCCGGGGCGTCCACTTCCCCGTGGCGCTCGAGGGCGCGCTCAAAATGAAGAAAATCTCGTACATCCACGCGGAAGCCTATCCGGCCGGCGAACTGAAACACGGCCCCATCGCCCTGATCACCAAGGGCCTGCCCGTGGTGGTGATCGCCACCTGCGACAGCAAATCCACCGAATCCCGGCTTCGCTATGAGCGAACGATTTCAAATATCAAGGAAGCCAAGGCCCGCGGAGCGGTGATCCTGGCCCTGGTGACTGAAGGTGACCGGGAAGTCCACGATATGGCGGACCACCTGATCACGCTTCCCCAGAACAATGAGTGGCTTTCTGCGGTGCTTGAGGTTGTGCCCTTGCAGCTGCTCGCCTATCACATTGCTGTCCTTCGCGGGTGCGACGTTGACCAGCCCAGAAACCTGGCGAAATCCGTGACTGTAGAGTAGAATGCCAGAGTCTCAAACAGCCGGAACGCTGAGCAAATCCCCTCTTCTACCCGTTGCATGAACCAGCGCGGCTGATGACCCGATGAAGACGCTGTTTCCCTTGTCCCAGCCCGGGCGCTGCTTGCGCAGGGCTGACCGGGATTTCCCGGGCCCGCAGTTTCCCGCGGGTACGCCTGGCGCGCAGCGTTGCCTGGCGAACTGGTAGAATGAAGAGCGTCCGGAGTTCGCACGATATGAAGGTGGTCTATTCGGATCAATACGACCTGAACCTGGGGAATCACGTCTTTCCCTCCGCGAAGTATCGCCTGATCAAGGAGAAACTGCTTCAGGAAGACGTGATCAAGCCCGAAGACATCGTGGAACCCGCTCCCGCCACCGACGACGATGTCGCGCTGGTTCACGACCGCAACTACATCTGGAAACTCAAGAACGCAAAGCTTTCGCACGTGGAAATTCTCAGGATGGAAGTCCCGTATTCTGATGAACTCGTCAAGGCCGTATGGCTTTCAGCGGGCGGCTCGATTCTGGCAGGACGCCTGGCGCTCGAAGCGGGCGTCGGCATCAACATCGGCGGCGGCTTCCACCACGCCTTTCCGGACCACGGTGAAGGATTCTGCGTGCTGCATGACGTCGCCATCGCCATCCGGCACCTGCAGAAAAACAAGCTTGTCGACCGCGCCATGACGTTCGATTGCGACGTTCATCAGGGCAACGGCACGGCGGCAATTTTCGGCGGAGACGAAACGGTCTATACGGTTTCGCTCCACCAGGAAAACAATTACCCCTATCCCAAGCCGCCCAGCGATCTGGATGTCAATCTCCACAACGGCGTTCAAGACACCGAATACCTTGCCGTCCTCGAAGAGAGCCTCGATAAGTCCCTTGCGGAATTCGATCCTCAGGTGATTTTCTACCTGGCCGGCGCCGACCCCTATCGCGAAGACCAGTTGGGCGGGCTCAGGCTGACTTTGCAGGGACTCGAGTTTCGCGATCGGATGGTCTTCGCGAAAGCGCGAGCCAGAAATATTCCGGTTGTGGTAACCTTTGCTGGCGGCTACGCTCGCCATGTGGCCGACACCGTCCGCATCCACAGCACCACGGTCCGGGTGGCCACGGAATTTGTCAATTCCACTCCGGCGCCCGCGCCGACACAGCACTAATTCAACGCTCCCGCCGCACCGCTACCGGACCAGCTTGTCCAGTTGTCTCCAGCCGATCAGAATAATGTGATTCTGCTTGAGCGCCTGTTTGAAGGCCGGGCTCGTCACCGCGTTGAAGTCGCGCTGGCGCCACGCCGCCCCGTAATCCGGATGCCCCGCGGTGATGGCGCGCATTTCCGAATCATCATAGGCGAGATGCACGATCATTTCATTCAGGCCCGGCTTGAGCGACCGGATGGCTTTCACGTAAGATTCCGTCCACTGGTTCGCGGGCACCCCGGGCTCGAACATCACCAGGTGGTCGAGAACGATGTCGTTCGGCGGAATCAGCTTCATCAATTCCTGGCCCTGCTCGCCCGGCAGCCTGACGGCCATGTACGGCAGGTGGTACTCGTGCGCCACCTTGACCAGCACGGAGTAGAGCTGCGGCGTTGCGGCAAGCGTCGCCATGTGGATGTCGAGGTGCGTGGGATGGAGTCCCATGGCGATGGCGCGCTGGATTTGCGCCCGGACTTCCCGTTCCGCTTCCGCTGGCTTGGCGTGGGCGGCCACCGGCCCGTTGTCGGCATAGAAATAGCCGTTGGGATCGAGCAGGCTCGCGACCTTGTCCTTCGGCGCCACCGGGCCCCAGCGGTAGGTCTTCCACTCGCTGGTCAGCGTCAGATGGATGCCGATGTCGGCCTTCGGATGCGACTTCGCAAAATTCGCGACTTCAGTAAACCACGGGCACGGAACCATCGCGCTTGCCGCGGTCACGTCCCCTTCCTCAAGCGCCTTGAAGCTGGCCATGTCCTGGGAGTGGGCCACTCCGAGGTCGTCCGCGTGGATGATCAGAAGCTTGGCATCGGCGGGGTATCCGAGTTTTTCGGTGATTTCCGGTTGGGAACAGCAACGGCTCTCGATTCGGCGACGACAGGATACACCCGCGCGCCCGAACTTGTCTTTGGTGTGGAGCAATTTTAAGGATTCCGGCTTCGGTCAGCCGGCGATTTTGACGAGGTGGGTGTTCAGCGATCCGCTGCGGTAGCCTTCCAGGTCAAGCGTCACAAAGTTGAACCCCAGCGGCTTGAAGATCTCTACAAACTTCTGAGCCATTTCCGGCGACAGCGCGCGCGGCAATTCTTCGAGAGCGATTTCCAGCCGGACAAGATTGTCATGATGCCGAACGCGGAACTGGCGAAAGCCCAGCGCCCGAAGCGCCTCTTCGCCCTTTTCCACCACCGCCAGCCGCTCCGGCGTGACTTCAATGCCGTAGGCGATGCGCGAGGAGAGGCAGGCTGAGGCGGGACGATTCCAGACAGGCAGATCCGCCTGTTTCGAAAGCTCTCGAATGTCCGCCTTGGTCAGGCCGGCGTCGAGCAGCGGGGTCAGCACCTGGTGCTTGCGGGCCGCCTGCTGTCCGGGCCGCCAGTCGCCCTGATCGTCCACGTTCACGCCGTAGGCCACAGCGGCAAATCCGCGGCGCGAGGCCATCAACGGCTTGAAC
>JARRJI010000097.1:0-10254 GCA_037379595.1 Acidobacteriota bacterium | reverse complement strand
GAATCCCGCACTGTTGGCAGCTTATTCCTTCCCAGGATTCGACTTTGGACCAGCAGTCGCGGCATACACCCAGACCGCTGACGCTGGCAACTTCACCGCCGCAGATGGAGCAACGGGTCGGGAAAACGACCGAGAACAAGCTGTCAGACAGCTCTCGAAGGAGGGGACCACAATCCGCAATGGAAGGCAAGCTCGAGTTGAACGCAAGCCTCGCTTTCTGTACCCTGCAGCTCGCTACAACAGACCCTTTTCCTGCTTCTCCTGGCAATCAATACAATGGCGGGCCCACGGTACGGCTTCCAGGCGTTTCTTTTGGACATCGTGCTGGCATTCCACACAATGTCCGTATGAACCATTGTCCACGCGTTTGAGGGCGTCAGCGATAAGATGGAGGATGCGCCGGTTGTCGTTGCTCTGGTGAAAGAGAAATTCTTTGGTGTACGAATTGGCAGCCCGGTCAGCCACGTCCTGGGTAATTTCTTCGTCTGCTTCCCGGCCGTCCTGCTCTGACCTGGCGATCATGCGACGTATTTCTTCCTGTTTGGCTAACAGCAGTTTCTTGTAACTCTCTACCTTTCTTTTGTCCATAGCCCCCTGACGCTGTCGAGCTTTAAGTATATAAACCGAACATTTTATCTGCTGACTTTGACACCTGTCAACTTTTCGGACTGCGTGGTATTGCCCTAACATATGGTATTCGGCTCAATGGGGCGGAACCGTAAGGCGAAAAGAGGAAGGGAAACGGCACAGTCAACACGACCCTCCATATGTTTCGTTCCAGCCCCGCCTTAATCTCCAGGATCCGGATTTCTCGGCAGGCCAAGTCATTCATCCAGCAGAACTGTGCTGGCACTTGTAGGCAAGTATCAAACTTTCTGTTCTTCGGGATACTATCTCAACGGCTGCAGTGGCTTCTCGAGCGTGGGTGATTCCCAGGCGACTTTGAATGCGTGTGCGCCTTGATTTGCCAGCCGTAATCTGTAATTCTTGGAAATTTAAGACTGCTGATATTACGATCGATAACTATGCAGAGAGAGGAATAGTTTACGCCTCTCAAAGTGAGGAGATCTGTGGCTTACAACGACCTTCGAGAATTTATCAGGCGGCTGGAACGGGAACACGAATTGAAACGAATCGGCGTCGAGGTTGATGTCGATCTCGAAATCACCGAAATCACCGACCGAGTATCGAAGGCTGAAGGGCCGGCTTTGCTCTTTGAAAAGCCGCGTTCGGCAAAGGAAAACCTTGTTTATCCTGTGCCGCTTTTGATCAACACGGTGGGTTCGAAAAAGAGGGTTGAACTGGCCCTGGGAGTTTCCTCACTTGACGATGTGGCCAGGCGAATCGAAGATCTGCTGGCGATGAAACCGCCCGAGGGCTTGCTGGATAAGGTGAGGATGCTGCCGAAGGTTGCAGAACTCGGCTCTTTCTTTCCCAAGACGGTAAAGAGCGGCCCCGTCAAGGAAGTCATCCAACGTGAAGATTTCTCGCTCGCACAACTGCCCGTCATGAAGTGCTGGCCGCAGGATGGCGGACGCTTTATCACCTGGCCCATGGTTGTGACGCGCAGCCCTAAGAACGGCCGGCGCAACGTTGGCTGTTACCGGATGCAGGTTTTTGATGAACAAACCACCGGCATGCACTGGCAAATCCACAAGGGCGGAGCGGAACATTTCCGCTGGCTTGACCGGCAGGGCAAAGGACGCCGGATGGATGTGGCCGTGGCGATCGGGGCCGATCCGGTAACGATGCTGGCGGGCATCATGCCGCTGCCGGAGGATTTGGACGAATTCCTGTTTGCAGGTTTCCTTCGCCAGAAGCCGGTCGAATTGGTGCGTTGCGAAACGGTGGACCTGGAGGTTCCGGCCAATGCGGAGATTGTGCTGGAAGGGTATGTTGACCTTGACGACATCCGGGTGGAAGGACCCTTCGGCGACCACACGGGTTTTTATTCACTCCAGGATAATTTTCCGGCGTTTCATCTGACTTGTATCACGCGGCGCAAGAATCCGATTTATGTATCCACGATCGTAGGTCCTCCACCCATGGAAGATTATTGGATGGGCTTTGCCGTCGAACGACTGTTTCTGCCGTTGATGCGCCAGCAGATGCCGGAGGTGGTCGATATGCATATGCCGGCGGAAGGCGTGTTTCACAACCTGATCATCGTCTCCATCCGCAAGAGCTATCCGGGCCACGCGCGCAAGGTGATGAACGCCATCTGGGGATTGCCTGGTGCCATGTTCTCCAAGTGCATTGTAGTGGTTGATGACGACGTCGATGTCCATGACGTTCGAGAGGTGACCTGGAAGGCCTTCAACCATATCGACCCGGAGCGAGACATCCAGTTTGTCCTGGGGCCGGTGGACCAACTTGAACACGCTTCGCGGTTGCCCAATTTCGGCTCGAAGATGGGCGTCGACGCCACTCGCAAATGGCCAAGCGAGGGATTCGTCCGTCCATGGCCTGATGAAATCATCATGGACGACGAAATTAGGAAGAGAGTGGACGGGATCTGGAAAGGCTTGGGATTGGATACGGCTCGTCGCGGTTAGCGTCACCAAGCAAGCAGGGGTGCGCAGATTCCATCGTGCCCGGGTCCTCGGATCCCTGCAGGTAAGTCAGGGACAAGCGTCAGAGTTTCCGAACCCAGGAATCACTAATCTACCTTTTTGACGATTTGGGACAGTGGGGGAAATATGTCTGAATTTGAGTACGACATGCTGGTTATCGGCTCAGGGCCGGCCGGTCACCACGCGGCGATTCAGGCGGCAAAGCTTGGCAAGAAGGTTGCCATCGCTGAGCGCAAAGGAGTCGTAGGAGGAGTTTGTATCAACCTGGGCACGATTCCCAGCAAGACCCTGCGCGAGGCCGTCCTTTATCTGTCCGGTTATCATGAGCACGATCTTTATGGAGAGTCCTACAAGGTCAAGCAGAACATCACCAAGGATGACTTGTTCTTCCGCACTCAGCACGTTATCCGTCACGAAATTGACGTTGCCCGGCATCAGTTGCTGCGGAACGAGGTTGAGTTGATCAACGCGGAAGCTTCGCTTGTCGATCCCCACACGGTTCGATTGGACCTTGTTGAGGCGCAAGGTTCCCGGGACGTGACCGCCGAGAACATTGTGATTGCGGTGGGCTCAACGGCGACCAAAGACCTGCACATTCCATTCGACGGACGCCGGATTTTCAGCAGCGACGAAGTTCTTTCTCTCGACCAGTTGCCCCGAAGTCTGACGGTGGTGGGCGCGGGAGTGATTGGCTGCGAATACGCCAGTATCTTTGCCGCCTTGGGAATCCGGGTCACGCTGATTGATATGCGGTCCCGCCTGCTTCCCTTTGTTGACGGCGAAATCGTGGATACGCTCGCCTATCACCTGCGCAATAACCGCGTCACGCTGTGGCTTAACGAGAAAGTGCAGAGAATCGAGCCTTATGAAAATGATCACGGTGGCGGAGTCACAATCCACCTTGCCAGCGGCAAGAAGATTTTCTCCGAAAAAGCCCTTTATAGCATTGGCCGGACCGGCGCCACGGGACGCTTGAACCTTGCGGCGGTTGGCCTTTCTGCGGACGATCGTGGGCGGCTGAAAGTGAACGAGCACTACCAGACGGACGTGCCGCACATCTATGCGGTTGGTGACGTGATCGGTTTTCCCAGTCTGGCCTCGATTTCCATGGAGCAGGGAAGGCTGGCGGCCTGCCATGCTTTCGGAGTGGAATCGGCCAGCGTGCAGGAGCTCTTTCCTTATGGCATTTACACGATTCCGGAAATTTCCATGGTGGGGCGTAGTGAGGAGACCCTTACACAGCAGGGAGTCCCTTACGAAGTTGGCAAAGCCCAGTATAAGGAAACCGCACGGGGCCAGATCATCGGCGACGTGACGGGCCTGCTGAAACTGATCTTCCACCTTGAAACCCGAGAGTTGTTGGGCGTCCATATCATGGGTGAAGGCGCCAGCGACCTGGTGCATATCGGCCAGGCTGTTCTCGCCTTTGGGGGAAAGGTCGATTATTTCGTGAACACGGTTTTCAATTACCCCACGCTTGCGGAGTGCTACAAAAATGCGGCCTTTGACGGAATCAACCGGTTGCGCATGTAGTGCCAGTACACTACCTTGGATGATTCAGGCTCGCGAATAGTCCGGTTTGCCGTTGCAGATTGCCTCTGGATATTCCCTTCTTTCGCCACGGGAAACGGTCCCGGAATCCCCGGAGAAACTCCGGGACCTGTATCCACGCTATTTCTTCGCAGCCGAGTTCTTTGTTTTCGAGTGCGAGAATAACAGATTCTCGTTCCAGCCCCTGGGGCTGATTTCAGTAATGACGTGATTATTCGATGCCACAGTGTTGTATTGGATTTCGGTCGCGTTATTCTTGTGGGACAGACTCGCAAGTTTCACGGGAACCTGGCCCACGAACTTTCCATGGTTGTTATAGAACTTGACGATAGGCGACTTCGAATTGCTCGCGATATCGATGCGGTAATTACCGGGCTTTAGTTTTAGCGATTTCCCGACCGTCGAGCTGTAAATTACGTCGACTCGCATCGTCCTGGCAAATGCCATTCCTGCGAATAAAAAGACCACACTCAGCGCTGATATCAGCGTAGTACGAATTTTGCTTGGCATAATAAGTGCCACCCTCCTACTACTAGTTTTTCAATACATTTCATATGAGAGCGTCGGATGATGCCAGGGTTGCCTGAAGCTGGAAAGATTAGAGAATTGTTCAAATTTCAAACACATTTCTGTAATTGGTTGATATGGGTTTTGCATTCTTGTGTTGTCGAACAGTTTCGGTAATTGGAAAGTTTGTTGTCTAGCGGATTTGCAATCTCAACACTACGCGCCATCCGAAGGACATGGTGGAAGGAATGAACCACGACAAGTTTACCAGGAGCCACACGAAATTTACTCTATGCGAGCTATTTGTCTGCGGGGCGAAGGATCTTTCCTCGGACCAGCCATGAATTTCCTATCTTCTCGATGGTAGGCTCCTGGAGCCGGGTCGCCAGATCGAGGCTTGCTGCGCCGGTGCCTGCAACGGCAACGCGGCTTTGCGTAGAGCCGAGGATGACAGGCGAGAGAAACCAGCAGACTCTGTCTACAAGCCGCTGGTCAAAGAAGCTTCCCAGAACATCGCCGCCGCCTTCGACCAGCACGCTGATAATTTCCTCTTTCGCCAGGCGCGAAAGCAAGGACCTCAGCGGGACTCGCTTGCCTCTGAAAGTTATCACCTTAGCTCCGGCGCGTTCGAGGTGTGCCCTCTTTGTAGCGCTCGCTTGCGAAGTGCAGGCGACAATGCATTTCCCTGATTTCACCACCTGGCATTCGGGTGGAGTGCGCAAACGGGAATCGAGAACAATCCTCCAGGGATTTGCGGAGCCTGAGTCCCTTGGCCCAAGGTGTGGATTGTCGCTGAGAACGGTGTTGATGCCGACAAGCACCGCCTGATGTTCTCCTCGCAGGAGCCTCGCGCGCCGTCGAGCTTCTGGATCCGTAATCCACTTGGACTCCCCGGTTCGCGTCGCAATTTTCCCGTCCAGACTTGTGGCCACTTTGGCGGTCACAAACGGCATGCCGGTGGCCTGGAACTTCAAGTACATTTCGTTCAGCGCAATTGCTTCGCGCGAACAAATACCGTTCTGGACGATCAGCCCGTGCCTGCGGAGCAGCCTCGCCCCCTTATTGGCCACCAGAGGGTTGGGATCTTTCAGCGCGTAGTGAAGCTCGCGGATTCCTGCCTTCAAAATGGCATCCGTGCAGGGTGGGGTGCGGCCCTGGTGGCAACAAGGTTCGAGCGTGACATAAAGAGTGGCGCCGTCTGCGCGCGGGCCGGCATCCAGCAGAGCTTCAACCTCGGCATGGTTCGTACCCGTCCCGCGATGAAATCCTTTCCCCACAACGCGTCCGTCACGAACAATGACGCAACCGACCCAGGGATTCGGATAGGGCAGGGCAGGACTTTGGCGCGCGAGATCGAGCGCCATGCGCATAAAATGTTCCGGCGAGCGGCGTGGAGTCTGTTTATTCAATCACTGTACCTTGCTCAAGAGGTGTCCGAGTTTGTCTTTCTTGACCTTCAGATACGCATGGTTTGTCCTTGTCGGCGAGATTTCAAGAGGGACACGCCTGAGGATGTTGAGTCCATAGCGCCTGATCCCTGAAACCTTTTCGGGGTTGTTCGTCAGCAGGTGAATCTTGCGCACACCCAGATCGGCCAGGATCTGCGCGCCCACCGAGTAATCCCTCATGTCCGCGGGCAATCCCAGGCGTTCGTTTGCTTGTACGGTGTCGAATCCTTTGTCCTGAAGAGCGTAGGCTTTGATTTTGTTGGCCAAGCCGATGCCTCGTCCTTCCTGGCTGAGGTAGACGATGACTCCTTCGCCTTTCTCGCCGATCTTTCTCATCGCTGTCGCAAGTTGCTCGCGGCAGTCGCACCGAATCGAGTAAAGGGTGTCGCCTGTCAGGCATTGGGAATGAACCCGAACCAGGGTAGGGCGATCCGAAGAGATTTTGCCCATCACCAGCGCCAGGTGTTCACGACTCTGCGACGGGCACTCGTAAACATGCGCGGTGAAATTGCCGAATTCTGTCGGCAAATGGGCGCTGGCCACCCGCGTCACCAGCTTTTCCTTGTAACGCCGATACTCAATGAGTTGCTCAATGTTGAGGACTTTCAGACCGTGTTTGCGGGCCACTCTTTCAATGCCAGTGGCTTGCGCGGACTTCCCATTCCCATCCAGAATTTCGCACATCACGGCGACCGGTTTCAATCCGGCCATGCGCACGAGGTCTACTGAAGCTTCAGTATGTCCCGACCTTGCCAGAACGCCGCCCGCGCGGGCGCGCACAGGAAAAATATGGCCCGGCCGCACAAAATCGTATGATTGGGCTCGCGGAGATGCCAGAAGCCGAACAGTAGTTGCGCGGTCTGGGGCCGATATCCCGGTGGTTGTACCCTTGCGGGCATCAACGGAGACGGTGAAATCGCACCCAAAAGTTGTTGAGTTGTCATCTGCTCCCACCATCGGGGGCAGACCCAGCTTCATCGCCCGGTCTCGTGTTACGCCGACGCAAATAAGTCCTCCACCCTCCTTGATCATCGTGTTGATATGCGCTGCAGACACTTTCTCTGCAGCCATTACAAAATCACCTTCGTTCTCGCGGTCCAGGCTGTCGCGTACGATAACGAACCGACCGGCCCGGATTTCCCGCAGTGCTTCTTCGACTGTTGCTGATTGCGACATAGTTTCCTCTAACTTTTGACGCTGCCCAGTGTGGCCAGTAAAGACAGGGCCGCCTGAGCAGCTTCGATTCCTTTGTTGAATTTATTATTTCCTGCACGACGCAAAGCATCGCGCCGGTTGTAAGTAGCCAGAACTTCAAAAATGACGGGCACATCATGCCGGAGTGTCACGTCCATGATTCCTCGTGCGCATTCATTCACCACCAGTTCGAAGTGGTAGGTGTCGCCTCGAATCACGGCTCCCAGCGCAATTAAAGCGTCATAACGCTTTTTTGACGCCAGCCTCTGGGCAACGATCGGAATTTCAAAGCATCCCGGAACCGCGAACTGATCGAGGTTCTTTTCTGCAACTCCGGCTGCAAGCAGAGTCTCCACGCATTTCTTTTCCAGGCTCAGAGTGATCTCGCGATTGTACTCGGCGCGAATGATTCCTACTCGAACACGGGATGCCTTGCTTCGAGGCAAAGGCAGATTCGGTGCTTTCAACCTGTCGTTCCGCAATCTCATTTCTTCAGGAGCCTTTCGATGTACTTGCCCAGGATGTCCACTTCGATGTTGACGTGCTGGCCCGGGCGCTTGCCGCCGAGGGTTGTGTGGCTCAGGGTATAGGCGAGCAACGAGCATTGGAATTCAGTGCGCTTGGCCTTGACCACGGTGAGGCTGATGCCATCCACGGCGATGGATCCTTTGGGGACGATGTAGCGGGAAAACTTTGCGGGGATCTCGAAAGTGTAGATTTTTGCCTCGCCCTCGTTTTCGATGCTCTTGATCCGGGCCGTCGTGTCCACGTGTCCCTGAACGAGATGGCCGCCGATCAGGCTCTGGAGCGTCAGGCTCCTTTCAAGATTGACCTCGTCACCGCGTTTCAAATTGCCGACCGTTGTCTTGCGCAACGTCTCGGGCATGTAAACCATGCGGAAAGAGTCCTTGTTGAACTTCTGCACGGTTGAGCAGACTCCTTCCACGCACACACTTTCACCATCGCCCAGCTTCCAACCTCGAGGCTTTCGGATGGTGAGAACTCGTTGCTTTCGTGTGCTTTCAACTTTGAGAATCGGGCTGGTTACTTCGACAATGCCGCTAAACACAGAACCTCATTTCTGCTTTCGGAACTTCGGAGACCTTTTGGGACAGGCATCCATGTTCTTCATTCGGGCCGGCAGCCTGATCTGTACCAGGAGGGTTAAGCCTTCACCTGGGAGCCAGTGGTCTGACCCTGGGCGTTTGGGTTTTGGTGAGAAACCTTTTTACGGGTATCGAAAAAGAAGCCCCGTATCGGGGCAAGGATGGAAACTGCTACCCGCACGCGGAGTTGCACACACGTAGCCTCGCACGGAGACCCGCCTGCGCATCATGCGGGCGCCTGACCCTCTCCCATCCGGACTTTACCGTCGGCCCCGGAATTTCACCGAGTCCTGGGGAATCTGCGTAGCTTTTGGCCCAGTCACTGTTTTCAGGACGAAATACAACTGGCTGGAAGCTCTCGATTCCCCTCGCGGGCTTTACCGCCGATCGGGAATTGGGAAGGCGGCTTAACCGTCATCCCTCACCCTGCCCCGAAGGTCATCTCTATAAATTGTCATCCTCTTTATACCACGAAAAAGCGTCGCGGCTCAAGTTGACCGTGGTTTGAAGCCCCTCGGGCAAAACCGACACGGCTCGGTGCGCAGAAGGTGTTTCGATTGTTTTGACGGCACTCAAAGAGATGTGCCAGCCACAGAATCCTTGCTTCCACGGATCAATCCAAAACTGGCCCTCAAGGTGGTTTTCAGATTAAACTATCTGCGCCATGAGCCAACATTCATTCTCGTTGACCCGCGCAGGAATCCTGCTTTCTCTTGGTTTGCTAATTGTTGGGTGCCAGGCAAGAAAGGCATCCAACCCAAACGCAAATCAGCAAGATATCAAAGAATTCGAAATTGCGCCCGCTCAGGAACCAAACCTCTCGCCTGAGGAGATGACCAGGCTGCTGCGGCAGAAGATCAAGTACGTTTTTGTTCTCTACCAGGAGAACCGTTCTTTCGACTCGTACTTTGGGACATTTCCGGGCGCTGAGGGTCTTTTCAGCCACAAGCCAAAGGACACGCTGGGATTCGATCAGCCTTTGATGAACACTGATGGCACGACGGGCACCATCCATCCTTTCCGCATCGGGCCGAAACAGTTCGCGGCTGATACCGATGATGTGGACCATTCCCATCCCTCGATCGTCGCGAAGATGGACATTCAGAATGGCGCTCCCCAAATGGACCGTTTTGCTCTCACCGAAGAACACAAATTTATGGGGTCCGGCAAGCCCTCGCTGAAGGCAAAGCAGATGGGCGAGTTGGCGATGGCCTATGAAGACTGCGACACGATTCCGCTTCTCTGGCAATATGCCGACCGCTTTGTGTTGTTCGACCACATTTTTCAGGAGATGGCGGGCCCTTCAACGCTTGGAAATCTTGCCATCATTGCTGCACAAACGGGACAGACTCAATGGGCCCTCCACCCGAAAGAGGCTTACAAGGGCAACGGAGCGCGCGGGCCCGGCGTGCCCGTAATGAATGACGCCGACCCGTTCTGGGGCTCCCCGCTTGACCCGGCCCCGAAGGCGAAGAAGATGCCGGTCAATCCACGGGACTTTCGTCCCGGGCGCAAGGTACGCACACAAATCAACCTGACCTTTGCTTCGCTTCCGCTCACGTTGAAAGAGAAACAACTGAAGTCCGTCACGCGGCACGACAGGAATCCGAGCCGCGACCTCACTGACGTCAAGCAGGACGTTAAATTCATTTCCGCCCGTCATCAATCTCCGGTGGGCTTTGGATGGTACCAGGAGGGCTATGGCTCAGGGCATGTCGATATGGACGACGGCCCACTGGATGCATTCGGTCTTCATGCGGCTTACATTACGCACCACAATGGGCCGCAATACTTCGGCTATATTGCGAACAACCCCAAACTGCGCGAGGAACTTCACGGGCTGCATGACTTCTTCAATGCGCTCAAGCAGAAGAC
>JARRJI010000096.1:14669-26873 GCA_037379595.1 Acidobacteriota bacterium | reverse complement strand
TTGATCCAATGCTCGTGTTGATTTTCAACATCCACATGCGCAATGCCGCCGGGGCGACACTTATCGCCGTCATCGCGACCTCGTCGGGAGCGGCGGCGGCCTTTCTCAGCGAGGGTTACACGAATCTGCGCGTGGGCATGTTTCTCCAGCTCACTTCCATTGCCGGTGGCATTGCAGGTGCCTTTCTGCTGACGCTCGTGCCGGTGCCGGCGCTCATGACGGTCTTTGGTCTGGTCCTGCTTTACTCCGGCTACTTGTCGTTCCGGCGGAAGGAAGGAAGCGAGGCGGGACAACCTTCCGATCGGCTGGCTGTCCGCCTGAACATGGAGGGCAGTTACCCGGCTCCTGGGGGTTGGCAGTCTTACAAGGTGTTCCGCGTTATCCCATCTTTCATTTTGATGGGAGTTGCAGGAATCATTTCAGGGTTGCTGGGGATCGGCGCAGGCGCGGTCAATGTGCTGGCCATGGACCAGGTGATGAGACTCCCGTACAAGGTTTCAACGAGCACGAGCAACTTCATGATTGGGATCACAGCTGCAGCCAGTGCCGGGATTTATCTTCACCACGGGTATATCGATCCGGTGCTGGCGATGCCGGTCATGGTTGGCGTTTTCGGAGGAGCCGTGGTGGGAGCGCGGCTACTGATGTTTCTGCGAGCGAAACCGTTGCGAGTTTTCTTCAGTGTGATTGTCCTGATCATGGCTCTCGAGATGATCTATAAGGGCGTGGTGCAATGGTAGAAATCAGACGGATGGAAAAGCTGATTGGGCTTGTGCTGCTTGCCGGGGTGTTGACCTCGGCATTCATCGTTCTTTTTGGCGGCGTACTCTACATGTGGCGGCACGGCGCGACACCGGTTCACTATCGCATTTTCCGCGGTGAACCGTCCGACCTCAGGAGCCTTGCAGGCATTTGGAAAGATTTTGAGCATGGTTCGGCCAGGGGGACTATCCAATTCGGACTGATGTTATTAGTGGGTGTCCAGGTTATTCGCGTGGCACTAACGGGGATTCTCTTTCTGCTGAACCGGGACAAGGTGTTTGTGGTCATCACCTTTCTAGTTCTCGCCATGTTGACGTACGCGCTCTTTTTCGCAGGTGGCTAGTTGCCACCGTAAGCCAATTCGCGGCTGACGTCCACCGTTGGATTGGAGAGTAACTCAAAGGAGGTACAGATTATGGCCATTGTGACAATATCGCGGGGGTCGATGAGTGGCGGTGAAGCTCTGGCAAGCTGCCTGGCTTCTAAGCTAGGGTACCCGGTCCTTGGCCGGGAGGTTCTGGTGGAGGCCGCGGCAAAGCTGGGCGTGAACGAAGACGTCCTGCGGGAAAAGATCCAGACCAGCGCGGGCCTTTTCGAGAAGTTAACGACAGACAGGTATATCTATCTGGTTGCCCTCCAGTCCGCCTTGGCCGATCAGTGTGTCTCCGGTGACCTTATCTATCATGGGAACGCAGGCCACTTCCTGCTGAAGGACGTACCGAACGTCCTGAGAGTGCGGTTGATTGCGCCAATGTCTATGCGGGTCCGTGCGGTGATGGACCGGCAGGGTTTGTCTGCTGAGGCGGCTCAGGATTATATCCGGTACGTTGATCAAGAACGCATTGAATGGACCAAGTTTGTGTACGGAGTTGATTGGCGTGACCCGAAGAATTACGACCTCATCGTGAACCTGCGAAGGGTCAGCCTTGAGAGCGCCTGCGCCATGGTGACAGGGGTCGTGGGTACCCCTGCCTATGCTACAACTGAGGAAGTGAAAAACAAGCTTAAAGGCTTCGCCCTTGCGTGCAAAGTGAAAGTGGCGGTGGTTTCAAGACCTGCCTGCCAGCGCTGCCGATTCGATGTCCAGGCAGACGATGGGAAGTTGGAGCGGAGCGGCATTGAAGCCTGCGGAGCCGATCGAAGAAGCGATCAAGCAGGCTGCGACCGCGGTGGAAGGAGTCAAAGAGGTTACGCTGCATTTCCGGGAGTCAAGCAGTTCGGGTCGAGCGGCATAAAGCAGTCAAGGCCGGAATCTCGAAAATAGCAGACTTCGGAAACCATATTTCGGAAGGGACGATTACTAGAAGTTCCCGCGGTAACCGACAGAACTTGTACTCCAGGAGCGGTCCAGTTTGATTGAGGCCTTGCCGCGCGCGACGTCCCTCCCAGAAGGGAATTACTATTTGAGATTTGAAGAATTTCCCGTTGCCGGGTGGAGTGGTCCAAAGAGAGGCTTCGTTAGCGGAGTCTTGGGATGACGACGTTGTGGTTCACTTTATTTCTCTTGGCCGGGTCGTTATTTGCCGGTTCCATTGGGGTGCTGGTTGGGATGGGTGGTGGAATCATTCTGGTTCCTATGCTGATCCTGCTTTTCCACGTCAACGCGCACTACGCAGTGGGAGCTTCCCTTGTTTCAGTCATTGCTACCTCGTCCGGCGGGACCGCTACCTACATCCGCGAAGGTTATACAAACTTGCGGATTGGAATGTTTCTGGTGGTTGCCGCAAGCGCAGGAGGGGTCCTGGGTGCGCTGATTTCGGGACATTTGGCCCCGGCAACCATTACCGCAGTCTTTGGTGTGGTTTTGCTTTTCTGCGGTGTTCTCTCCTGGCGGCGTAGAGAGGAAAGCGAGTCGGCGGGCCCGTCTGACCCACTAGCCCGGCGCCTGCATCTGGAGGGCAGTTACCCGGCCATTAACGGGTGGCGGTCGTACAAGGTCTACCACGTGGCTACTGGCTTTTTCATGATGATCCTGGCCGGCACGCTTTCCGGACTTCTGGGCATCGGAGCAGGTGCGGTAAACGTACTGTCAATGGACCAGATCATGCGACTACCTTACAAAGTTTCGAGCACAACAAGTAATTTCATGATCGGAATTACGGCGGCGGCCAGCGCCGGGGTATACTTCGGCAATGGCTTCATTGACCCGAGTCTTACCATGCCCGTGATGCTGGGCGTCTTTCTGGGTGCTATGATCGGCGCAAGGTTTCTGACAGGTGCAAAGTCGCGGTCACTCAGAATGTTCTTTAGCGTGCTCGTTTTTCTGATGGCTGCGGAGATGATTTATAATGGGCTTCGCGGTTGAATCTGACATCCACGGCTGGATTCGACAGTGGCGGCTGGTTAGCGCGTGGCGCTTTTGGACAGGTTTCCCTACCGTAGTCCCTTTCCCCTGCAAAGTTCGAACTAAAAGGGCCTTTCACATCGGTCCCGGAGACGACCGGCTGGGAAGGAACGTGCGCAGGTCCTTTGCGGGGCTTGCAGGGCCGCAATATGAGTGTGCCGGCATTCAGAGTCTATTGGCTCATGGGGGCGTTAGTTGCTGGATTGACCGGTTCGGCGACGCGCCTGGGTGTCGAGACCCTTCTGTCCCCGATGCTCGTGTTGAATTTCCACGTCAACGTCCACTATGTCGTAAGATCTTTGCTGATCTCGGTGATTGCCACGTCATCCGGCGCCGCGACCGCGTATCTCAACGAAGGCAAGACCAACCTGCGAATCGGGATGTTCCTGTCATATACGGCCACCGCTGGAGCTATAATTGCCGCATATCTCCATACGGGGACGATTGCTATCATCTTTGGTCTGGTATTGCTTTACTCCTGTTATATGTCATTCTCGCGAAGGAAAGAATTCGAAGACAGCGGTCCGTCCGATCGGCTTGCGGCCTGGTTGCGGATGGAAGGGAACTGCCCGATCCTCCAGGGGGGAAGTACTACAAGGTATACAATGTGATGGGTGGCTTTTCCCTGATGCTGGTCGCGGGAACGCTCTCCGGGTTGCTCGGCATCGGCTCCGGGGCCGTAAGGGTGCTGGCGATGGATCAGCTTATGCAGTTGCCGTATAAGGTTTCGACGACAATTAGCAATCTGATGATTGGTATCACGGCGGTAGCGAGTGCCGGTATCTATCTCCTGCGAGATTTTGCTGACCCGGGGCTGACGATGCCGGCAATACTGGGAGTTCTGCTGTGTGCCTTCGGTGGTGCTAAGCTCTTAATAAGGGTACCTGCATAGCCGCTGAGCATATTTTTTATTCTTATTACGGCGATTGAGATGATTAACAGTGGCCTGACAGAGAGACTCTAAACATGGGAACGTTCCATGTCCCGGATACTTACTGCCAAGGCCTGAACTTTGAATTGGATTTAAGAAGGTAAGCAGCCCAGGAAGCTGAAGAAGAGAAAGGAAAGTTGTTCATGGCGATCATAACAATTTCGCGTGGTTCGATGAGTGGGGGCATGGCGTTTGCCGAATGCCTTGCGAAGACCCTGGGGTATCCATCGCTGGCGCGGGAAGTCCTGGTCAAGGCAGCAGGGAAATTGGGTGTCGCAGAGGAGAAGTTGCGAGGGAAGATCGAAAAGAGCGCAGGCTTCTGGGAACGAATGACCTCTGACCGGCGCATCTACTTGATCGCACTCCAGTCGGCGTTGGCCGATGCCTGCGTCGACGGGGACCTCGTCTACCACGGTCATGCCGGCCACCTCCTGCTCAAGGATCTTCCAAATGTGTTGCGGGTAAGGCTGATCGCTCCCATGGCGAATAGGATTCGCGAAGTGATGGAACGCCAAGGATTGAATTACGGCGCTGCCCGGGATTACATCCGCCTGGTGGACGAAGAACGAGTCAGGTGGACTAAGTTCGTTTACGGCTTGGATTGGCGCGATCCCAAGAACTATGACGTGGTCATTAACCTGGGAAATATATCGATTAGTACGGCCTGTGCCATGGTTGCAGCAGTAGTGAAGTTGCCGGCGTATGCGTCGACTGAGGAAGTCAAGAAGCGACTTCAAGATTATGCGCTCGCGTGCAGGATAAAAGTTGCGCTGGCTGCAAATTCCAAGTCGGGAGCCGTCAGATTTGACGTGCGAGCAGACAATGGGAAGGTGGAAGTTTTTGGGGAGATCGCAACGAGTGGGGTGCTGATCCGGCAGGCCGGACCGAGCGAACAGGAAATTCAGCTGATTGCGAAAACAGTGGACGGTGTGGACGAAGTGGTTGTGAATCTTCGGAGGTTTCCCGAATTCGCTGAGCCGTGATCGCACCGCTATGCACGGCCCGCGCGGCGAAAGCGACGCGTGGGAGGAAGCAGGGAGTGAGACGCTTTTCGCCGGTCGCGAGGTTCTTCGCGATATGAAGTAGCATTTTCTGAAGATAAGGAAGTCGCCTTGAAACCAAAAGAATCACGTCGCAGCTTTCACTATCAGACCCGGTTGGCTTGGAATGACGGAAGGCGCGGAAGCGCCTCTGTCGACGGCAAGCCTGCTGTGCAAGTTTCCAGTCCCCCCGAATTCAAGGGTGATCCGGACTGCTGGTCGCCGGAGGACATGCTGGTAGCCGCCGCAGATGCTTGCCTCCTGATGACTTTTCTTGCCTACTCGCAGCGGGAAGAGCTCGAGTTGGTCAAGTATGAGAGCGGCGCGGACGGCACGATGGAGTTCGCCGACGGCAGGTATCGCTTTACAGAAGTGACCCTGCGGCCACGCCTGACATTCAGTACCGAAGATGACGCGGAAATTGCGCAGATGGTCCTCGAAGAGGCCCATCGCGACTGCATCATTACGAATTCGATTACAGCCGCGGTCAAGCTGGAACCGGAGATCTGCGTGGCGGCCGCGTCCTGAAGAGGTTCGATTGGAGACATTCGGCATGCCGATGCAGACCGCGTTAGTTTCGGAAAACAGGGGGGTGCCGGTGCCGAAGCGGCATGTGACGGAGTTGTTTCCGATTTTCCTCAAGCTGAACGGGCGGCGTGCATTGGTTGTGGGCGGAGGGAAAATCGCCGCCTTGCGCGCCGGACAACTTATTCGGACGGGAGCCTCCGTAACGGTTGTTGCGCCGAAGGTCAATGCCGAGATTAAAGACCTGGCCAAGGCAGGCTCGATTGAACTGAACCGTCGAGGGTTTGACCGAGCCGACCTCAGCAAGCACTACTTTATTGTGGTTGCCGCCACCAATGATCCCGCGACGCAGAAGGCCGTGTTTGAAGAGGCAGAGCGTCACGGGATTCTGTGCAATGTCGTGGATAACCCTCCGTGCTGCAACTTCTATACACCGGCGGTCGTCGAACGGGGCGATCTGAAGATTGCCATCGGTACCAGCGGTCGGAGTCCCTACCTGGCGGGAAAGCTCCGCCAGCATCTCGAGGAGGCCGTGCCCGAAAACGCTGCCGATCTGACGGAGGCCGTCGGACTTCTGCGTTCGAGACTGAAGGTAGAAATACCTGGTGACCTGGAGAAGCAGAAAGAACTTGTTGACGATTTCGTGGAGAAGGTCCTGAAGAAATGAAAAGCGCAGACAATCGCGCAGGCAAGGTATTCATTGTCGGGGCCGGGCCCGGTGCAGACGACCTGATTACCCTTCGGGGACTACGCGCTCTTGAGCAGGCGGACGTTATCCTCTACGATGCGCTGATGAGTACGAAGCTCCTGGACCAGGCCCCTTCGGGCGCTGAGCGGATCTATGTGGGTAAGCGTTGTGGGCGCCATTCCATGAAGCAGGACGAGATCAGCCGGCTCATCGTTGCCAAGGCTCAGGAAGGGAAAACCGTGGTTCGCCTGAAGGGCGGGGACCCTCTGATCTTCGGGCGGGGCGGGGAAGAGGCGTTGGCTTGCGCAGGCGCGGGTGTCGACTTCGAGATTGTTCCCGGAGTCTCCGCGGTTCTGGGCGCGGCCAGCTGCGCGGGGATTCCGTTGACCCACCGTGGCATCTCGTCGTCGGTGGCCTTTGTCACGGCTCATGGTGCGCGGTGTGGAGAATCTCCGGACCTGAGCTGGATCAGTCTTGCCAGGAACATCGATACTCTTGTTATCTTCATGGGTTCGGCGTGGCTCGGAACAATAGCCGTTGCGCTTGTCGAATCCGGCTTGCCCGGCACGAGGTCGGTGGCGGTGATTAGCAACGCCACCAGCGAGAACCAGGTCACCGTGCTGGGGACCCTTGAGACGATTGCCGAGCAAGTCGCGAAGGCCGGACTTCCGACCCCCATGCTGATTGTTGTCGGGGAAGTTGCTCGGCTGAGCGAGACACTCAACTGGTTCAAGCGCCGTCAGGAAAGCGCCTGCACGCCGGTCTTGCGCTGATGCGTGCTATCGGCGGACGTAGGCACGATTAGAAATTCAACGGGCCAGCTATTAACTGCAACTACCTGAACACACAAGAGTTACAATTTATGCGCTGAAAGCAATTTTCGCGTGGGTTGTGATTTTCAGCGATGAGGCTGGGGAAGTGCGCGCTCCCTCTTTGAAGACACGCAGCCTATGGCCCTCTGCCTGGGGCTTCGCGCCGACAACCGTAATTGCGAAGATATTCTCTCGTCCGTTCGCTGCGTTCAAAGTAGAGGTGACGAGGCTGTTCTCCGGCACTGCCAATCTGCAATCTCAAATCTGTCATTTCGAGTTGCCGGGTGGGGCCCGGGTCTGCCGGGGCGATCTCGCGTAGTGAGAGGTTCTGATTTCCGCCCCGCGCCATTCCTATTGGGGTACTGTAGAGCCCGGAACTCGGCCTCTGTGCCACCCCCATCCGATTCTGAAGGTTGTGACGCCCGTCACGGCGACCTGTTTCCAAAAAGAGGATGTTATGCACAGGATGGATTGCACGGGAGGTCCGTATGAGGAAGCAATGGATTGAGCGCCTGGCAGTTCTGGGCTGCGCCCTGCTGGCGCTTTCAATTGTGCACAGCATAACCAGGGCGCAGGATCAGGGCGCGCCATTCGATCATCAACAAACCAGCATTTTGACCCTGGAGGGTCCGGCAATTCACGTCCTGGTCACAGAGCCTTTGTCCCGCCGCGAACTTCGCAAGTTGGTGACGGATCCCCGCACCGCCCGGGACCATCCGGATCTCGCCGAATACTATCGAAGCAAGGCCGATCGCCTGAAGGCCGAGGCGGAAGAAGACCAGCAAACCGCCCGCGCCCTGGGTGACCCGAAGCCTCTCGATGCCCCCGACCACTTTAATATTGGCCGGAACGCGCGCCACTATCACGTCATCGCGAAGCGATCCCTCAAGCAGGCCCGGGACGCCAGCCTTCTGGCGGATCTTTACGCCCAGGCAGCGCAGGGAGAAGGCTGCTTCCGGTGCCACAGCCTCCATGGCCGCGGTGGAAAGATCGGCCCTGACTTGGCGATGGAAGGGACGCGCGGCCGGTCCAACGCCTGGCTGGTCGGCCACTTCAGGGATCCGCAGGCCTATTCTCCAAGCTCCGTCATGCCCGCTTTCGGCGCCCTCACAAACCGCCAGCTCGAGGCGCTGGCGACATTTCTGCAACATCAGAGAGCAAGGTAGCAGGGCGGGATTTCGCGCTGGTAGCTATCACGGCATGCCTTCCGCGCCGTGGGTTCGTGGGTTGTAACCTGCAAAGGCCCACGCAGATTATCGGTAAAGTGGCAACCGCTATTTGATGATTACGCCCAGCAGCCGAGCCAGTTCCATCGCCTGCACTACGCTGACAATTGCACCGCGCAGGTCCTCAGCCCGAGCAATGGTGCCTTCGATCTCTGCGCCACGCAGATCGGTACCTCGGAGCTTCGCCCCGGTAAGATCGGCGCGATGCAGCACCACGTTGGTAAAGATGGTGCCTTCAAGGTCAGTGGCCCTGAGGTCCGCTTCTGCCATCCGGCTCCGCTTGAACTCGCAGTTACGAACGTGGCCGTCATTGAGCTGAGCATACCGCGCGTCGCAGCCTTCAACCAGGACGTCCTGCCAACGACATGCGGCGGCTCTCATTCCAATCAGCCGACAGTCGACGAACTCAACGCGGCGCGCCTGGAACCCACGCAGAACTGCGTTCGAAAGATCGCACCTGACAAGCCGGACATCAACGAGTCGGGGCGAGGGTATCTCGCAGCTCGCAAACGAGACTCTTTCGAGAATTGAATTCCTCGCAGCAAGCATCGGAAGCTTCCGTCCAGAGAGGTCAACGTCTTGTACGCGAGATTCCTCCAGGGGTGATCCGGCAAGAATCGAGTCCGCCGTGACAACGCTAAGGTCATCCGCGCGCGGGGGCAGATCGGGAGGCTGACGCGCTTGTTTTCCGTCCCTGTCCAGCTTGCGGGTCATGCGAGAAATGGTATCTCTTGACTACATCTGCGGCAAGCCCGCAACCCTGACCAGGCAGGTGGCCACGGCATGCCTTCGGCGCCGTGGGTTCGTGAGTTGCGATCTGTAAAAAGCCGCTGCACAAACTCGGTGTCGTGGCTACAGGCTCGTTGCACGCTTTCAGAGTGTTGTTCTATACTCGAGGGGTCCATCACACCTGCACAAGCCGAAAGGAGACAACCCATGGCACAGGACCCTGTGAAAGTGGACTCCAGGCACTACAAAGTGGATTTCGAGAACGAGCATGTGCGCGTGCTCCGCATCCAATACGCTCCCGGCGAGAAGTCCGAGATGCACGGCCACCCCAGGGGCGTGGCCGTATTTCTCACCGACTGCAAGGGACGCTTTACGTACCCCGACGGTAAGACGGAGGATCTCGACGTCAAAGCCGGCCAGACCATGTTTACCGAGGCTACCGAACACTTGCCCGAGAACCTCGGCAACGAACCGTTCGAGGTGCTCCAGATAGAACTGAAGCACTGACCTGCACGACACCAAACCACGGTCAATTTGCAGTTTGAATTGACCGTGGTTATACCCCGCCGTCCCTTGCATCGACGTGGTCTCGCCAGGCGGGCAGCGCAAAGTCTACGGGTTTCAGGATCTGCAGCCTTTCGCGGGCTTCCAGATCAGGGGCCCCAGAGTTTCGAGAGACCGGAATTCACCGCTACCCACTTCGCAAAGGAGCAATGGAATGCATTTTGAGATGAGACGAAGGCACGTAACCATCAAGCTCAGCGACCAGAGCCTGCTCAACGCGGAGGTTCGCGGGGAAGAAACGCTGGGATTGTGGCTCAACATTTCGGAGGATGCGTCCCTTCCAGGATTCCCGACCGGCGTGCAAGATCCCATTGTTTTCGTCCCTTTTACCCAGATGATCTGGCTGGTCACTTCTTCTGCTCGCCAGACCGAGCTTTAGGGCCCCGGTGCCTGTGCCGCCGGCCTTGCGGTTGTAGCGCCGGGTTTCAGCCCGGCACATACCGTCCCTGCCGCGGGATTCATGTTTGCGGGTGTTGCATACATCGCACCGTTTGCGACTTATGCGGTGATCCAGCAGCAAACAAAGAAAAAGACCCGGCACAAACGCGGTGCTCTGGCTACCCGCTTTGAGCGGCGGAGGACGGCGATATCGTCAGCCTATCCTGGGTGCGTATGAGTGTGCTGCCATTCGCATCCCATCGCATCCGCCGCGCCGATGGCATCTGCCACTAATCCCGGAGTTACTTCAAAGGGCTCGTTGTGGATCGTTTCACCTTTTGCCGTGCTGCGGGCGGCAATTCGATCCAGCATGTCCGGCGTCATATGATCGAGTCCAATTCCGGCCAGCGTGACCGGCAACCCTATCGAAGTTGAGAAGCGCAGCACTTCCTCCATGGTCGAGTGAGGCTGGCCTTCCAGAACCAGTTGAACCAGGACACCGAACGCCACTTTCTCGCCGTGCAGGTAGGTACGGGTTTCGGGAACAGCAGTCAGGCCATTGTGAACGGCGTGGGCGGCTGCCAGTCCCGACGATTCGAACCCGAGTCCGGAAAGGAGGGTGTTCGCTTCCACGATACGCTCCAGACCCGAAGTCACGGACTGGGTTCGGAGTGCTGCCAGCGCGTCCGCGCCATCTTCGAGAAGAGTGCGGTAGCACAACTGGGCCAGCGCCAGAGCGCTTCGAGTGGAAGCTCCGCCTCTCATGTTGCGGACGCGACCCTCCACACAGGTTTTTGCTTCAAACCACGTGGAGAGCGCGTCACCCATTCCCGCCACCAACAAGCGCTCCGGGCTCCGGGCAATCACCTGAGTATCGACAAGGACTAAATCAGGATTCCTGCGGAAGAGCCGGCACTCGAGGAAGACGCCGTCGTCGGTGTAAATGATGGAGAGAGCGCTGCAAGGTGCATCGCTCGAAGCGACTGTCGGACAACTCACTACCGGGAGGTTGAGATCCGCTGCCGCCGCCCGGGCTGTGTCAAGCGCCTTGCCTCCGCCCGCACCGACAATAACTCCGGCTTGCTGCCGGCATGCCTCCGCCTTCACGCGCTCGATCTCGGCGATTGAGCATTCCCCTCCGAAATGATAGACCTGATGGGCAAATCCGGCGTCCGGGAGCGTCTGGGCCCAGGTTTCGGAAAGCGATGCAACGGCTGATCTGCTGGCAACGATCAGCGCGGGTCCAGCTAAGCCCAGAGACGCCATTTCCTGCCCGAGGAACTGCGTGGCATTCTTACCCTGTGTATAACGACTTGGCGAACAAAACACACTGAGCATCGCAACACCTCTTCGATGAAGTTGGCTCTATTCCAAAACCACCTTCTCAGGTTTTCTTTTACCAAGACTCGTCTTTCCTGGCGCTTCCGCGACTCCGCAAACGGTCTATGCCCGCTATCGCCCGAAAACGAAACCGGAAAGTCAGGCTATTTTCACCGGTCTCTCCGACACTTGCCCGCCTCCCACTTCGTGCTTTTCCTGAATGTTCACCTGCCAGCGCCAAACGCCGAATACTCACTGCCGCACTCCGGCCCCTTTGCGGAATATCTGAATCCTCAAAACCTGGGTCTGCGCCATCCGCGGAAGACTGCTTTAACCAGCGCCCACAACCTTTACGGCAGAGCCGTAACGATATTGCCCACTTCCTCCTCGCTGAAGAGCCGGTGGGTTTGGGTACGAACATTGCCGAGCATGCCGATGGCCAGCGCCATCTCCGCTACCTTCTCTTCACTTGGGGCAGTCAGGATGAACAGAGTGTCATACTCACTGCCCAGGATGGCGTAGAAGGTTTGAACTTTCCCGCCCTTTTGCTGAATGACCTTCTTTGCCGCCTCGATCCGTGCCCCGATCTCCTTGATCCTTTCGATCCCCTGTTGGGTGAAACTGAACAGCATCAGATAGGTCGCCATGTCAGCCTCCTTTTTGTACTTTTTTCGCCAGCCATACCCAATTCCCAGCGGCATACGTTTCGCAACGCATACACCTTCATGGCCGGCGTTAAATGCCAGCCTGCGACACCTCTCAGGACAGGCTCATCCTTAACTGATCTCCAGTTTGTAGAACCATTTGGCTCAGAAGGGAACGGTGCCTCCCATTCGTGATTTCGGGATCATTCCCATACCACGCGACGGCGCGGCATCCTATTGC
>JARRJI010000096.1:0-14657 GCA_037379595.1 Acidobacteriota bacterium | reverse complement strand
GCCCTGTGGGCCCAAGCCTTCTTTGACCATACAACCCGTCAACACGGCGTTTTGCGCGAAAGAATAGGAGGCACAAGCACTGCAAAAGCATCAATCCTGGAAGAGAAATCGCCCTTTGCATAAGCACTTGCACCTCTGTCCTTGTGTTCAAAATATTGGCCGATGGACCCGATACTTCCATTCTTGCAACGTACTCAAAATACGCAGTGACACAGAACACGCCCGATTGTGCCGTCGGGGTGGCTTAGACGGTGATTTCGAAGGGCGAGGGCTCCATGGCTGGTACCCACGGCACCGGTTTTTGCCGTGGGCTCTTCTCATCCTCGATACAACATCGGCAAGAGAATGTAGCGGGAAGCGCGGACCTCCGGTCCTGAGGTTCGGAATTCTTCTGGTGATGGCGTTTGCGGCGTTGAATTCCAGCTCCAGGACGCGGCTCCGGCGCCTTTTTGTTGGTATCTCCTTGTCCCCGCAGCGCTCATCGCGTCCCGGATCAAAGCCAGAGCCCCAGACCGCGCACACAGCGGTCTGCCCTACAAACAGGAAGTACGGACAACGCCTACTTGTCCACGGGCCTTGTGAACCACAAGAAGCCAGCGGTCAGAAAATCATTGATCGTAGTTACCCTCTTCAGCCGCACACCAGGCTGGCGGCTGCGAACACCGTTGCACAGGCCAGGCAAGTTGTGTCAGGCTAACCCTCTGCCTGTCGCGCTGACGGGCGCGGCAAACAGGTGGAAGCAGCCATATGAATTTTGTCCCAACAGCCCCGGTTGGAACCGCAGCAGAGCGCGGAGAAATTGTTTCGCGCTTCGTGGCCCTCAGCGCGCTTGCTGGCCTGCTGCTCGGAATCTTTGAAGCCGCACTGCTGCGAACCACGCCTGGCATCATGGTGCTCCTCGTTCCCGACATCGGGCTGGTGGAATGGTTCCTTGCTCCCGTGCTTGACATGGCCTGTTTCGGCCTCTGGGGCCTGCTGCTGGGATGGATGGCGGCGCGAAGACCCGGAAAACACAGGACCGCGCTGCTGGTGGCGGCTGACGTGGCTGCCGTTGCGGCGTGGGTGGTCCTGCGTCTCCACTGGCTGCACGCCAGAGCCGTGATGGTCAAATTCGCTTTCGCCAGAGACGTTCTTATTCCACTGGCCTTGTATGCCGCAGGAGTTGCCGTCTCGCTGCTGGCCGTCTATTTATTGTGGAAGCCTGTATCGCGCCTGGCCGGCCGGTTGCGGTTCAAGCTGGTCCGTTTTCTATCCTATGGCCTTGGGCTGGCGGGTGTTGTTGGAATCTGCGGCATCGGAATCTTTCTGGTAAATCCCTTTCGAGGTTCGGCGCCCAGCGGAACAGAATCCAGTGTTCGTTTCGGCGACCCGAACATCATCTTTATCGTTTTGGATACGGTGCGGGCCGACCACCTTTCGTCTTATGGTTATTCACGGCCTACGACGCCGAACATAGACAAACTGGCCCGCCGGGGCGTGTTGTTTGAGAACGCCATCGCGGCGACATCCTGGACACTGGCCTCCCACGCCTCCATGTTCACCGGCCTGCTCCCCCATCAGCATGGAGCGGACTGGGCGGTCCCTCTGCTGCCGGGACCGCGGACACTGGCCGAAGTTTTAGGTTCTCACGGCTACGAGACGGCTGGATTTGTGGCCAACCTCGATTATTGCCAGAAAGGGTGGGGCATTGGCCGGGGTTTTGGTCTCTACGTCGACGACAGCGATTCTTTCCGCCACAATCTGGCCGGTACTCTGGTGGGTACCGCGCTGGTTCAGACTCTTTATCAGCATTTTTGGCGTTATGACATGTTCGAACGCCAGGACGCGGGCGAGATCAACGACGAGGTTTTCCGCTGGCTCCGGCGCCGAGCGAGGCGACCCTTTTTTCTCTTTATCAACTACTTTGACGCCCACGCGCCGTACTTGACCCAGCCGCCTTACGACCATCGTTTCGGGAGAATTCCGGCCAGGCAGGTTCACAGGTTGTTTGACGCCCTGGAAACGCCGGATCATCCCAGGGGAATCACACCCGCTGACCGGGCGACGCTGATCGACGGCTACGACAATTGTCTTGCTTACCTTGACGCCCAGGTCGGGCGCCTGCTTCATGTTCTTCGCAAGTCTCCCGAAGGCAAAAACACAATCGTCATCATCACGTCAGACCATGGCGAGGAATTCGGCGAGCAGGGTTGGTACAGCCACGGCTATAACCTCTATCGAGAGGCGTTGCACGTTCCGCTCATCATCGCCGGGCCCGGGATTCCGAAGGACGTTCGAATCCGGCACCTGGTCAGGACTCGCGACCTTTTCTCCACTGTGCTCGATCTGGCCGGGGGCGGCAACACCCCGTTCAGCCGTGAGAGCCTTGCCAGATTCTGGAATCCTGACTTTACCCCTCGGCCCTTTGATGACTTTGTTGTTTCCGAGCTGGGGCCCATCCTACATAAGGGCGGAAAGTCGGACATGATCAGCCTGACCACACCCCAGTGGCAATATATCCGGAACTCGGACGGCCGCCAGGACCTTTACCACTGGACTGCTGATCCCCTCGACCGGACAAACCTCGCCGAATCCTCCGGCGCCCAGGCTGCCTTGAAGAGACTGCGGCAGCGCCTCATTCAGGTGGTGGCGGATTCTTCTGAGCCCTGGCGCGGCCCGAACTATCTTTTTGCGCACAGCGGCAGGGGAAGCACATTTCTCAACGAGATTATTGGGGCCCAGGAACCGCCGCAGACGCTTTATGCGCACAAGCGCCACTTTATTGGCGCAGCTCAGGCCTTGCTGGGGCCGGAAGAAACCACAACCTTGCCAAAACCCGGCGCACCCGACCGCGAAACCTTGAAGAGCCTTCCTTACCAATAGTCCATACTCCGGCTGCTTTCCCGGCCATTGGCCATAAACATCGTTGTACATGCCAGGCAGGTTGTGTCAGGCTAACCGTAAGTCTGTGGCGCTGAAGGGCGCGGCGAACAGGAGGGAGTGGCCAGATGAATCGAACAGCCCCGGCTGGAACTGCAGGGGAGCGCGGAAAGATTATTTCCCGGTTTGTGGTCCTCAGCGCACTCGCCGGCCTAGCGATTGGCATATTTGAAGCCGCTCTGCTGCGTAGCTCGCCTCGTGTCAAGGCGCTCCTCGTTCCGGACATTGGGGGCGTGGAATGGTTCCTGGCCCCGCTGGTTGACATGATCTGTTTGGGGCTTTGGGGCCTGCTGCTGGGATGGCTGGCGGCGCGGCGACCTGGAAAGCACCGAACCGCCATGCTGGTGGCGGCTGACACTGCTGCCGTTGTGATGTTTGTGGCCCTGCGGATCCGCTGGCTGCACACCAGAATCCTCATCAAGGAATTTGCCTTTCGTGAAGACATTCTGATTCCGCTGGCCTGGTATGCTGCGGGATTTGCCGCCTCGCTGCTGGCCGTTTATTTATTGTGGAAGCCTGTTTCACGCCTGACCGGGCGGTTTCGGTTCAGGCTGGTCCGCTGTTTGTCCTACGGCCTTGGGCTGGCGGGGGTTGTCGCTGTCTGCGGCATTGGATATTTTCTGTTCCGGCCTTTGTCCGGTTCCGCAAGCAACGGGACGGAGCCTGGCGCCCTGCGCGGAAGTCCGAACATCGTCTTTATAGTTCTCGACACCGTTCGTGCGGACCACCTTTCGTCTTATGGCTATTCGCGGCCTACTACGCCGAATATAGACAAACTGGCCCGCCAGGGCGTGCTGTTTGAGAACGCCATCGCGCCTACATCCTGGACACTGGCTTCCCACGCTTCCATGTTCACCGGTCTGCTCCCCCATCAGCACGGAGCGGACTGGTGGCTTCCTCTGCCGCCGGGACCCCGGACGCTGGCCGAGGTCCTCCGTTCCCACGGTTACCAGACGGCGGGGTTTGTCGCAAACTTCGACTATTGCCAGAAGGGCTGGGGCATCGCCCGGGGGTTTGGTATTTACCGCGACGACAGTGAATCTCTGCGGCGCAATCTGGCCGCCACTCTGGTGGGTACTGCGCTCATCCAACCTCTTTATCAGCACTTCTTCCGCTTTGATTATCTCGAACGGCAGGATGCGCGGGACATCAACCGGGATGTTTTCCGCTGGTTTCGGCGCCAGCCCAGGCGACCCTTTTTTCTCTTTATCAACTACTTTGACACCCACGTGCCCTACCTGACCCAGCCGCCTTACAATCATCGTTTCGGGAAGGTTTCGGACAAGCTGGTTCACAAGTTGTTTGACGCCCTGCAAGGCCCGGACCCGCCCAGGGGCCTAACGCCGGCTGACCGGGCTTCGCTGATCGCCGGTTATGACAATTGTCTTGCCTTCCTCGATGCGCAGGTCGGGCGCCTGATTGATGTTCTTCGCGAGTCTCCCGAAGGTAAGAAAACCATTGTCATCGTCACCTCCGATCACGGCGAAGAATTCGGCGAGCAGGGCTTCTACAGCCATGGCTACAACCTCTATCGGGAGGCGTTGCATGTTTCGCAGGCCCCGGGATTCCCCAAGACATTCGCATCCCGCACCTGGCCATACGCGCGACCTTTTCTCCACCGTGCTCGACCTGGCAGAGGGCGGGAAAGACCCTTTCAGCCGCGACAGCCTGGCCCGGTTCTGGAATCCCGGCTTTACGCCGCGGCCCTTTGATAACTTCGTTGTTTCCGAGCTGGTTCCCATTTTCAACGAGAGTGGAAAGAAGGCCATGATCAGTCTGACCACGCCCGAGTGGCAATATATCCGGAACTCGGACGGCCGCCAGGAGCTCTACCACTGGACCACCGATCCCTTCGACCAGGCGAATCTCGCCGAATCTTCCAGCGCACAAGCTGCTTTGGAGAGTCTTCGTCAGCGGCTCATTCAGGAAGTCTCGGACTCTTCAGAACCCTGGCGCGGGTCGGACTATCTCTTTGCGCAAAGCGGCAAGGGAAGCACATTTCTCAGCGAGGTCATTGCCGACAGACGCCCGGTGCACACGCCTCATGCGCACAAGCGCCACTTCATTGGCGCAGCTCAGGCCTTCCTGGGGCCGGAAGAAACCGCCGTTCCATCAACGCCCACCACCCCTGACCAAGACACGCTGAAAAGCCTTCCTTACCAATAGCGCAACCGTGCTACGTGTTCACTTCCTGTCGATTAGCAGATTAAACAGCTCGAACCGGAGGGCCTTTTCCTCTTCGTAGGGCTCGAGACTACCCCAGGGGGTGAAGTAGTGCATGGTGCCGCCCAACTCCCTGATCTTCTTGAGAAACGCTCCGGCATCCGTGGTCTTCTGGATCATGGGGATATTGATCTCCATGAAGATGGTGAGATCGGGACTTCGGTCGAGAATTCCCCGCATGCCTTCAAGCACCAGCGGCTCGCTGCCTTCGGCGTCGATTTTGATCAGATCGACTTTTTCCTGAACTATCTCGTCGAGAGGGACAGCCTCAACCGAGCGCCATTCGTCGGCCGGCGGGTCTGACTCCGGGACGAGTTCGGGCGGAAACAGACTTGAACTGGCCTGGAATCTCCGCAAGACGTGCAACTTGACTTGTTTCCGTGAATCAAGGACGGCAAGCTGGTGCGGCCGTATGATCCGGCCAAGCCAGTTGACTTCGATATTTCTTTTCAGAATTTCAAAGGTGCGCGGGTTCGGTTCAAACGAGTAGACCCGCCCCTTTTCACCGACCCGGCACGCGGCGGCCAGCGAGTAATACCCGTAGTTCGCACCGACATCGACCACGGTCATGCCGGGCTTGAGGCGCGTGAGAAAAGCCTGTGTAATCGCCTTTTCCCAGAAGCCGGCCGTCACCAGTTGCGGCGTCAGGCTCATGTCTGAGGCTTCGACATACATCAGGAAGCTGTTCAGGACCCTGGTGAGCAGGAGGTCGTTGCCTACGGGAACGGCAAAGCGGCCGCCGGCAGAAGTGGCCGCGCCAAGCGCTTCGATCCGCCGGGTCAAGTCGAGGGAATGCTTCTGCAGCATCTCGCGAGTTTGAGCTATTCCGTCAGCCAGGTCCTGCATGCCGGCCTTGACCGTCTGGTTAAACCTGGCCTGCAACATGATGCTCTCGGCGACGGCTTTGGCAATTTGCGCGATGGCTATCGACTGAGGATGGGATGCCGTCTCTCGTTCAGCCGTGGCTGATTCCGGATTGGGAGCCTGAAGCTGATTTTCAATCATCGCTTCTCCTTTCAAATGCGAAGACCTCAACAGTAGGCCGTTTGCTGCCGGGTCCCGGCAAATTCTGCCCGGCAAGAGGCGCGGAGAAGGTCTCTGCGGGCCTCATCAGTATTGGTTGGGCAAACGGCATACCAAACCGAATTGCACTTTGCCCGGTGCGAGCAGCACGATTCTGGCGATGCTGAGTACGGGTAGGCCTGGCCAAGAAGAAGAACTGCGGACCCTCTATAATGCCATCGGTGTCGAGCACGGCTCCGGCGCTACTTGCTTTTCTATTGCGTGTTGCATCGGCAAGCGATTCGTTGTATCTTCCCTTCCATCGGGTAGTCCGAATCAGATTTCCATTTGAGTGGGGGAGGGGCCCCCTGAAATTTCACACAAGCAGAGGAGGATGCAGTATGAAGAAACCAAAAATGTGGGGCATTGGTCTGATCGTGCTGGGAGTACTTTCCGCGGGCACCGTGTTGCGGGCGCAAGGTGAAAGCACAAGCAAGGCGCCCATGTACATTTACGTCTCTCAATGGGGCGTTTCGCGGGCGCAGTGGGGGGCCATGGCGAAAGTCGGTGAGCAGCAGGGAGCTCTTGAAGACAAGCTGCAGGCCGACGGCACGATCATGGGCTACGGTCACTATGTGAATCTCATCCACTCGGAGGGGCAGCCGACGCATGGAGGGTGGATCATGGCGACCTCTGAGGGGAACGTCCTCAAGGCCCTGGCAGCCTTCTACGGCGCACCGCAGGTGACGTCTCCTGTGCTGGCAGCTTCCAAGCACCGCGACCTCTTCCTGGTCAGCCGCATTTACAATTCCCGCCCCGGTACATTTGACGGGGCCTACTTGTCCGGATCTCTGTGGGAAGTGAAGCCGGGCCAGATGGAAGCATTCCAGGCTATCGTCAAAGCCAGAGTTGTTCCTGTCCTCGAAAAGGAGCTGGCGGACGGTGCACTGGTTTCTTACAGTGTGGACACCCAGGACTACCACACGGAATCGCCGGGCCTTGTCGAAGTCGTCTTCATAGCGACCGACGCCGCAGCCTTCGACAAGGTAGATGGCGCCTTCGAAGCCGCCTTCGGTAAGGACACGGAAATCGGGCCGGCCGTCGCGGCGCTGACGGTGAGAAAGGACCACCGCGACTTTCTCTATCGCGTGACTCACATGGTGATCAAATAAGGCCCGCCATGGGTATCGGTGCTTAACTGGCGAACGGGACTGGCGTCTCGATCGATCGAGTCGCCGGTTTCGTGCCGTGGCTTCTCTGCCTGCGGAAATTCGTTATAGAATGCCTGCCGTGGTTGCAGTTGCAAGTGATCTCAAAGGAGGAAATGCAATGGCTGACGATAATGCCTGGACTCCTATGCAGAAAGCTTCTTTCATTGTGACCCTGGTCGTGTTGGTTCTCCTCAGTCTTCTTGCCTGGGCCAGCGTGGACTACGGCTGGTTGCTGTGGCTCGCTGCTTCTGTCGGAGGCCTGGGCGGGTTGACACACGAAATCGCACAAAGTGGCGGAACGATCGCTTTCTTCCAGAAACATGAAGACGGCCTTTACCTGGGAACTCTGGCCGGAGTGATTCTTGGAGCGGTGGCGGGCATCATGGTGGTGCGTGGTTACCTGGTCCCCACCGCATCTGGGACTGCGGCCTCGTATAGCATGGCCCAGGTTTCTTACTTAGTGTTTACCGCAGGGCTGGCGCTGAAAGGAGTCGTCGAGGCGGCCGGAGGCAACGTGGTCACGAAGACGTAACCGGAGCAACCACGGGACCGGCACCCTTCCGGGAACCCTGATGTTCGAGGTGAGGAAGGGAAGCGGCCAGCCGATGAATATCCAGGAGCCTTACTTCCGCAATCTGCGCGTGGCCCAGTCGGTCCACGACCGCTTCTCGGATTACGGCATGACCCGGGAATGTCCCGGCAGGCACGCGGCGTTTGCAAACTTTCACGCGCAATCGTCTTGGCGCGTGGCGGCAAGGCCTAGCGCTCCCTCCACCCGTAGAGCTTGAGGGCATTGCCGCGCAGGACCATCCGGGCGATCTGATCGGCGCGGGCGCGGGTGATTTCGTGGTCGTCCATCATGCCGGTGAGCGCGATGGCCAGCGCCCGCCGCGCGGAATGCGTGGTCTGCCAGCCGATTTCCTCCCAGCCGATCTCCGGCGTGCCGGGCGAAAGGTCCGTCCCGAACAGCACCTTTTCCGGGTACCACTCGAGCCAGTAGCGAATCACTTTGCTGAGTTCGCGCGTGGGGATGAGCCAGGTCTGCTCGGAAAAATCGGTGTAGACGTTCGGCTTCATCAGCAATTCGGCAACCGACTTTGTGAAGGGCCCGACGCCGCCGTGCAGCAGCACGAAATTCGTTTTACGCAGGGCCGGATCGTCGAGCGCGGTTTCGAGCAGCAGCGGATTCGATCCGGCAAGCTTGAAATAGCCGCCGCAGCCGTAACCGGTGTGGATGTGGACGGGCATCCCGAGCCGGCCGGCCAGGGCGGCGATGTAACGGAACAGGTAGTTTTGGAGCGTGGTGTAATCGCCGCCAGGCGGCACGCCGCCGTGAATCCAGCGCGCGTAAACCAGGGCCGCGTGCTGCTTTGCCGCCGGCTCGAAATCGAGTGAGCGCAGATAGGCGGCCTCAAATTTAACCGCCACGGCGCCGGCCTTCCGCTGGCTTTTGATGGTCGGAGTCACAACGCCCGCCAGGTATTCGTCCAGCGTCGCGGGCGGCGCGGATTGGCCGAGCGCCTTCAGGTAACTGGCCAGGATGCCGTCCTCGCGGCTGAAGAAAACTTTGCGGTCCGGCGTGGCCGCGGCCAGGCGGCTGTTGTTGAGCGGAAAGAGCAGCGAGTCATCGAATGGCACCCAGCGGAAGCGCGGGGGATTCAACCCCCGTCCCATGTAGACGCGATTCGACAGTTCGATTTCGATTCCCAGATGGTCCAGCACCCAGTCGGGGTAATGGTTGCCCTGCTCGCGGCGGATGCGCGCCTTTGCCGCCAGTAATTCCCGCACGTGCGCCGGGCTGTTGTCGTTGTACGGGTAACCGAAGAGTGATTTCCACGCCCCGAGAAACGCCGGATTGTCGGGCCGGCTGGTGAGCGTCGGCGCGGTCGGCTGGAGCGGCTCGCAGGGCAGCGCGTCGTAACCGTCGTCCTTTTCTCCGGGCGCAACCAGCGCGGGCGTGTGCGAGTGATTGTCAATTGCCCGAATCGACTGGGTCCTGGAGAGGAGTTCGGGGTCCGGCTGCTGCGCCTTTGCCGGAGTTGGCCGCACGGCGCTGGCGGCAAATGACGTAAGCAGGAGAATGCCCGAAGCGAGTCGTTTCTTCACCGTGACACCCTCTTTGTGCGGGGACGACCAATGCACCAGAATTTATGCCTGTGTTTCTCAGGTGGAAAAAGTATACACCCCACCGGCGCGAACGCCGGCAGGTTATTTTGGGAGTTTCCGGCCTTATCAAAAGAGCGACGGAAGGGAAAGCGCGGCCCGTGGCGACTCTGCCACAAGCTGAAGAAATAAGGATGGAAACGGCCGAATGTGAAAAACCTTTGACCGCCGCGGAAAACCTTCAGCCATTTCGCGGCATTTCCACCGATCCTCCCGTGAGGTTGATCCATTACTCCGCCACCCGCGCCAGGCACGCGGCCCAATAGGCGGGATGGCGCGGGCACAACAACGGTCAGAAAGGTTTCAGCGCGGTTGGGTCGAGGCTTTTCGCAGCCTCTTCCACCATGTGCTTGCCGAGAAGATCCCAGCTCACAAAGTGTCCGCCCGCCAGCGGCGTGCCTTGCTCGGGATTGTAGCATTCGTTCATGCCGCCCGTTTTCTCCAGGTCGCGGAGCAGCAACTCCTGCGTTCGCCCGGCGACTTGCTGCGCCTCCTTCGTGTAGCCGTAGTTCATGAGGCCGTGCATGATGAGGTAATTGGAGATGACCCAGACCGGCCCGCGCCAGTAGCCGCGATGCGGGTCGTAGAGCGACTCGTCGGGCGAGAGGGTGCGAATGCCGTAGGGAGCCCAGAATTCCTTGGGATTGAGGATGTGCTCGTTGATCATCCGGCGCGCCTGGGCGCGGGTCGCGATTCCTGCCCAGAGCGGCACAAAATCCGTCCAGGTCAAGATGTGGATCTTCCTGCCGGTCCGGGCGTCGATGTTCAGGAACGTGCCTTCCGTGCCGGACCACATGTCGTCTCGGATCTTTGCCCGCAGCGCGTCCGCCCTGGCCTTATACCCGGCCGTGTCCTTCGTGTAGCCGAGCTTGGCCGCCAGCAGCGACATGGCGACGTACTCGCGATAGATGTAGCACTGCAGGTCCACGCCTTCGGTCACGTCCGCGGGGCGGTCGACGACGGCGGGGTTGTTGTCCACTCCGCTTTCCACTCCGTTGAACCAGAGGAAGAAGCCGTCCGGCGCGCGGCGCGTGTTCTCCCAGAATTGCAGCGTCTCCGCCAGCTTCTTGTACCACGGCTTCAGCCACTCAACGCTTCCCATCGTCAGGGAAGCCCGGTACGCGGCTTGCGCCAGAAACGGCTTGCACATCTCCGGCAGCGCCCAAAGACCGTCGGGCGCAATCTCTCGCGGGACGTACCCGGTGTCATTGGCATTTTCCCCGACAAAGCTCAGGAAATTCCTGACGGAATTGGCCAGCGGTTCGCCCTTGCCATCGTAGCTGAGCGCAACGCCCATAAAGTAGCTGTCCCAGTCAAAGAGTTGAAAGTAGGGGCCGCTCGGAACCAGGTAAGGATATTTCAACAGTCCCTTGGGCGGCTTCACGATTCCTTCTTTGACTTTGTTTTTCTGGAACAGGCGTTCGATTTCTGTTTTCTTTTGGGCCGAAGCGTTGATGGCTCCGCCTGCTATGAACACCGTGATGAGAGCAAGGACCGTCAGAGAACAATTTGTCACGCGAAACCGATAACGGGTACTCAAGGGTCGCCTCCATTTCGAGATATGCCGCAAACTTTGGAGATTCCGGCGGAAAACGTCACCACTAGGGTAACACTGTTCTTATGGTTGTTGTCTCTGACGATGTTGCAGAAAAAGTGGAAAAGGACGCT
Organism: Acidobacteriota bacterium; assembly: GCA_037379595.1. Taxonomy (GTDB): domain Bacteria; phylum Acidobacteriota; class Terriglobia; order UBA7540; family UBA7540; genus SCRD01. The sequence goes on along the minus strand of JARRJI010000096.1, from coordinate 3,471 downwards.
TCTGCCATCACGGCGCGTCGCCAGAGTTTTTCGAGACGTATGCGGACGGAAGGTAGACAGGCTCTCAAGTACGCGTGTCGCACTGGACAGACTCGGGCTCGCTTTGGCCTGGTTTCCCGGCGCGCCTTCCACCAGGGCATTACGGTAAATTTTTTATAATCGTAACCATAAATTTTACTGAAGTTATGTGGCAGGGATTAGTTGTTATAGTACTTTCATGTCGGTGTTGCCTGCTGGGGTGCGAGAGCCGGGCCTTTTTGAGAATTACGATCTGGGGAAATTTTATGACGAGATGTTTTCAGCCCCAGGCGTACCGCGGCCGCACTATGCCAAGATCTTCCGGACGCTTGCCGCGACCGCGACGGGCGAATTTGAGGAGCGGCGCCAACTGGCCGACCTTTCATTTCTTCTCCAGGGCATCACGTTCACGGTATACAACGACGGGCGCGGGACGGAACGCCTGTTCCCGTTTGACCTGATCCCCCGCGTCATTCCGCACTCGGAGTGGGATCGCATCGAGCGCGGCCTGACCCAGCGCGTGGTGGCGCTCAACCTTTTTCTGAAGGACGTGTACGGGCCGCAACGCATCTTGAAGGACCGCCGGATTTCGCGGTCGTTGATATACTCCTGCAAGCATTTCCGGCGCGAGATGATCGGAATCGAGGTTCCGCGCGGCATTTACACGCACATCTCCGGCATCGACCTGGTGCGCGACTCGAAGACCGGAGAATTCCTCGTCCTTGAGGACAACGTGCGCACGCCGAGCGGCATCTCTTACGTGCTCGAAAACCGCCTGGTGATGACACGCACTTTCCCGGACGCCTTCCAGGCCTACGAAGTGCTTCCCGTCAACCACTATCCGGCCGAGCTTGCGGAGATTTTGCGCAGCCTCTCGCCGCGGGGTGAGGACAATGCGCAGATTGTGTTGCTCACGCCGGGCATCTACAACAGCGCCTATTTCGAGCACTGCTTCCTGGCCCAGCAAATGGGAGTGGAACTGGTGGAAGGCCGCGACCTGATTGTGGACGGCGGCATCGTGTATATGAAAACCATCCACGGGTTGCAGCGCGTGGATGTGATCTACCGGCGCGTGGATGACGAGTACCTGGATCCGCCGGCGTTCGAGCCGTCGTCGCTGCTGGGCGTGCCGGGGCTGATGGGCGCCTACCGCGCGGGGAACGTCGCCCTCGCCAACGCGATTGGAAACGGCGTCGCGGACGACAAAGCCATCTACAGTTGCGTGCCCACGTTCATTCGCTATTATCTGGGGGAAGAACCCATTCTGCAAAACGTCAAGACGTACGGCTGTTCGAGGCCGCAGGACCTTGCGGAAGTGCTCGACCGGCTGCCGGAACTGGTGGTCAAGAGCGTCGGCGAATCCCGCGGCTACGGGATGCTGATTGGCCCCACGGCAAGTCAGGAACGGATCAGGGAGATGCGGCAGCGCATCAAGTCCGACCCGCGAAATTACATTGCCCAGCCGGTAATCGGCCTCTCGCGCGTTCCTTCTTATCACGCTTCCGCCGGGCGCATGGCGGGCCGCCACGTTGACTTGCGCCCCTACTGCCTTTACAACGGCGACAAAGTGATTATCGTGCCCGGTGGCCTGACTCGCGTCGCGCTCCAGCCTGACTCTCTGGTGGTCAATTCGTCACAGGGCGGCGGGAGCAAGGACACCTGGGTCTTGCGGGGAGAGAACTGAAATGCTGTCACGCATCGCTGATTCGCTCTACTGGCTGGCCCGTTACATCGAACGCGCCGAGGAGACGGCTCGGATTCTTGACGTCAATTACCACATGATGCTCGAGCAATCCTACCAATCGAGCCGGCTGCGATGGGACCCTCTGGTGGCAATGGCGGGTGAGGAGCAAAGGTTCCGGCAGTTTTACAGCGAGGCGACCTCGAGAACGGTTTTTGAGTTTCTGGCATTTCGCTCCGATAATCCCAGTTCCGTTCTGCAGTGCGTCAGCAAGGCGCGCGAAAATGCGCGCACGATTCGGGACCGCATCTCGCGAGAAATGTGGGAAGACATCAATGGCCTTTTCCACTCCGTGTTCCGGTACAATCCGCAACAGGAAATCGCGGCAGGCCCTCACCGCTTCTGCGAGACGGTCCGGTTCGGGAGCCACCGTTTTCACGGTGTGGCGGAGGCTACGCTGCCCCATGACGAGGGCTGGCAGTTTCTGAGAATCGGCTGGTTCCTGGAGCGCGCGGAGACGACGGCGCGGCTGGTGGACGTGCAGTACCAGAACCTTCTTGAAGCATCGGAAGAGATGGACGGGGCTGACAGCCATCTGTGGATGGCCGTGCTGAAATCCGTTGGCGCTTATGAAATCTATCGCCGGCAGTACCACTCCCCGATTGAGCCCGAGAAGGTGGCCGAACTGTTGATCCTTCATCCGCAGTTTCCCCGGTCCATCCGATTCAGCGTCACCGAGGTTCAATCCGCCTTGCGGGAGATCAGCGGCTCGCTTGCCGGGACCTACGCCAACGAAGCCGAACGTCTCTCGGGAAAAGTGCTGGAGAGCCTGCGATATGACAAGATCGAGGATATCTTTGATCGTGGACTGCGTTCCCATTTGAGCAGCCTGCTGAAAATGTGTCGCGCGATCGGCGAAGACATTGCGCGAACATACTTCGACTATGTGGTGGTGGCATGAATCGTTATCACTTCACGCACGTTACGGAATTTCACTACGACGCGCCCGTTTCAGAAAGCTACAACGAGGTCTGCATGCGGCCCATGCACGACGACAAGCAGAGCTGCCTTTCGTTCCGGCTCACCACTTCGCCCGGTTCGCGCAGCACCGCTTACCGCGATGCCTTTGGAAACTGGGTGCACCAGTTCAATATCCTTTCCGAACACCGGCACTTGACCGTCGAGGCGGAATCCGTCGTGCTGACCCACGAAGAACCGCCTCCGGCGAATGGGTCGATTGGCCTGACGGAACTGGACGAGCAACAGGACGAATTGTGCGAAGAGTATTTCGATTTCGTTGCACCAACACCCTATGTTCCACACGATCCTCCGGAACTGGACGAACTGGTGCAACTCGCCGAGCAGGCGGGCGAGGGAACTGCGCTCAGTTTTGCGGAGTCGGCTTCGGACTTGATCCACCGTCAGTTTAAATACGTGAAGGCGGCGTTTGCCAGGATTTCGCGCATCTGCTCCTGAGCGTGCTGCGCAGGCGCGGGCTTCCCGCGCGGTACGTGTCCGGTTACATCGTGCCCAGGCGGGCCTCTGAAGGCGGCGCCAACCTGGAAGAGGTGATCGGTGGGCAGGCCTCGCACGCCTGGGTGGAAACTTGGGTGCCCGGCACCGGCTGGTTCGCACTTGATCCGACACTCGGCGCGCAGGTCGGGCTGAGGGCCAGCGGGGAGATTTCACGGCATATTATTCGGACAATTGCACAATAAGCTCTGAGGACCTGTACAGACCCTATGGTTTAAAGGGTGTTAACAACGGCGTTT
>JARRJI010000095.1:6082-23145 GCA_037379595.1 Acidobacteriota bacterium | reverse complement strand
CTATTTGCCGCAGATGCCAAGTTATTCTCCTTGCTCGAAAGACCCGTGCTGCCTTGTTCGGATCGCTGACTCAACATTTATCAACCTGCTGGCCTCTATGCGATTTCTCTCTCACTGGCGGACGACCTCGCGCGCCCTGATTCTGTGCTCGATGAGGTACAGGCAAAAGGCACAAACCACGAGAAGCGCCACGCCGGCCATCGCCGGAGAAATGGCAGAGCTCGCGTTGTGCCCGGGCTGCAGGCCGAACAGCCCGGCAATCACCCGCGCAATCAGCCCGCCAATATTGAGCAGCCCACCCCAATGTGTTCCGAGCGTGGCGTCAAGCGTATGGCCGAGGCCCGACCCGACAAAGAAGACGCCGAGCAAAACTCCCCCGGCGAGGACCTTCCGCCTGAACCATGCCGAAACAGCCAGCGCCAGCGCGGAATAAACCAGAATGATGACCACTGACCCGAGAAAAATGCCGCGTGCCGCTTGCAGGTGAGCGGAGGCCCAACTCCAGCCCGCAAGATTACCCTGAAGCGCAAAGAGCATCAGTCCGGGGAGCCAGGTGATCACGGATATCAGCACGGCGAGAACGGAAAACTTGCCGAGAACGTATTCGGCACGGGACAAAGGGCGGCAAAAATAGAGCGGAAGCGCCTGGTTCGCCAGATCGGGCGAAATCAGTCCGGGACCTGCAAACGCCACCAGGATCAGCGCCATGCCCACCTCGATCTGGATAAAGTGGTAAAAGAAACTGGCGTCCACAAAGTCTTTTGAGTGCCCGGCCACTCGCAAGAGGGCCATCAGAATGGCGCTGTGGCTTACATAGATGATTGCTGCGAAAACGACGGCGACAAGCAGGCACACCACCAGGTAGGCGGACGTAAACCTTGAGCGCATCACGTTGTCCCAGGAGTAGCGGAACAGAATCGCGAAGCGCGTCCGCGCGTTCGTCAGCGGGCCGGAGTATGCGTGGTAGGTACGTTTACGGACGGCCATTTGCGCCTTCCATCGCCTTCAGGAAAATGTCTTCCAACGAGTCGCGCCGGAAGCTCAATCGCCGCAATTGCACATTGCGCTCCGCCGCCACGCGGAAAAGGGCGCTCATCTCGAAGCGCTCAGGCAGAATGATCTTCATGCGGCGGCCTCCGGCAAGCGCGCATTCACAGCCAAGCTGCGCCACGGCCTCCGCGAACGACCCGTCGTCCCCGTAAGCCTCCATCTCGAGGAACCGCGGGTTTGCCCGCCGTTCTTCCTCCAGGTTCGAGTAATGCACGATTTGGCCTTCTCTGAGAATGATGACCGCATCGCAGCACTCTTCCACGTCCCGCAGAAGGTGCGAGCAGAGGATCAGGTGCAGTTCACCGGTGTCGCGAATCTCGCGCACCAGGCGGATCATGCGCTGGCGCGCCGGCGGGTCAAGGCCATTGGTTGGCTCGTCCAGAATCACGAGCCTGGGTCCGTGCGCAATTGCCTGGGCGAGCTTGGCAAGCTGCTTCATGCCCTGGGAATAGGTGGCGAGCTTGCGATAGCGCGCCTCGCCCAGTCCGACGTAAAAAAGCGCTTCGTGGGCGCGTTCGAGCGCGGCCTGCTTCGGCAACCCCGAAAGCTCCGCCATCAGGCGGATGAAAGTCACGGCCGTCATGTGGCCAATGAACGATTCGTGCTCGGGCATATAGCCTGCCAGCGCACGAACCTGGCGAATCTCAGAATCAATCCGGAAGCCCAGGACGCGGGCAGAGCCCTGAAACGGCTTGTAGAACCCGAGCAGCGTGTTGATCAGCGTCGATTTGCCTGCGCCGTTCGGGCCCAGAAGGCCGATACATCGCCCGGAAAACGAACCGTTCAGACGGTCCAGGACAGTCTTCGGCCCAAGTCTGACGGAAAGGTTGTCGAGTTGGATGACTGCGCTCATTAGCCTGCAAAGCACCCGTCGGTCCGAGGACGCTGGCGCCGGTTCGGAGTTCCAGCCGCCGGCATCCGAAGCATAGCACCCGCCGTCATCAGAAGCGACTCCATGCCAGGTCCCGGCGGGCTTTCGTTGCTCACCGGCATGATCCTGTCCGGCTCGCTAGTGGCGCCGATCATAACGGCGGTGGCTCGTCTCGCCGGTTCTTCGGTCCAGAACCCGCTGCCAGCGCCCCATGCCTCGACGCCGGCAAGGACTGCGCCTTCTCGAACTCTGGCCACCTGTCTCTTATTTACGAATTGCGCCGAAAATTGTTCCAGGTTCATCGGCAAAAACCGGCCACCGCCGGAGTGATACGCTTGCCGGATCGCAGAATTCAAATCAGTCCGTGAAAGCCCGGTGGAACGACGGTGGCCATTCGGCGCCGCAAACTCGGGCAACTCGTTTGGGTTCGAAGAGGCGATCACGCTACCCCGCAGCCCTCGCAGGGCCGCCGGCCGCAGATGAGGCATCTATTTCTGGAACGGCGAATGCTGCGGGTGCCGGAACGAGCCCGGCCAACGATGCGACCGTTCGGCTGGCCCAGGGTAGAGGGGGCAGGATTGACGCTCGCCACCCCCCGATCGTCTAGCGGATTTGGGCAACCTTCGAGGGTGGCGATGACCAGGGCCAAGGGGCATCCACGTGCGCGAACTTGTGTTTACTCGGGGCAGCACGGAGCTTGGACGACAGGCAGAAAAGCTACAGTTTAGCTACAGTCCAAGGGGTTTCGCAGAATGATGGGCACTTGCACAGAGTAGAAGTCGAACTCTCTCAAGAAGATGGCTGGTGGGCCCAGCAGGACTCGAACCTGCGACCAACGGATTATGAGTCCGCCGCTCTAACCGACTGAGCTATGGGCCCTCGTAGAGTTTTATTATCCGACGGCGAACGAGCCGGACGCACGTCCCGGTAGAATCTTACCATTCCTGCGGCGCATACTGCCAGCCGGCGGGTCTACAGATCGTTTGGAAAACGCGGGCCAGCCTGTCACGCTTCCGGACGGTGGCGTCTTGGGCGCTTGTTGGCTTCCAGGATCTTCTTGCGCACGCGAATGGCCTGCGGCGTGATCTCAACGTATTCGTCGTCCGCGATGAACTCCATCGCCTGTTCGAGCGAGAGCGGCCGGGCGGGAACCAGACGGATGGCCTCGTCGGCGACAGAGGCGCGCATGTTGGTCTGTTTTTTCTCCTTGACCGCGTTCACGTCCATATCGTCCCAACGCGCATTTTCGCCGATCACCATGCCTTCGTAGACATTGACGCCCGGCCCCACAAAAAGCTCGCCGCGCTCCTGCAAGTTATACAGAGCGTATGCGGTCGTGTTTCCCCGGCGGTCGGCAATCAGCGAACCTGTCAGGCGGCTTGGAATCTCGCCCTGCCAGTCGCTGTAGCCATTGAAGAGGGTATTCATCACGGCCGTTCCGCGCGTGTCCTTCAGTAACTCGCTTCGCACTCCGATCAGGCCGCGAGACGGGATGACAAACTCCAGGCGCACCCGCCCGCCCGTCGTTCCATGCCCCGCCATCTTCGTATTGACGCCCTTGCGGACGCCCATCTTCTGCATGATGACTCCTACGAATTCCGCGGGGCAGTCGATGATAAGCTCTTCCATCGGTTCCTGCACTTTGCCGTTTGTCTGACGGGTGACGATTTCGGGCTTGCCGACAGCCAGTTCGTACCCTTCGCGTCGCATCGTCTCAATCAGGATGGCCAGTTGCAGTTCACCGCGCCCGAGCACTTTGAACGAGTCCATATTCCCTGTTTCTTCGACGCGCAAGGCAACGTTGGTGAGCAACTCCTTCTCCAGCCTCTCTCGCAAGTGGCGCGAGGTCACGTACGTGCCGTCCCGCCCGGAGAACGGAGAGGTGTTGATGGTAAAGACCATGGAAATCGTCGGCTCGTCTACGGGTACATGAACCAGCGCCCGTGGCGTCTCAAGACTCGTCACCGTTTCGCCGATCGTGATGCCCTCCACTCCGGCGATAGCGACAATCTCGCCCGTCCCGGCACGATCGACATCGACGCGTTCGAGACCCTCGAAACTGTAGAGCTTGGTAATGCGCGTCTTCTCCGTTGTCCCATCCAGCTTGACGATGGCGACCTCGTCGCCGCGAGTGAGCGTGCCTGAAAAGATGCGCCCGATCGCCAGGCGCCCGTGATATTCACTGTAGTCCAGGTTGACCACCAGCAACTGCAGGACGTCATCCGCGTCTCCTCCGGGAGCGGGGATGTGCTGCAGGATAGCTTCGAAGAGCGGCTTGAGATTTTCCGAAGGCGCGTCGAGCGAAGTTTTGGCAATTCCCATCCGGGCGTTGGCATAAAGGATGGGAAACTCAAGCTGCTCTTCCGAGGCATCGAGGTCGATGAAGAGGTCGTAAATCTCGTTGATCACCTCTTGCGGACGCGCGTCAGGGCGGTCGATCTTGTTGATCACGATGATGGGTGGCAGCTTGGCCTCAAGCGCCTTGCGCAGCACGTAACGCGTTTGCGGCAGAGGCCCTTCGCTGGCATCCACCAGAAGCAAAACGCCGTCGACCAGCTTCAGGGCGCGCTCAACCTCGCCGCCGAAATCACTGTGGCCCGGTGTGTCAACAATGTTGATCTTGACGTCGTGATAGAAAACCGCAGTATTCTTGGCCAGAATCGTAATGCCCCGCTCGCGTTCCAGCTCATTGGAATCCATCACCCGCTCCACAACTTCCTGATTGGGCTTGAAGATTCCGCTCTGCCGCAACATGGCATCAACCAATGTCGTCTTGCCGTGGTCGACGTGCGCGATAATGGCAATATTGCGAATTGATTCGTTCATTGATTTCAAACTCATATTCTCGATTCAGATGACTTGTGACACCCGCGCGTCACAGTCCGGGACCCCACCGACCGTCAAGACGACAATCGCGACCCCCATCTGTTGGAGCAGAAAGCTGACAAGCTTACTGTAGCAGTAGTCTCAGGCCACAGGACGTTCACGCCTCAGGCAGGCACTCGCTACTGGTGAGGACCCCGACAAAGGGCAAAACACCATTGCCACTCCAGTCTCTTATGGTAATGCATAAAGCCGAATCCGAGAATGCCCACGGCCCGGGCAATGCTTCAAGGCTGCAAAGCCTGAGGGCCCATTCCGCGTTCATAAGCATGAGTATTGTATCGACCTGCCGAGGCCGGATTGCAGCATCTTCAGCCGGGCCCAACCTGGAAAGCTACAAGGCGGGAGACAAGTGCTCAATGGAGCGTCCTGCAACCCATCGGCCTGCCTCAACAACGTGCTGTATTTTCAATAGGTTAAAGTATATTTGGGATTTTCCTCCCGGCCCAGATCAATCTAGAAGTTTTATTTATGAATATGGTAAATATTGATTTTGAGACAAAGGCTTGACTAATGACCGGAGGCACGATATGTTGACTGGCCCTCATTCAGTCGAGACATGCATTTGCGGGGTTTATCAGAGGTAAAAATTTTCTTTATGGAGGCTCAATGAATCCGAAGTCTGTGCTTGAATTTGCCAAGGCCAACAACGTGAAGGTGGTCGATGTTCGATTTACCGACCTGCCTGGGTTGTGGCACCACGTCTCTTTTCCAATTCACCAGTTGGAGGAGTCGTCGTTTGAAGAGGGGTTTGGCATGGATGGTTCCAGCATTCGGGGCTGGGCAGCGATTCACGAAAGTGACATGCTGTTGGTTCCAGACGCCGCAACAGCCATGCTCGATCCTTTCACCGACATCCCCACGCTGGTGCTGATCGGCGACATTACCGACCCTGTCACCAAACAACACTACCTGAAGGACCCGCGCCAGATCGCGAAGAAAGCCGAGGCGTATCTCGCCTTCACGGGGATTGCAGATACCGCGTATTTCGGTGCAGAGGCTGAATTCTTCATTTTTGACAACGTGCGCTTTGACCAGGCACAGCAGCACGCCTATTACTTTGTTGACGCAGAGGAAGGACGCTGGAATTCCGGCCGCGAAAAGGACAACCTTGGCTACCGGCCGCGATATAAAGAAGGATACTTTCCCGTCCCTCCCACGGACCATTACCAGGATTTGCGGTCTGAAATGATGATGGCCATGGAGAAAGTCGGGCTGGAAATCGAGTGTCATCACCACGAAGTGGCCACCGGCGGCCAAAGCGAAATCGATCAGAGATTCAATTCGCTGTTGAAGTCAGCGGACGGAATGATGATCTACAAGTACATCATTCGGAACGTCGCCCGCCAGTACGGCAAGACGGTGACCTTCATGCCCAAGCCCATTTTCCAGGACAACGGCTCCGGCATGCATACCCACCAGAGCTTGTGGAAAGGCGGCAAGCCGCTATTCGCCGGCGATCTCTACGCCGGGCTCAGCCAGACCGCCCTGTGGTACATCGGCGGATTGCTGCACCACGCACCGGCCCTCGCTGCACTGATGGCGCCCACAACGAATTCCTACAAGCGCCTGGTACCGGGCTTTGAAGCGCCCGTCAATCTGGCCTATTCCCGCAGGAACCGCAGCGCGGCCTGCCGCATCCCGATGTATTCGCCGAACCCGAAGGCGAAGCGGGTTGAGTTCCGGCCGCCGGACCCGTCCTGCAATCCGTACCTCGCGTTTGCCTCAATGATGATGGCGGGCGTGGACGGAATCGAGAACAAGATCGATCCCGGAGAACCGCTCGATAAGGACATTTACGATCTCGGTCCCGAGGATCTCAAGAAAGTGCCGTCACTCCCCACCTCGCTCGAGGAATCACTGAAGGCCCTGGAGAAGGATCACGACTTCCTGCTCAAGGGAGACGTCTTCAGCGAGGAACTGGTTGAAACCTGGATTGACTACAAGATGAAGAACGAAGTCCAGGCCATCAACACCAGGCCCCATCCATACGAGTTCGCGCTGTACTACGACATTTAACCGCAGGTGGCGTGCCCGCAACCAACTGAGGACACGCCATAGAAAATTGCATATTTTGAGGATACTCGGCGTTTTTGCTCCCGCTGGTCGGCATTAAGGCTTCGCGGGTTATGCCGAGATGGAAAACCACACAACCGAAACCGGGGCTGGACTCAATCCGGCCCCGGTTTCTTTTTCGCGGGGACCGCACACTCGTCGATCACCTCAGCACAAATCGCAAGGACAAGCGGTTCTTCCAGCGCCCTCGACTCTTCCTTCAGAGTTTCTTGAATGCACCGAAGACTTGACCCGCTCTGCCGCGGGGCAGCACCTTGCCTCGCCTGTCGCTGATCCCGCAGCGATGGCTTTGGATGCCGCCTTGCGTCCTTTCCTCCACAAGCCGCCTATGCGCCAATCAACTCGACGGGCCAGCTTGACGCCTCGGGCGCGGCCTTCTGGCCCCCGCGCGTCAGCTTCCGCTGGGCATCGTTCCAGCGAAGTTCCGTAAGGTGGTATTCGCCTTTTTCGTAGGCATAGCTCACGCCATCGTCATCATAAAGGTCAAAGCCGGCATCGGCTCCTGGATAAACCTGGATTTTGGCGATCTTCTGTGGCTCTTTCGCGCTCAGGATTGGCGCGCCATTAGGGACAATCGAGCCCGCGCGCACGAAGAGCGGCAGTATATCAATGGGCGCCTCAGCCCGGATTGTCTGCCCGCCGTGCAGCCGCTCCCGCGTCCAGTAGTTGTACCAGTCTGTCCCAGCCGGAAGATAAACTTCGCGACTGGTGTGGCCTTGCTTATACACGGGCGCCACCAGAAATGCAGGCCCGAACATGTATTCGTGGACCTGCTCGGCCGCGCGATCGTCGTGCGGGAAATCCATAAACAGCGCGCGCATGTACGGCGCCCCGGTGCGCCAGGTCTGGAACGCCAGCGAGTAGGTATAAGGCAACAAGGTATAGCGAAGTCGCAAATATTTTTTCAGGATGGGCTCAGCCTGTTTGCCGTAAGACCAGACTTCGTTGTACCGCCGGCTGCCGTGTGCGCGGAAGATCGGCAGAAACGCCGCATACTCAAACCACCGCGTGTAGAGTTCGGGGTAATCGTCGAAGCCGCCCACGTTGTCCCGGCAGTCGTCGGCGCTGAGCAGCGGCGGATGCTTGGGATGGTGCTCGGGGGGCAGGTATTGCCACCCTCCGATGTCCTGGGTCCAGTGGGCCAGGCCTGAAGCGGTAAAGTTCAGCCCGGTGGGAATTTGCCGTTTAAGCGTGTCCCAAGTTGGGGAAATGTCTGAAGACCAGAAAAACGTCCCGTTGCGTTGTGCGCCCAGATAGGCGTCGCGCGCCAGGATCATCGCTCGCCGCTGAGGGAAATCCCTCCGGTAGCCGTCGTAGAGCGCTTCGGTGTGCAGCAGCGGATAAACATTGAAATAGCGTGCGCCCGGCCCGATGTGAAAATAGCTGCCGTTGGGAGGAAGATCAGGCTCCGTCTCATCGGCCCAGAGCGCATCAAATCCCTTGCTCAAGATGTTGTCGCGGATCACGTCCCAATACCATCGTCCGGCGGCCGGGTTTGTGGTGTCGACGTCCGACCCGGCGCGGTCGTAGGGCAGTCCGTTGGTCGGCGTACCGTCCGCCAGGTGCTCAAACCAGCCCTTACGCTTCAAGAAATCGTAATACCGGGATTCTGGCACAAACCGCGGCCAGACGCTGATCATGCTCTCGAATCCCATTGCGTGCAGTTGCCGATTCATCGCCGCAGGATCGGGCCAGTAGCGAGGATCGAAATCCATCTGGCCCATCAGGGTGTAGTAAAACCAGTCCACCACGATGAAATCGGCGGGCAGATTGCGCTTTCGATATCCGTGCGCAACCTCCAGCACCTCGGCCTGCGTTCGGTAGCGCTGCTTGCATTGGATATACCCGTAAGCTCCCTTGGGCAACAGCGGCGTCGGACCGGTCAGCAACCGATAACCGGAATAAATCTCATCCGTTGTGTCGCCGGCAATCACGAAAAACGAAACCCGGTTGCCCACCTGCGAAATCCAGCGCGTTTCCTCGTTGAATCCGGGCTCGATGGTGGTCTTCGACGGGTTGTCCCAGATGAGGCCGTAACCGAGATTGCTGACCAGGAACGGGACGCCCACGCTGGGTGCCGCCGCGGCGTTGTAATCATGCCAGCAACGGACCACACGTCCGCGATGGTCGAGGTAGCCTTGCTGGTTCTGGCCCAGGCCAAAAAAACGCTCCCCGGCGGGCGAGGCGAACGTGGCGCCGACCTGGAAAAACGGCAGGTCAGTGGACCGGCGGTCATACAGAATACCCGCATTCCCGTCTTTATGATTCGGCACCGACATCATCCATCCTTTCAAGTGGACCAGAACCCGGCCATTGCGGTCGGCAACCGTGATGTCGGCGCCCGGCGTTGATCCGCTGAAATACTTCGCAATGTCCAGTTGCGTTTGCAGCGGTTTGTAAGGGCGGCCGTGGTTCAGCGTCGCAACCAGCGACCCGGAGCAGTACACAACGCCTTGAGGGCTTTCGGTTTGCTGCCAGCCATTCGCCTCCGGCTTTGCTATGAAGCCGTAACCCGGTTTGGCCAGCGCCTCCTTCCGCGATAAGCTCAGCGTGACTCGCAGGATATTGGGCGCGTACGGTTCAAAGGTAATGGTGCTGTTACCGTGCTTCAAGATCACGGGCGGCTCTGGCCACTGGCTCTGAGCCGCGTCCTCAATGGAATAGGAGGGGGGCGCATTTGCTTCCCTTGAGTGCGGTCCCTCATCCTGTCCCCCCTGACCGGCCTTTGCCGGTGCAGCCAGGGATTTCTGGCTCAACTCTGGAAGCAACGCTCCGCCCGCCAGCCCGGCCAGTGTTGCCTGCATCATCTCCCGTCGTGTCCGTTTGCTCATCGTCGCGCTACCCTTCTCCGATGTAAATTGACCTGTGAAATGCTGCAACTCAGTCGCATGGTAAGTCAAGCCTTTCCTCGTCGGGGTCTTCAGTGCACGACTGCCGCATTCAGCTCGGGAAACTCTGTCTCGGCTGGTGCTGACCTCCGCGAGATTTTGCACCATCGTCAGCGAGGACATTTACATTCACTGAGCGGCAGGGATTTTTCGATGTTGGGGCGACCTCAACTTTGGATGAAGTCACTCCTGGCAACATTCAATGGATGGGCGGCACTTTCAGAATCTCGGCATAGACCAGGCGGCGTCCCGGAAAGGGCCGCCCGGTAGCAAACATAATCTGATCCGATTCGGTTCTGGGGTCTGCCTGGAGGATTTCAAACTCTTTGATCACCAATCGCATCGCTTGCTTCTTGGGAACCTTCAGCTTGTGCAAGTGGAGCTGGTATCGCCAGACGCTGTAAATGCCGAGCGGCTTTGACTGGAGGACACGAGGGACGCTGTGCGTTCTTGCGGCAACTGGGCAAGGTCATCAAGGAGGACGCCTGACAGAGGTGCGTTCGCAAGCGAGTTTGGTTGGTAGCGGACCAACGCCAGCCGAATGAATGGCAAGTACGAACTGCCGGCGTCAATTTCCACATCGCAGTACCACAGTCCGCGATCTTTGTCGTACTCCGGTTTGAAGGCCACGACGCCGACGTCATAGAAGTCGGCAGAAGGATTCTGCAGACCCTCAAGTTCTTGTAGCGTGAGATGGACACCGATCTGGGCGGGGTTCTTGAAGTGCTCAAACGTCGGCAGGCTCGCGGGCAAAGGGTTCGATGCCCAGATCGGATCCAACCCCCACTGGGTAATGACCGGCTTGAGCGACTCCGGCAGATCGGAACTGATCTTCCCGATCCGGGCCAACGCAGACAGCTTTATCTTCGTGCGTTGACGCTTCTTTTGAGACGAACCGACCACATGCGCTGCATTGGGCCGATCACCTGGATTGACTACCATTCCAGTGGATTTCAACGGCGCCTGCAACACGCCAGGCCAGATCACCACGCCGAGCAACTCTCCATCACCGGATGAATACCAGGGACGGTCCAGATAGATCCGCAAGCCTCCGGGCATACGTTTGCTGGTGGACCCATACCCGCTGATTCCGGATATCGGTGTCTCCGCAACGGTCGGACGCGTGTTCCCGCCGAAGTGAACGCCATCTTTCCGCTCCCACCCGAAAGTAGGAACCACGTAAAGGATATTAGGCCGGGCCGGCCGCGCGGAGTTGGGAACGTCGACTTGAACTGCAGGGCTCTTGCGGGTGAGTTGTTCCGGATCCGTGATCGGGAAATATTCTCTGAACCGCGTGGTCGCCACGGCCTCGTAACTTACCTTGCGGTACTTGGTGTCACCAAAGTCATGCCGCCAGGAATAGCCGAAGTTTTCAAGACCCACATGATATTGCGGAGGGCGGAAGAGCCGGACGTCGCTCGGGATCTTGAAACCGGGTTCAAGATTAAGTTGCGGGCGGACGGTCGTCTCCTCGCTCGGCCTTGCCGCCTGCCCTTTTTGCGCATGTTTTTGCTTCGACTGCTTTTTCCTGGAGACGGTAAAGGTTCGCATCTCAAATTTCTGTCCGGAGCTGGACTTGGAGGAATTCTGTCCCGCCGACCCCTGATTTGTACTTTCAGCCGCAATCTGTAACGGATCGGAAATCACGGTATCCTGGCGCGTAAGTTCGCGGGTGTAAACATGGGCGTTGCCGATTTGGGTCCGCGGCCCGTTGGGATCGTTGATGTCGTCGATGGGTTCCTGCCAGCTTGCGAGGACATCGACTTTGAGGGTGCTCTTGCCGTCGATGCGCATCGCCTTGTCTTCCACGATATAAGTAAAGGTCTCGCCCAGATGGCGGTTTGGTGAGAGATGGTGGAACGCCGGCGCGATCAGCGGTTGTTGGACTGCGTGCACGAGCACGAGTTCCCGGGACGGCGTCAGCATCCAGAAGCGCCCCTGCTCGACAGCCGTGCGCATCATCGCCAGGTTGTTGGGACGTGCCTGTTGGACCCAATTCCAAACGCCCAGCAGCGACTGATTGCGGTTGCCCGTCTGGCCACTCCCGAGATAAGAACTGAGTTCGAACTTCGCGACTTCGGCTTTCGGCAATTGCACCGTCAGGGTGCGGCTTGATTCGTCCCAACTCCAGGCAGTTTTGCCCTGGCCTTCCACCACTTTGACGAAAAACGGCCGAGCTTGCGGCCAATCCGCTCCCTGAGGATAAAAGCTGACCGAAGGAACTGTCCCGGCGACGTTGCCATCCTTGTCGAGCAGCACCATCGACATTCCGTGAGAAAGCGGGTCCGGCAGGTAAGGCACTTCCAGCTTACTCTCGACCGGGTTCCTGGTCATGGGATCGATGGCGAAAGCGCCATCCGCCTTGCTCGCGATCATTTGATAAGTCGCCGGATCTTTCTTCATTGCGCCTGAAGAAAGATCGAACATCCCATGCCTTTCAGCCATCAGCTCGCTCGTTTTGGGCGGAGCCACCAGCCGAAGAGTGGAGTCCGTATACGAGGAATCGGAAACAAGCTGGGCATACGACGGGGCGTATTCCTGAGCAGTTTTGTCAAAACTGCTGCGAATCACCGGCCGGTACAGAGCCTCGCCCGGCGATTTCGTTCCGTCGAGGGACTTTGTCAGGACCGCCACCGGCCCGACCACAGGCTCAAAACGGTTGTAGGCATGCGGATCGGTGGCCTTAGAAAAATCAGACGCGCTTGGCGCATCATAGGCCAGGCTGTTTCCAGCCAGGTCGACAACCCGCGCCCGCACCCGGTAGGTCCTGCCAAACCGCAGCTTGGGCAGTGAGCCCGGCTGGGGCAAAAACGTTGCCACCATCTTGAACTCGCTCTGTGCACGCTGCTGGGCCTCCGCCGGATCATCCAGCCTTTGGGCGATGCCGTCCGGATCGATCACTTTGCCCGGGCGGGGCGCGCACAGGCTCCAGCCGTTCCAATTGAACATGGATTCGTGAAGGTATAGATCCTGCGGCGTGTTTGAGCCGGAGGTCTGCTGCACTGAAGACTGCGTGGTGGCTAATTGCACGAAGCCCTCGTCCTGGTACTGGCGCAGAAGATTGGCCTCAAAAAAGTTGTAGGTGCCAACGCGCCGGCACAAGGAATTCCAGCTCTTTGTTTCCGAATCCCAGACGTCCACTCGGTAGCCTCGCACCACGTCTTCGGCATAGAGGGTTACCTGATCGGGGGTGTTATTTTCGACGGCCTGGTTGTTGAGTGTAGCCCTGGCAAAAATATCGACCAGCCATTGCGCCTTTCCTGTTCTGGAAACCGAAAGGCCTCCGGTGCGCAATGCCGGCAAACCAACTTTGGTTCGCGTTTGCATCGTCTGGGCACCGGCTTCAGCCTGTTTGGCGGAGCCAGAGGACGCCTGTGCCTGCCCGCCACCGTTGCCCGATGGCGTCATTCGCAGCATCATCGGACGCATGCTTCCGGTTGCAGGCTTTTCAGACTCCGCCAGCGTTGCCGACGAAAGCCGGTCAGCAAGGTTCACCATTTTCGCTGCCGATCCTTCCACATCAACACTCATCACCGGGAACGACTGGTGGTCGTTCAGTTTGAGCAGGCCATCGATGATGTCCGAGTCCGGTTTTTCTGGCCGTGGAGCAAACCACGACCTGCCGGTATCCAGAGCGTATGCGGTTTTAGGGGAAAAGTCTGAGTTGAAGGTCGCCGGCTGCGAATCCGGCGCCCACACCGGCGCAACCCTCACCGTGGAACCTGTTGCCAGGCCCTCCGGCAACGGCACCACCAGGTTGATAACCAGACCCAGAGCTTTCATGATCTCGGGATAATTTCCAAGGGTCGACACAATCTTGTGGAAGTCGATCTCTGGCGGCTGGAGGGGTTCAATCGTTTCGGGCAGCGCCGGGTTGGAAATCCGAACCAGCAGGAAATCCTTTTCAGGCTGAAGCTGAGCCGTCGGCCGAACAGCCTTGTGCTGCTGCAGATCCTCATACACGCTTTGAAAAGCGCTTACGGTTGTCTGCTGTAAGGGATAAGGCTCGCGCACCAGCATCTGTATGTTGCGGTTTGCATTCTGCTGGAGACTAGGATGAAGGGTACGGATAAAATTCGTCAGGTGCTGCGGAATAACGATCGGGCGCGCCGTCCGCTGAGAGGGCTGGGCCGCTCTTGCGCCCTGAGATTGCTGTGCGCCGGATGTGCCGGCGAAGCGCTGCGTGGCAACCATCCCCCGGTGGCTGGTCGACGAGGTGGCTTGCGGTAGGGCGTACAGAGATATGGGGGCGAGTCTCTCAAGAACGATGGTTCGCGACGGCAACCGCGTGGGCGAGGCCGTGGCAACCGACTGGTATTGTGACTTCACAAAAGCATCAACGTTCAGCACTGGATGCGAGAGTACCCGCCGGTTGGAATAATCGTCGAACTGATAGGACTCCACATAAGTGGAATCCTTGAAAAGCGCGGCCCACAGGTCCGGTTCCGGAGCAGAGCCCACGCGCGTTGCATCAACGGGCGCAAGACCCTCGAACTGCAAAGTGAACGTCACATCCTTGATCTTGTTTGGCCAGTTCATGAAATCATCAAACTGGCTCAAGGTCGGACGGGGCAACCCTTCGTCCGTTTGAAGTCGTGGCGAGACGAAGACGGAAAGTTGTAGTTGTCCGTTGGCGATGCCGTTCGGCAAGGCGGTCCAGATAATGGTTTGCTTCTTCGCCATGAATATTTCCCTTTCACGCAAAGGCTTCGCAGTAAAGCTGCCAGTCGACGGAGTTCATTTCATCCACAAAATGCACCGGAGTCGGCCCCAGGGGATACGGTGCGCCGGCGCCAAACAGGGCCGCATTCTGCGTGCCGCCGCCCGCGAACTGGCGCTCCACTGTTAAGTCCACACTCTTACTGAAGAAGAGAACCTTAACTTCCACGGTCAGCGTGGCCCGGCCCCAGACTTTATTGCCGGCCGAGATGTACTTCATGCCCATCTTGAATTCCACCGAGACCGTGATGATGGCCAGAACTTCCAGTGCTCCACCACATCGCAGGTAACCGGTCAGTTCCGTGTTTCCGTTCGCGTGCTGGTAGGAAAGCCCCGCCATTACATAAACGCCGCCGCTGGCCACTCCAATGTTGAGAGAAAAGTTCCCACCGAACTCGAATTCAGCAGCCATGCGCTGGATGCCGCCGGGCGTGAGCGTGAGCCCGAAATACCCTCCCCCGCCGAAAAGAGAAACGGTAAGGAGAAACGGATGGTGTTCCTGGCAGAAATCGAACTCAAAGGTGATGGGATCGCCTGTGAAATAGATATTCAGTTGCGCCGCGAGACTCACATTCGAGAGATTGAACACCCCAATGCTGACCGGTGGTAACCCCAGCGTGTAGCCCAGGTCGATTCCCTGAGCCGTCACATCCAGGCTGGGCGGGTCCTGGAATCCACTGGTCGGGATCAGGTCTTTTAACGCATTGACGAACGTGAGCGGTCCCGTAAATTCGACCCCCGCCAGGTCCGCGCTGACGTAAAACTTTTCAACGCCGCGCTGACTTCGTAGCTGGGTGGCTTGTTGTCAAGCGTCTTGGTCAGCTTGGCGTTCACCGTCAACGCCTGGCTCCGGTCGCCCGTGACTTTGAAATACGGGTCTTTGCCCGGCTCGGCGGAAACATCCAGGACCTCCGGCTGCCAGGTGAAGCTGGTCACCACCGCATTAGGAAGGCGGCTTGAAATGAATTTCGGGACCTTCTCAATCGCCGAAGAAAAATTATTGATTTCGCTGATCACGTCCGCGAGGGAAATGTCGCCCAGCAGCTTGGCGTCCAGGGCGGACTTGAAGAACTGCTTGGGATCGAATATTCCGCTGGTTATGGTGGCCACGTCTCCGGCTACGGGGCCCAGCAGACGCGACAATCCGGAAATATCCATGCTGGGCGTCAACAGGCCTCCCACCTTGTCGGAACTGCCTCCCGAACCTCCAAACATCAGCGGGACGGAGCTTACCAGCCTGGCAAACACCTGACCCTGGTTCGCGGCCGATTCAATCCCATGCGCGAGGTAGGTTGAGTCGTACTGAATGCTGGTTGCCGCATTCCGCCCGCTAAGTTGCTCAACCGTGGCGATGCGAACCGCCGACTGGCTGATAGCTGGATAAAAATAAGGCTGGCCCGTCGGAACACTCCTTGGATTTTCCGGCGCTTCGCCCAAGAAAGACATGGAATTGGTTTCAAACGTTGTGTCGCCCGGCAGTTTGTTTTTTGCGTAGGCCACCTTCTGTCCAAGGAAGGGACGCTCGCGCCGGGGAGCGGCAGACTCGATATTGTAGGACTTAAAGACGGCCTTCAATTGGTCTGTGTTTCGCGCAGAATCGGCTAATACAAAAATCAGGGGCGCTGTAAACTCTGCCGTATTCCCTTCCCAGTCCACTCCAACCATCTTGAATTGGAAATCCTGATGATCGACACGCGGCCAGAAGGCGGCCTCTCCCGCCAGGATGCCGACTGGCTTGTCCAGCGCTGGAGTGCTCAGGGTGCCGATGCGGACAGTCTGGAATGGAATCCTGGGTCCCTGGGGATGGGGTTGTCCAGCGGCTGGATAACTCTTCTCGTGCTCCCTCACGACCACAAAGATCTGCTGGCGGAGATAAGCAGCCACGTCTCCAGAAGGTGTTCGGTTGAATTTGCGCTCGGTAATGGTAATCTTCACCGCGCGATGGCCGAAGGGAAACAGATAACCGCGCTCCACGATCCGCACGTACTGGTCCCGCCCCATGGCTGCTATGTGCCGCCAACTCTCGACATTAAAAGAGAATTTCCCGCCCTGGCATGCCGGTTCGCGGACATCTTCCGGCGGCTCCCAGGCGCCATTGATATTCAACCAGGCACCCATCGTGGAAAGCATCAGTCGGTTGACCTGGATGGGCTGCGGGATGTATTTCCTGTTGGAAGCAGTTGTGACGGTGGGGTCGGAAGAGAGTCTTACAATTTCGTAGCGCTGCCGCGTATTGATGGCCGGAGTCAGGAAAGGGGTTGAGTCCCTGGTGTTAGTCAGGCACCCTGTCTGGTAATCTGTGGCCCAGACGGCGCGCACCGTCCGGTAGAACTCGTCCAGCTCATCGACCATCCCCTGCTGCGATCTGACTCCCAGCCGCGTGTGCCAGAGTTCGGTGGCCTCGCCGTGCTTGACCGGCTTTGTCGAGTGCGCCCAGCCCGCATAATAGCTGGGTGAAAGAATAATCCGGTAAGGAGCTTCGATCGCGGTCTGAAAATCTTCAGGTCCTTTTACTTTGAGAAGCTGTTCTCGAATGACCTGTGACTGCGACAACTCTGTCTGCGCCACAATGGTCG
>JARRJI010000095.1:0-6072 GCA_037379595.1 Acidobacteriota bacterium | reverse complement strand
TGAGCGGCTGAACCCGCTGGTAATACTGGGGCGAACTTTGAATCGCATGAACCTGTGGTTCCTTGACTGCCTTCGCCGATCCCGTAGCTGCAGGCTGTGAGAAAACGAGAGGCTTGAGCGGTGGAGTTGCAAGGGGTGTAACGCTCTGCTCAAATTGCGCCCAGTTCAGGAGAGATTCCAGATTATAGGGGATTTCCGCGACGCCGTCAGGCACGATGAACGCCAGCCGGCTCTCGCCAGCCAGTCGCGATGAAATAGGTGGATTGGCACTCTTGGGCAAAGGTTGTGCAGTACTAGCTTCGAAAAAAGCTTCTTCAGCAATGTGCTGTGGTCCGAACTGTACTACCAGATAGGCCGGCTGATTGGGCTGCACGCGCACCAGGCTCGGCGTCCCGCCGCCTGCCGAGATACTCATGTTGTAGAAATTGAAGGTGAGGGCCAGCAAGTCATCGGGTCGAATCAGGTCGAAGCTGAAACTTGGCCCCTGCCGCCTCGGCATCCGGGCTTGCGACAATGCCTTCTTTTTTCTTCTCCCGCGTTGTTGCACAACTCTGACGGTCCCAAGCCGGATGTGGGGTATACGAATGTTCCTGGGCTGCGATTGTTGATGAGTGGTTTGCTCGCGGCGGATGATAACTCTTCTCGTGTCCTGTCCGCCCAGAAAGGCCAGTTGTGTCCCTTCCAGGACAGGTCGGGCCTGAACAATAACTCCAGGCAACGGTGCAGCGATCTGATTCAATGCTGGTGTGCAGTTTATCCGTGGCGCTTTCCCGTTCAGGCTGACAGCTTCAAAAACGGGCGCGTCTGCGCTGTCGCCGATTTCAAAGCTGCAACCTTCCGCATGAACCCAGGAGGACTCACGCCCGTAATTCGCAACCAGAGCGGCCTGTTGGCCGGCAGAGTCTGCCGTGATTGCGTAGCGTGCGTTGCGCAGATGCAGACGGAATGGCTTGCCATCGCTTGCCCCAAAATCACCTTTGGGGACAAAGGAAATCCGCGACTGCTCGCTCTGGGATTCCGCAACCAGAACCTGCTCAGTGCCGCGGCTTGCATCTTCCCCGGTTTCAATTCGAATGCGGTCAAACGCGGTGTCAGAAACTTGAAAGTTCGATTCGTTCTCTGGACCGAGAATTGGCTGGAACGGCCACGAGCGGCCGCCCCGGTTCATAGCCAGCAGAGTTCGCCGCTCCCGAGGCCTGCTGACAATGCTGGGCTCGCCAGGATTCAGCAGAGCAACATCCAGAGAATCGGAAACTGTCTCGCCTCCGAAGCCATTGAGCCGCGCGATTCCTTCCCCCTCCAGCCGGAACGTCCAGTTGGGCAAGAATTCAGCTTGTGCGCGACCGGTTAGAGCCAGACTGGATAAATCCCCCAGTCCCCCAACATTCTTATGAAGGTGGACGACCGACCGCAGCGCCGCTTCACTCCGCAGCCAGCGCTCAAAGGGCGCTTCCCCGTTGAACCCTCCCAAAGCCATCCTGAGATGCATCCGCCAGCCGGCCGGGCCGCGTACCAGCTTGCACTCCATGTCCGCCGGCAAGCGCGTGCCCGGATAGCGTGCATTGATGAGCGCGATCCGGATCAGTTCGCCGCCGCGGTTTACCCGAAGCGCCGGAGTGCCGGCAAACCGGCGGGTATCAATCACCCATCGTTCCCTGCCGTCCAGCCTGAAGGCAACACGCTTGTGGCCGGGGACAAATTGCAGGCGGCCTTGCGACGACCCGAATTTGAGTGGTATGCCGACTGCGGCCGTTCCCGCCAATCCCAGCATTTCACGGCGCGTCAGCGAAAGGCGCGACTGATTATCCAGCAACTCAATGGCGGTAAGATTCGCCCGCGGCAGCCGCGGCAAGCGGCGGCTGCGAAGGGCCGAAATATCCAATCGAGGACGCCCCATGAGCTCGCCTCCAGGCAAATCGGATCAGTTAAGTTGAAGCATCGGTCACTTATTAGACTCTGTGAACTACCTGGGTCGGCGGATACTATACCCTTGACCATCTGATTGCGCAACTATCTCGACTATTCACGATCCAGATGGGGACGAGGCTGTCCTGGCCGCAGGGCGAACCGAAGCGTGAATGGCCGACAACTCGGAGAAAGAACCTGCCGTCGCGACGAATATGTGATGTTCCTTCGCGCTTTAAACTTGAGGGAACACGTCCCGTCCCTGGTGCGTATATGAGTTTGAGGTACGGTGCAATGATCAAGTTTCTGCTTTGGTGCATTCTATTGGTCCTATGCTGGCCGCTGGCCCTGCTGGCGCTGGTGCTTTATCCTTTCGTGTGGCTCCTCTTGCTGCCCTTCCGAATACTCGGCATCGCCGTCGAAGGCGTGCTTGCGCTTCTGATAGCCATCATCACACTTCCCGCCCGGCTGATCGGTGGTCGCCGAGCGGTGCGTACGCGCTAGCGACCGCCCCGCGGCCGTTGGTTCCGGACTCCCTCTGAAAAATTGAAGTCGGTGCTCCACGCGCAAAGTCAGGGCGTATAATGGTGTCTCTCACAGCAGGGTGTCGACGTGGTCTACTGAAGCCCAAAGAGAGCCAGGAAACAAAGGGAGGATGGGGAGATGAATTCGCGACGGCAGTTTTTGGGTGTGATCGGAGCGGGGCTGGCGGGAGCACTGGCTCCTGTGAAAGACAGCATTGCAGCCCAGCAATCGCACGTTTTCCGCGGGCCGTTCGGGCTGGAGCTATACAGCCTCCGCCACCAGATTAAATCAGGCGATGCGGCTTCCGTGAAAGCGGCGATGGCTTACGGCAAGCAGGTTGGATACACGGAGATGGAGGCGCCTGAGCTTTATGGCCTGACGGCCAAAGAGTACCGCTCCCTGCTGGATGAGGTAGGCCTGCCCTGCACAAGCACGATTGCCACCTACGACCAGTTCAAGACGGATCTCGGCACGGTGGCTGAGAATGCCCACACGCTGGGAGCCACCAACGTGGTCAACGCCTGGATTCCCCACAATGGGCCGTTCACCATCGAGCTTTGCCGCGACACCGCCAAACTCTATAACAAGTGGGGCAAGCAACTCCGCGCCGAAGGGCTGCACTTCAGCCATCACACACACGGCTACGAGTTCCAGCCCTACAAGCGGCATCCGCTTTTCGACACGCTTGTCAAGGAAACCAACCCCGAATACGTAAGCTTTGAGATGGACATCTTCTGGGTGGTCGACCCCGGGCAAAGTCCCGTCGCCTATCTGAAGAAGTACCCGAACCGTTGGCGGCTGATGCATCTGAAAGATATGAAGAAAGGCCCGCCCACCCACAACTACACAGGCGGGGAGCCGCTCAGTTGGGATGTGCCGATCGGCACCGGACGCATGGATATTCCCGCTATCCTGCGAGAGGCCGAACGCGTGGGCGTGAAGCGCTACTACGTGGAAGACGAGAGCGACCGCGCACACGAGCAGATCGTCGAAGACCTTCACTACCTCAAGACGGTCCGCATCTGAGGGTCGTTAGACCGCCCATTACTCCGGCAGCGACGTCCGATTGTGGTCCAAAGTTTCGGGGATTTCAGCGTAGGGTTCGTGGTTACTCACTGAAGCGAAAAAGGCTAGCCAGCGGCTGGCAAACAGGGTCGGCGGGCTTGGGTCCGTTTTAGGTTTGTTTTCCGGTTTGTTTCCGGTTTGTTTTTTGGCTTTTCTATTATTTTCAACAACATAGCCAGCTTTGTTTCTGCTTTCCTTTATTTTCAACAACTCTCCCGCTTTGTTTTTTCAAAAAATGTATTCTTTTTTCCTCTTTTTTGCATCCGGATGGCCGCGGAATTTTCTAATACATTGAATTTCAACAATTTGCCTGAACATCACTGTGCCGGATAACTGCAATTGCCCGTAACCATCGTTTCCAGGTTCTTTTTGTCGTGTCGCATGAAGTCCGGCGTTCGATGCCACACATAGCTAGTCTACACTCACCGTAGCTGGGTGTCAAGAAAATTCGTCATGGGAGCCTCTTGCAGCCAGGAATGAGACGTTCCGCCGGAACGTTTCTACAAAGCGGAAGTGCGCCTGCCCCCAATCGTGTACGCTACACCTTTCCTTTTTGCACGGCCGCATGCTAACCTCACGAAGAGGAGGATCGAAGCATGGAAACCAGGAATCCGGTGCTCAAAGGACGCTCGTTTGGCGGGTACGCCGGGGCAATCGACTACGGCGAGAACATGACCATCCAGGGGACCGTCAACAAGACGGGCCTGTTGCTGTTGCTCGCCTTCGCGTCCGCGGCCTGGGTCTGGCGAATGTTTTACACCTCGGGCAATCCCGCTTCTGTAGGCCCCTACATCATGGTGGGCGCCTTCGGCGGACTGATTGTAGCCCTGGTCACCGTCTTCAAGCAGAACTGGTCGCCCATCACCGCGCCGGTCTATGCACTGCTCGAAGGACTGGTTCTGGGCGGCGCCTCTGCCATGTTCTCCGCCCTCTATCATGGAATTGTTCTGGAGGCCGTCGGACTTACGTTCGGCGTGCTGCTCTGCATGCTCGCCGCTTACAAATCCGGCCTGATCCGGGCAACCGAAAAATTCAAAGTGGGAGTGTTTGCGGCCACGGGCGGCGTCGTTCTCGTTTATGTCGCCTCTTTTGTGCTGGGCATTTTCGGCGTGCAGATTCCCGGGATTTTCGGCAACGGCATCATCGGAATCGGATTCTCCCTCCTCGTGGTCGGCATCGCGGCCTTGAACCTGATCCTCGACTTCGACGCCATCCAGCGCGGCGCAGAGTCCGGCGCGCCCAAGTACATGGAGTGGTTCGGAGCCTTCGCGCTGATGATCACCCTGGTCTGGCTCTACCTCGAAATCCTCCGGCTCCTCGCTCTCCTGCAGGGCGGCGAACGATAGTGAGGCTGATAGGATGCCACCGCTCGCGCCCTGACCTTAGTTCCGCGAGTTCGTAGCATCTGCCACACAAAGTCTCCACGTTGAGAAAACCTCAGAGCATCTACCGCTAGCTGGCAGACCCGCGCTATTATGGCATTCATGGCGGATCAACCGGCTGGCGGTTTCGAGCGCGCGATTCTGGGACGGACCGGTCTGGAAGTGGGGCGGCTGGGCATTGCTTCGGGCTACGGAGTTCCGGGGATTGCGGTTGAGCAGGCCTTCGAGCAGGGCGTGAACTACATGTTCTGGGGAAGCCGGCGCAGCGATTCGTTCGGCGCCGCGCTGAAGCGCCTGCGGGCCAAACGCGAGCGGATGGTTCTGGTCGTCGAATCCTACACGCGCGTCGGCAGCCTGCTGAGCCTGAGCCTTGAGCGCGCACTGCGGACTCTGAGCTTCGACTACACAGACGTCCTGCTGCTGGGGCTTTGGAACAAGCCGGTGCCCGCAAGAATTCTCGACGCGGCGCGGAGGCTGAAAGAGCGGGGCCTGACGCGGTTCCTGGGTGTCTCAACACACAAACGGTCGCTCGTCCCCCGGATTGCTGCCGAAAGCGATTTCGACGTCGTCCATTTCCGTTACAACGCCGCACACCCGGGCGCTGAACAGGACATCTTTCCCAAACTGCCCGAGGCCGACCGGCCCGGCATGGTGGCGTTCACGGCCACAAGCTGGCGGCAATTGCTGGGCCAGGCGCCGCTGCAGGGAATTCTTCCTGGCACGCACCGCATTCCCAAATCGGAGATCGTGCCAACCGCCGCCGACTGCTATCGGTACGTGCTGAGCCGTCCCGAGGTGGACGTGTGCGTGACCGGCCCGGCAGACACGGGCGAGACGCAGCACGCACTCATAGCCCTGCACATGGGTCCGATGAACAGCGACGAACTCGAGTGGATGCGGCGAGTGGGCCACGCGGTGGCGGGGAAATAAGCTCTTCTACCGACGGCAGGTGGCACGGTTTCCTGCAGGCCGGAATCCTTTGATTCAAGTGCAAGTGCAGCCGGCCTTGAAGGCCCGTCCTGCCGTAAACCACAAACAGCAAGTATAGATTGGCGGGACAGCAGCGTCGAGCTTGCATCGGCGTGTGCGTGTGATATGCTTCGTTTTCGCAAATTTCATGAACGCAGGAATTCATACCTTCTACAAAGGGGAACTGAGATGAAGAGGATCGTTGGGTACCTGTTGCAGGTTCTTC
>JARRJI010000094.1:0-20270 GCA_037379595.1 Acidobacteriota bacterium | reverse complement strand
ATTCCCGTGACGGAGTGAATCAATCTTTGCGGGATCAATGTCGAACCCGGTGGTTTGAAATCCTTTCCTGGCAAATAAAAGGGCGATGGGAAGTCCTACATATCCCATTCCCACAACCCCGACCCGCGCCGTTCGCTCCTGAACTCGGGCTCGAAATCTCCTCAGGACATCACATTGCGCATCAGCATTTTTCATCAGTAGTGTTGTTGAAACCATCCTCTCACCCTCCGCCAGCCCTTATCTGAACGCCGGATAATCATCCCCCGGCTCATAGAATGCTTCGTAATGCCGCTCGTAATTGCCGCTCGGCGCCTTGTTTAACGGAAAACAACAGCTGCCGGGGCCAGCGAACACAAACACTCCCTTCATAACGACTTCCGTTCACACCGGCTTCGCTGCACTCAGTCGCCGCGGCACGCCTCTTATTGTCAGGGAGTTGTGCCCTCGCCTTCCAAACAAGCAGAAGAGAACGAACTTTTCACTCCACCTCAGAAAACCACTTGCGCTTCTCCCGGACGCTGCCCTTGCTTCCCTATCAACACCACGGCATAATCAGCCAGCGTTTTCATCCCTTCGATCTCTTCCGGAGTAACTCAACTCCGAAATGCTCTTCAAGGGCCAGCACTAAGTTCAGCCGCAGCATGGAATCCCAGTCGTCGCTGTTCTCGGGGGGCGCGCCACCGGATTCTTCCTGTACGAACATACCGAAAACGTCAGAAGCAATCGCCCTCACCTGCTCAATCGTATCTACGGTCATGCAGCTTCCTCCATCAAGGAAATCCATTCTGGGAACCTAACGTCGGCTGTGGC
Organism: Acidobacteriota bacterium; assembly: GCA_037379595.1. Lineage (GTDB taxonomy): Bacteria > Acidobacteriota > Terriglobia > UBA7540 > UBA7540 > SCRD01. The sequence goes on along the minus strand of JARRJI010000094.1, from coordinate 19,460 downwards.
GAGATCCAGTCGCCAGACTGATCTTTCATGGGTTTCTTCCAGGCACTGAAATCCGTGCCGACGATAGAAGTCACGAGCCGGGAGATTCTTTTTCGTGAAATTACAGGACGCTTGCACGAAGCGGATGCCCCTGAACCGAGCCTGCTGGACAAGATGGGCCAAGAGGGCGGTCTCGACGGTTCGTCCGATAACCCGGCAACTTAGCAGGAATGTATCAATCTCGACCGAGACGTGGTCATCTCGAGTGATCGCTACGCCGACCAGACCGTTATCGGCAAAGCGGTCGCGAACGCGCAAAGACAGCACGTGCCAGTCAGGGCTATCGCTCAGTTCCTGGATCTGCTGTTCCGTATACCGGTGCGTTGTCATGTTGAACTGGTTTGTTTTCTGGGTGAGTTGCGCCACGCGAGCTAGGGTCACGGGGGTCACGGGCGCGATTTCGACTCGTTGCTGTAAAGAATGATAGAAGTCTTCGGCCGACGAACATGCATGTTCGAAGTCGCGCCGTTGGCGTTCGGCAGCATAGAGTGCACCACGCCGCGAGTCTTCCTCAGAAAGTGAGAGTCGTTCAAAAATAGGCATTTCCCGCACGATACGGGCCAGTTCCGTCGGATGGACACCGGGATCGATGACCCAGACTTCGGGCACTTCCTGCATCACTCGTTCCCGCTCGACCGGTTCATCATCGAGAAAAGCAAGGGCGTCGAGACCAAGATTCAACTCATCTGCGATTTCCAGAAGATTCTGCGGCTTCGGCTGCCAATTGATGCGCATTGCGGCAAAATGCTCTGGCCTCAGAATCATTCCCGGATGCTCATTGAGGACTGCCAAAGCATCTTCGCCATTGTTCTTGCTGCAGACTGCCAGCAGGATTCCTCGGCGGTACAGATCCAGCGCTACCCGCTGAAGTGCCTGGTAGGCAGCTCCTGGGTGTTCAGCGCCCAGTTTGATTCCTGCCATCCCGTCTTCCGCGATAGTGCCACCCCAAAGAGTGTTGTCCAGATCAAGGACAAGCACTTTGGCAATTTTGCCTGACAGTGGATGAAGGAAACGAAGCCACTCTTTCACCAGGGGAAGCATGTTCGGCGCTGCCATCGGCAATCGGACAGTAAGCCACTTCTCCTCGTCCGCCCATGTCAGCCGTCCATGACGCGCTACCAATGCGTCATAGTCCAGCATGTAGACGCCCTTTGTCTCACGCGCCAATTCCGCCAACGCTGCATTAATGTGGCGGATAGCTCCCGCCTGGCTAGTTTCGGTCTGGGCGTCCAGCAGGCCTCGTTGCGGCCAGGGAGGAACTTCGAGTGTGTGGACAATCAAACTGGCATTGCTGAATTTACGAAACATCTCGATCCAGTTTCGGAATCTCTCGATCGCTTCTGTCTGTAATCTTTCAACATCTTGGGGGCGAAGATCGGCGAAACCAGTCCAGAGTGCCGGCACAATGTCTCTTGTCTGGACGGCAAGGATGGCTACATCCGGTTTGTGTGCGTAAAGCGGGCTGCCTGGCTCCAGAATTTCTTGAGCGTAAGTATTGAATTCGGATAGGTACGTCACAATATCCATGCCGCCAAGATATCCTTCCGCTCGCAGCAAGGAAATCAGGGGTTCGAAAGTACAGGAGCGGAGGATTGCCAACCGAACGCTGGCCAATGACAACTCGGCGCCACGGAGTTCCTCAAACACGGAATTTACAAACCCTGCAGCAGCCAGTCCGGCGTTGTTTTTCCAGAACCGAGCCAGGAGAGCGCGTGCCTGGGGTACGGATCCGGCTTGCGCCAATCGCCTGACTTCACTTGCCATTTCGTGAGAGCTGGTCACTGTGCCTGCGGCAATTTTTTCCGTTTTCATATAACACCTCGATGGAAACGCAAGTCCACATCCCAAAGCGCAGGCGAGCAATCGTCAGAGGTTTGGCTCTAGCTGGCTCGACCGGCAGGAAGTGAGCGCTAGAGCACACCTTTGCCTGTATTGGCTCGCCCGGTGACGCAAGTTTCTTTTAATGGCATGACTTGGGTTGAATTCCTACGCTTCATGAAAACCTTTGCCGGAACCCCCCAAGCAACCGCGCCGTCAGGAACATCATTGGCAACAGTAGAGCCGGCGCCAATCACAGCACCCTTGCCGATCCTCACTCCGCTCAGCACAGTTACTCCGTGCCCTAGCCATGCCCCGTCTTCCACCACGATGTCCCCCTTGACAACCAGAGGTTGCGCTCCGATCGGCTGCCCTTCAGCCGTACCGTGATCGTGTGGGTAGAACGCGCAGTAGGGAGCTACACCTACGTCCGCACCGATCCGGATCGACCCTTCAGCTGCAGAGAAAAAGCAGTTAGGCTGGATTCTTGTCTTCTCACCGACGGTCACGCTGCCACCCCGTGAAGTTTGGATGATGGCATTTCGGGAAATAGCCACTTTTGCGCCGATATTGATAGGGCCGCCATCTTCGTTCTGACAGATCAGAGCGTAATCGTCGATAAAAATATTGGGTCCAAGGGAAATGTCCTTTCCATACAAAGTGGCGCTCGGCGCCACAAAACCCTTCGGATTCAAGAAACGTAGCGCCCACCTTTCATAGTGAGGCGGCGCGAACCAGGTAACCAGCCAGGCGGCAAGGCGCCCCGCCGGTCCTGTCCCGACGAAAAGCATCCAGAAGCGGATCCAGGCTTGCTTGAAAAGGCCGAGTAAGCCTCGGGTACGCAAGGACCTGGTGAGCCGCGCTGAATACGGTTGCTTTTGCATCGTCATCCTCCATTTGTCTCGTCGCGCCTGGCCGGTTTGCAGCCAGACCTTCATCCCTGAAGGGGTTTCAGCATTGGCCTGAGAGTGATCTCTGTGATTTCAGCACTCTGTTGAATGCTGAGCACCCCAGCCAGCAGAGCGGCCACCTCTTCCGGTTGAATCAGACGCTCGCCCCGGTAGGCTTTGCCTTCGAAACGATGAACCTCCTGCTGCATCGGGGTGGCCGTCCGTCCCAGATAAACGCTCAGGATTCTGACCCCGTCGGCATTAACTTCCTCCCGCAGGGAATCTGCCAGCGCTTTAAGTGCATGTTTGCTGGCGGCATACTGTCCCACGTTTGCTTTGGCCGAGTTGCCTGCGCTCGAATTGATGAAAACAACCTGGCCCCGGCGAGCCCGGAGCGTTGGGAGCAAAGCCTGGGTCAAAAGGTAAGGCCCACGAACATTACACCTGTATTGAGAGTCAAGATCCTCGACGGGCGATGATTGCACGGGTCCCAACGAAATCACGCCAGCTGAATGCACCAGGATGTCCACGTGCCCGAAGTCGTGTTCAAGCTGTGTCGTGAGTTGCCTGATCTCAGCATCCACAGTGAGGTCGGCCACATAGGGGCGCAGCCTTTCCTTTTCTCGCGGCGCGGAATCAAGAACTGCCTGCAGTTTTGCCACGTTCCGGGAAACAAGGCATATGGTGGCACCTTCGGCCGCCAGGCGCAAAGCCAGCGCTTTGCCTACACCGCTGCTCGCGCCGGTCACAACAGCCACCTTGTCCTGTGTAAATGGCACTTTACGATGCGTCCCCGGTGGTAACTTCCGCTTCTTCTCTCAAGCCCAGGCATTCCTCAAGCAAACCACATCCCAGCAGAGCCTTTGCCGCCTGCTGAATGTGGCGAAATTCCAGATTCGCGCGCTCGGCGATATCGAGCAGACTGTGCTCTCCGTCGGACAAATTCAATACCCACAGCAGAGCCATCTCCCGCGAATGCCGGTCCACTTGTCCGCCAACCGATCCGTACAGCCCCCGTTTGCCAAGTTGAGGTTCACAATAAGGATTCAGATTTCGATACCGGCGGTTCCCTTCGAGTACATCGAGGACCAATTGATACTTTTCGAGGGAATCCACCAGGGATTCGGGCCGCACGAAATTCAGGTTGTCGGCGGAAGTGTGATATTCCGGATAGCGGCCGTGCGGCGTCCGGGTCAGTGAGCCGACCGGCAGGTTGAATCCCGGAGATCCATATTGGCGCTCATCATAGCCGTACGGGACGAAATCCAGAACTTCGTACTCACTCGCCGCATGTTTCAAGACGTGCTGGACAGCGCAATCGATCTCGGCGTTTCCCTGTCGGCTTTTCTTGTAGGTCAGTTTGCCCGGATCGCCAACGCAAGCAACCACCAGCCCGTGCTTGATCCGGGACGCGTTGTCGCGGTTCTGCGCGAGCCACGTGATCGATCCAATCGTCCCCGGAATGAAGAGGAATCGATAAGTGTAGCGAGTATGCATCTCGCGCACGTGCCTGGCAAGAAATGTGGCCAGAGCGATTCCCGAAAGGTTGTCATTGCATAGCGAAGGATGGCACACGTGGCAGGAAATCAGAATCTCATCGGATGTATCGCCCGGCAGGCAAAGCTCTCCATAGGTCAGGCTACCCGGCGCCAGAGTCGAATCGATACAAACGTCGTATTCTTCGTCCTCCTTCAATTCCGTTAATTGTCGATGGGTGATGCAGAAGCCCCAGTTTTCCCTGTAATAGGTGGTCCGATACGGAATCCAATCCGGGTGCTCCGGCAGGCTGAAAAGATGCTGCTTGAGTTCGTGATAACCGATCCTGCCCCGAAACGGAACGCTGTAACTGACCACGTGAAGGTTAGAATCACGGAAATCGACGATGGTCTCTCCGCCGGCGTTCCTGATATACGCCCCCCGGATATTCCATTCGCGAGGAACGACCCAGTCAAACACCTTCGTTCCGCTGGGCACTTCATGGATCTCGATTGGAATGTGTTGCCGAATCCGTTTCAGCGTCTGACGCACGCCATCGCCCGTAATGCTCCTGCAGATGGGATATAAGTCTGCCATCAGGCCAAGCATCGCCTGGCCCGGGTCAGCAGGGCGAACGGCTTCGCTCAGTTCAGGAAGACTCATTGGCGGTTTCTCTCCGGACTAAAATCAGGGAAGGCCTGGTCACGGGCAGAAATCACCCGTGGCGGTTCTGGCCACTTGATGGCAAAGGCCGGATCGTTCCAGCGGACCCCCGCGGCGTGTTTCGGGCTGTAGAACTCGGAAATCTGATAGAACAATTCCGTGCCATCAGTGAGGGTTTGAAACCCGTGCGCAAAACCTTCGGGAACATAGAGCATTCGATGGTCTTCCGAACTCAGGACTACTGCGAAGTGCTTCATAAACGTCGGAGAGTCCTTCCGCAGGTCGATGATGACATCAAAAACGGCTCCGGCGGAGCACCGGATCAGTTTGCACTCCTGATGGCCATCGGTCTGATAGTGCATCCCACGAAGGGTTCCTTTCTTGTGATTGAAGGAGACGGAAGCTTGTTTCAGTAAGGGATTTAAGCCCTGGTCGCTGAACTCCCTCTCGCACCAGGTCCGCGCAAAGAATCCCCGCTCATCCGCAATGGGCTCAATCTCCACGGTGTAGGCGCCTTTGAGCGGAGTTTCGGCGAATTTCATGGACACACTCGAACTTCGGGGATTGGGACGACGAATTGTCCGCCCCAGGAACGGATGTGATTCATCTGCTGCATCACTTCATCCTTCAGGTTCCAGGGAAGAATGAGCAGATAATCGGGCCGCGTTTTCTCAATTTCGCTGGGCGGCAAGATGGGAATGTGGGTCCCAGGAAGGAACAGACCCTGCTTTTGCGGGCTCCGGTCGACTACATAATCGATGAAATCCGTCCGGATGCCGCAGTAGTTCAGCAGCGTGTTCCCCTTGGCTGCGGCCCCATAGGCGACAATCTTCTTGCCGGAGTCCTTCGCGGCGACCAGAAATGCCAGCAGGTGCCGCTTCGTTTCCTTAACCTTTTCCTCAAACGAAAGGTAATGCCCCAGGCTCGTGTAGCCAACGCTTTCTTCGCGGGAAGCAAGGCTGCAGACCGCTGAGGTGATGGGCTTCGTGTCATCTTCCGCATGGCGCGCGTAGATCCGCAGCGAGCCCCCGTGCGTAGGCAGTTCTTCCACGTCGAAAATCACCAGTCCTCGCTCTGAAAAAACGTGGCGGACCGTGTGGAAGGAGAAGTAGGAAAAGTGTTCGTGGTAGATGGTGTCGAACTGATTCTCCTCCACCAGGCGCATCAGGTGCGGGAATTCCATGGTAATGACGCCGTGTGGCTGGAGCACAATTTTCATTCCCCTCACAAAATCGTTCAGATCGGGGACATGGGCCAGCACGTTGTTCCCGATCAGCAGGTCGGCCTTCTTGTTTTCCAAAGCCAGTTGCCGGGCCATGTCCGACCCGAAGAATTGCATGAGGGTCGGCACTCCCTTTTCGATGGCCGCTTTTGCGACGTTGACAGCAGGTTCGATGCCGAGAACCGGAATTCCCTTTTTAACGAAATACTGCAAAAGGTAACCGTCGTTGCTGGCCAGTTCCACAACGTGACTCTCGGGGCCTAGTCCGAATCGCTCCGTTACCCGGTCGACATAGGTCCTGGCATGCTGCAGCCAGGTTTCCGAGTAGGACGAAAAATAGGCGTAATCGCTGAATATCTGCTTCGGAGTCTCAAACACCTCGACCTGGACCAGCAGACAGTTACGGCAGATGTAGACGTGCAAGGGATAGAAAAGCTCCCCTCGATTCAGTTGCTCGCCCTTCACGTAGCTGTTGGCCAGTGGCGACAGCCCCAGGTCCACAAATGTGTGGCGCAACGGCGTTCCACAAGATCGGCACATTGGATGGTTTCTCGGTCCCCCATTTTCATTCATTGTAAAGCTCCTAGCCTGCGATCGTCCTCAAAAGTAGGCAACGCGATGTTTGATACTGCCCCTCAAAAGTCCAAGTTGCCATCCAAAACGCCAAGCAAGGCCGGCAAAACTGGCTTTGCTCCGCACCCGAGGGAGCATGGCCAAGAACTCATGCCACCCACGCATCCCCAACTCCCAAGGCCGAGGAATCTTTGGAACGCCGAGCGCTATTGATTTCTTGTATAGGATCGACTGATATTCACCGTAGCCGAATCCTTGACGGAAGCCCCCCCAGAAGGTTTCACGATGGCGGAGGTGGAGAACTGCGTCATGAACGAAGTGTATCTCTTTCCCTGCCAACTGAAGTTGAATAGAGAGCAGCGTATCACCGCAGTGCCGCATGTTGTCATCAAATCCGCCGGCAACATCAAGCAGGAGAGAGCGCTTGATCCCCATGGTCCCACCCCCTGCGTAGGACAACTGAGGAGCAAATCTCAGTTTGTGAAGGCCGTTTCCCTGCGACGAACCACGACCTCTGGCAAGCCAAGGTGCATTGAGCTTCTTGCTTTCTGTTCGGCAAGCAACAAAATCGTGTGTGGAAAGCGCCTCAGCCATTGCTGCCAACCACCCCTCCCCCACCTCGTCGTCCGCATCACAGAAAAGCAGTGCCTCACCCTTCGCAGCACGTGCCCCAACGTTCATTGCATGGTATTGCGTATGCACAGTCGAAGCCTCCATGGTACGAAGATGCGGGAGTTTATCTCTATATTTCTCTACAATCCGCAAAGTGTCGTCAATTGAGCCGTTGTCAACACAGATTACTTCCCACCACCCGTCCCACCGTTGGCGTGCGAGGGCTTCCATTTGAGCACCGATGGTTGTCGCAGCGTTGTAGTATGGGACAATAACGCTGAGTGTCCTCACTTTCTCACCAGACTTCTCTTCGGACATAATGTCTCTCCTGTGGTGGGTCATGGTATTAATAACAAGAAGTTTCTTTGACAGATGCCAAATCAGTCCATTCAGGCAGCACGCTCCCGCGAGCCATATCGGACTGTACCTTCGCGAACTCCGTCTGGATTCTATCGATCTTATCTGTCCTTCATTCGTCGCTGAACCTCGGCTGCGTGGTCCACGATGCGCCCGCTGTACGGTACCAATTCTTGCACACAATATGTCCGCTTCTAAACAACTCGGGGAGTGTGACAAACCGGTAGCTTCCATGAAGCCGTTCCAGAAGGCGACTAATTGCTTCCAAGGTGGGCTCCCTATTGAACTGGGCCGGTGATTGACTGCTGAGTGCGATTCGGTCGTGAAATACGAGCAGCATACCAGGTCGAATATGTGGCTGGACCTGCTCGAGGATCGGATCGGCGCTCCTATGCCGCCAGTCTCCAGCATCCAGCGTCCAGCCTACGGCTCGATAGCCGTTCCGCAAGAGTGCGAGCCTCGAGGAGAGGCTCTGGTGGCCAAACGGTGGCCGGAACAAACTACATCCATAGGGCTTCAATGCATCGGCGCACATCCGTATCTGAGCGTTTTGTTCGCTGTGCGAAAGCAAAGGAAGTGAGGGGTGATCCCAGGTGTGATTGCCCAATGCATGACCTGCGTCTGCCGCTCGTCGAATCACTTCCGGATGTCTTGCTGCAAACTTCCCCAAGCAGAAGAACGTAGCTCTCGCTTGATGCTTGTCCAGAATATCAAGAAGCCGCGGGGTGTACTCTGGATGGGGACCATCGTCGAAGGTGAGTGCCAGAACAGGATCGTGTGTTTCGACGCGCGTTATCGTACCCAAGAACCGTCTGCCCCCTAAAGACGCTGGCTTTTTCGCGAGTTCCCATACGGCTCGGGCGTTGAATGGATTCCACATTGTTTCGAGAGACAGGACATCCCCCAGTGTCATGACTGGGACAGGAGCCATTACGCTTCCTAGTCCTTTCACCTGGCGCCGCTCCAGCTAGCAACTACGGAGCGCCTGATACCGCGGCGTGCACCTTCTGCAGGAAGACGTGTGTTGCTAGGAACGGGAAACCTGAGAGACCGTGTCATTCAGCTTCATCACATCCCATTCCAGGAGAGGGCAGGTCAATCCCATACGCCGCAGATCCATCTGGCACCCCACTTCGGTGATCTCAAAAGACAAGACATTGTTGTGACATGCATACATGCCCATTCGGGGGACCCAGCAGGACACGCCCAGGAAGTAACGTCCCGGCCGGAGAACGCATCCAGGGACCTTGCAGACCGAAGCGTACATCCCTGGCTCCCGTATCTGCCCGCTTTCAAACCCCGTGTCAACATCAAACGATTCCCACACGACGTGCCCACGAGCATCGATCACCTTGTAAGCCACCACGAGATTACGGATGGGGGACGACAACTCATACACAATCTCAACCTGGAATGCAGAATCATAGGAAATGGTGGTAGACACCACTCCCTTTTGAGTCAGCATCCGCACTCGCGTGACCATAAGTTTGCTCGACTGAGCGGAAGCTTCTGACCCAGTCCATTCGGCAGAATCGGTCGTCCCCGACTCGAGATACTGGCTGACAATATCTTCAGGAAGTCCTTCAGATCTCAGCATTCCTGCGTCGAGCCAGAGGGCTCGCTTACATAATTGCGTGACCATTCCCATGTTGTGACTAACGAAAACAACCGTCCTCCCGCCTTTGGCAACATCCTGCATTTTCCCCAGACACTTCTTTTGAAAGCCCGCATCTCCCACTGCAAGTACCTCATCTACAATCAGAATTTCCGGGTCCAGGTGTGCAGCCACGGCAAAGCCCAGCCGCGTTTGCATTCCACTGGAATAGTGCTTGACAGGAGTATCCAGAAATCTCTCAATCAGTATCTCGGGGGCGATGGCCGTACTCACCGACGTCACCGAGGCCCGTATCCTTTCCCGCCCGGTCAGTTCCGGGTGAAAACCCGTGCCTACCTCCAACAGTGATCCTACACGACCGTGGACTTCGACAAATCCCGCCGTCGGCTCGGTAATCCGCGAGAGAACCTTCAGCAGGGTGCTTTTCCCTGCTCCATTGCACCCGATGATCCCCACAACCTCGCCGTGTTTAATCTGGAAACCGACGTCGCGTAGCGCCCAGAATGTGTCGTCGAGATCGGCAGCACCAGTGGCATGTCCGTGTAACAGCTTACCCACCCTCTGCACGGGACTGAGAAGAGCATCGACTACGACTTCACGGAAACTCTTGTGGCCCCGTTGAAGCCGACCGATGTGGAACTGTTTGCCCAGGCCCTCTGCCCGGATGGCAATATCAGTCATCGTTTCCCTCTACGCGACGTCGGCAAACGTTCTTTCCAGACGTCGGAAGTAATATGCACCACTGACCAACAGACTCAGTGCAACGATCGAAGACACAGCAACCATCGGTCCCGGAGCTGTCTTTGCGTCCAACAAAGCCCAGCGGAAACCCTCGACAACGCCAACCATGGGATTGATTCCGTAGACGGTGCGCCAGGGTTCCGAGAGAAGGCTGCTCGGGTAAGCAATCGGAGTAGCGAACATCCAGAATTGGACGATGAAAGGGGTAGTGTATTTCACATCGCGAAACTGCACGTTCATGGCGCTGAGCCAAAGGCTGGCACCTAAACAAGTGATTAGTGCCAGCAAAAGAAAGAACGGCAACCAAACCACTTTCCAAGTGGGGACGACACCGTAAAACGCCGCCATGCCGAGCAGGACGATGAAGGCAAGGCAGAAGTCGACGCATCCTGCAACCACCGTTCCCAGGGGCATGGCCATACGCGGGAAATAGATCTTCTTCAGCATGTTCGAGTTCTGAACGAGCCCGTTGGCGGCCTGCGTCAGCCCTACGGCAAAGAAGGTCCAAGGCACCAGAGCCGTGTAACTGAAGAGCGGGTAGGGAATGCCGTCGGAAGGCACTTTGGCCAGCCTTCCAAAAAACAGCGCAAAGACCAACATCGTGAAGAACGGCTGGATGATGGCCCACAGTGCCCCCAACACCGTTTGCTTATAGCGAACCTTGATGTCACGCCACGTGAAAAAGTAGATGAGTTCCCGGTATTGCCACAATTCGGCAAGCTTCAACGAGGACCAACCGCGCGTAGGCTCAATCCGCGTGCAGGTCACTGGCTGTGAGGCGGTTGCAGCAGTGGTTTCAGGCATAAAATCAGTCGTGGCCATCTATAGTTCTCCCTCGAGTATCGTCAGACAATGTTCGGGTTAGAGACTTGCCAAGCCGTTTCGTCGACAACTCCAGAGCTGGCTTCGCCCCGCATTCCGCTGACTGCGGGCAACCATTCCAGTCGATCATTGAGCCACCCCTGGGATCGCAATCTCTTCAGCACATTCAAACGCATATAGGCGGAGTCCCGAAAATGCGAATCATGGAATCCAATCCCTTCGAGTCCTTTCTTCAATTCGAGTATGGTCGTATCGAGATCCGCTTTTGGCTGGTGATTCGGAGCCAGTGCCCGGAACCGGCTGAAGTCCACCCGGTAGGACCGCTTGTCGGGCTGCGCACCACTGTTAATTGAGACTTCGACACCAGAGAGCACGCGAGCCACTGCCGCGGCCAGATCTTTCACTTGGAAATTCCAGAGATCGGAACCCGTGTTCACTACCAGGAAATCCTCACCGGCATCTGAAGGGCGGGAGATGGCCCAATCGATCGCCCGTGCCATGTCTTTGACAGATATGAGTGGCCGCCAGGGTGTGCCGTCACTCAAAATTACAATGCGCTTCGAGGCCACACCACAAGCCACAAAGTCGTTCAACACCAAGTCGAGCCTTAGCCGGTCACTCATTCCGCAGGCCGTCCCGAAGCGCAAGCACGTGACCTTGAAGGCCGAATCAGCAAGCGAGGCCAGCCCACGTTCCGTGAATACTTTGGACTTCGCATAAGCCGTCAAAGGATTCACGGCAGAAAGTTCGGTGCGTGGCCCTTCATCCGCCAGACCGTACACACTACAACTTGAGGCGAAAACGAACGACCCAACGCCGGCGCTCTTCGCCTTGCGCGCAAGTTCCACACTGGCCCGATAGTTAATGTCCAGTGTTGCCTCTTCGAAGCAATTGCCCATGGGGTCATTCGAGATGGCGGCCAGGTGGACGATTGCGTCAATTCCATCCAGCAGCATTTCAGGTATATTCCGCACATCCGCGAAATACTGAGCGTCGACCCGGCACTCGGGGAAAAGCCCGCCATTTATAGTGAGGCACTGTGCGAAGAAACCGAGGTCCAATCCGAAAATGGAAGCCGTAGGATAGGACTGCCGGAGCTGCCGGACAACCATCGGCCCCACATAACCCATATTGCCTGTTACAAGGATCTTCATGTACCTGCCCTTTCCCTTTCTCAATGTGACGATGCCATTGTGATGTGCGTAGCCTGCTGCAGATCTTATCGTCCGTCGGTAACCGCTGCTATCTCTACATGTCAGCCAGTACTTTTCACCAGATCTTCCAAGGGGGTTTGTCGCCCGCCCAAAGCTTTTCCAAATACATCTTGTCGCGCAGCGTATCCATGTTTTGCCAGAAGCCTCGGTGCTTGTACGCGGCCAGACAACCGCCTTTGGCCAGCATCTCGAGCGGCTCACGCTCCCAGATCGTCGAATCCCCGGCAATGTAGTCGAGCACTGCAGGTTCGAGCACGAAGAAGCCCCCGTTGATCCAACTGCCGTCGCCCTCCGGCTTTTCCCGAAAATGTGCAATCTTGGTCTGTTCCCGCTCCAGGTTGATAGCGCCGAAACGGCCTGGAGGCTGCACTGCGGTCAGCGTAGCCAGGGCTTTTTCCTGGCGATGGAAGGCGATCAGTTGCCGGATGTCTATATCACTGACTCCATCGCCATAGGTGCAGCAGAAGGTACCGTCGGAGACGTAATCCTTGATCCGTTTCAGACGTCCACCCGTCATCGTCTCTTCACCCGTGTCGATCAGGGTCACCTTCCAGGGCTCGATGCCATTGTTCAGCATTCGCATCTTGTTCTCTTTGAGGTCGAAGGTGACATCACAGCCACGGAGATAATAGTTGGCGAAATAGTTCTTGATGTGGTAGCCCTTGTAGCCACAGCAGATTACAAAATCGTTCAGCCCGTGCGCCGAATAGATCTTCATGATGTGCCAGAGGATTGGCTTGTCCCCGATTTCCACCATCGGCTTTGGTTTAATGTTTGTTTCTTCGCTCAGACGGGAACCGAATCCGCCTGCAAGAATGACGGTTTTCATAGTAGCCTGCTCCTGTTTGGGTCAAGTCGTGGCATGTCCACGGCGAACAACCACCGTGGCGAGGTAGCCTTTGAGGGCCCCGAGAGAGATGCAATGCAAACCGGTGGCGCAATGGCCATTATTGGAAGCGGCTTGCCTGTTTTGTATAGCGGTCTTCCACCAGAGCCCCCCTGCCTTTATGTCGGCGCCTCCACTCGCCAGCCACGCACGGCGGATCTCTGACAAACCACTACCTCAATCGCATTTTCCAGCAATTGCCGAAAGTCGTATCCCATGAAGGTGGGTAGAACGGGTCATGGCCGTTTGACGGTGTGCTTGTTAGTTCCCCGAAGTAGACCTTGCCTCGGACTTCATATAAATCGACCCTGACGAAATCGATACTGCCAGCCAGTCTTTGTGCATAGTCGATCATGGTGTCCAGGCTTTCGGGTCGACGGATCTCACCACTATAGTTTTCGTTATTGCAAAAGCGACAGTCAATGCGGTTCCACTCAGTGTCGTAAAAGTTTATCCTGTGCGCAACATATCTGCCGACATGGACTTGAATAAACTTCGCCTTTCCCGCAAACACATGGAACTTGTAATCAATCGGCACAGCACCTGTGCCACAATCAAGAAACTCTTCTATAATGATGCGCGGAACGATATCTCTATAGATCCATTCCCTTCCCAACACATAGTAATTTGTGGATAGCCACCTCTTGCAGCAGTCAATTATCTCCTGTTTGTTTATGGTGGCCGCGTCTCTGACAATGTACGTCCAACCGCTACCATGCGTGGCCTTTACGACGTATTGTTTTGGCAACTGCTCAAAGGGTATATCCGAGGGTTCGTAGGTTACATGATATAGGGTTGGCAGAACGGCAGGGCCTATTATTCTTTCGACGTAGTCTCTTACGAGATACTTATCCGCCCACACTGCAAGCTGCCGCCTTCTATCGAAGACTTTTCTGACCTGGACCTTTTCGTTAAACGTTCGTGGGAACAGAATGTGCGGATAGTGTCCAAAGACGCGACGGTAATCCCGCATCACGAACATAGCCATATCGATTGGTTCGAAAAGATGCTGGACTAACGGTCCGATCGAAGATCTCACGAACCTTAGAAAAGGAACACCTGAATCGGAATGGTCACCGGTATATTGTCCCTGCCTCAGGCCCCACCTCCTGGCAATTGACACTACCTCATCAAGAAACAGAAGGAGCAGGAAAACGAGGAAATGTCTAACCTTTCAGTTCGACTTTCAAGTTCAGTCTTGCACGGCTGCTAAGAACGGAAACAAAGTTTCTGATACCAATTCAACGGGCTCTTCGCAAATCGCTGCATTACCCTTCTTTCCAGAGTTCTTTCGGGTCGACGTCCTGGCGCAAATTAGCCCGGCCGCTACGAATGAACTGGAACATTCTCCCGACAGCATTGATCGGCTCGAAAACCCTATCTGCAGCTTCGGCTGTCGCTCCTTTCAACAGGCGCGAAAGGCTCAAGGTGAACCCAATCCCTTCCATCATCTTGTGGTGGTATCGCCAAAACCCGCGATCTCTGAAATGAAAGACTTCGTGTCCCTGGCGCCGGTAGTACCGATCCAGAGACTGCTTTAAACATTGCTTGTACTCTTCCGGAGTAAGGTAGGTGTTCCCGTATGTCTTGGTGAAATACACCACTGCAAAGCTCCACTGGTTATGGCGCTCCGCAAAGGAACTAAGCGCATTCTCCGGCATCCGATGATAGCTGAGTACTTGATGCACGAACGCGTAGTCGTAGTTCTGCAGGATGATGAAGTAGATTTCAGTATCGGCAAAAAGGTATTTCTCATTGAAGAACACTGGGTTACGGCCACGGACAAGGTCAGAGCGCAAGAAAAACGAGGACATATTGCCGAACCGTACCTGTCCCTTCAGAAAGAACAGCCGGCAGACTTCGTGACCTGGCACGAGAGTGCTTGGATATGGCCAACCGTCGTTCCATACCCACCGATCTCTCAATTGATAGGAAGTAACGATCCCTGCTGACGGATGAGCCTCCGCGACAGACACCATTTCTTCAAGGCAGGACGGAAAGAGGAAATCGTCGGCCTGGACGAACTTGCAGTATTTGCTTTGCGGAGAAATCTGGGTCAAGGCGATGTTGTGGTTCTTAACTGCGCCGACGAATTCGTGATTATCGATAACCCGAATCCGAGAGTCACGACGTGCGTAGTTGCCAATGATTTCGGATGTACGGTCGGTGCTGCAGTTATTGACAATAATGTATTCCCAATTCTGGTAGGTTTGCCTCAAAACGCTCTCGATACACTCCCCCAAGTGGCTCTCTCCGTTGTAAACGGGTGTGAGCACGCTGACCAAAGGTTGTTGACTCTCTGCAACGCTTTCTGAACTCATGCGACTTAACCCTTCCCAAACTTACGATGCCGCTGGCAGGCAATCATGCCGGTCACTCTGGGAGTGTAACTGGGACTTCGTCTCGGACGTTTGCACAAAGTAGGGCACCGTCCAACTCCTGCTTGTTTCCGTGGCGGGACCGGTGGATGATAATGCGTCTTGCAAGTGCCGGAGCCAAAGTGGCCAAGCAACACTTGGCAACGACTCCTGGTCTGCACCGGGTCCGCGCAGCCGACGCAGCCGCACGCCTTGCTTGCCCGTATTCCCTGTTGACCAGAAGCCAGTTCGCCTCCTCGCTTTGCGCTCCACACAAATGGCGACGAATTGACGCTTGAAGATCTGTGCCGAATCCTTCGCTCAATTGCAGCCACTTTCCAAACCTTCGCTGCCGGAGCTTAAGCACTTCGTACTGACGGCGAAACCGAATCTCGGTCAACCGTTCCGGGTGGTGCGGGGTGCGATCTACCAATACAAGAGGCGAATCTACGTAACATAGCGGGGTGTGAAGACTCAGCCGGAAAATGAAGTCCTCATCCTGCCCAGTCCAAAAAGCTGGATCGAACTCGCCGACTCTGGCCATCACTTGTGAATGGAGTACAATTGTCTGCACGTAAATCCAGAATCTGCCGACCAGTTCTACGGGGTTGGTGAGCACGCCTGTTTTTGTGGAGTATTTTTTCCCTGCGCGCTCAAATGCGGTTTCCTGAAAATGTGGATTGTTGATAAATCGCACGTCGGTAAAGCACGCTTGTGATTGAGGCGCGTACCGTTCAAGTGCCCTGAACTGTTCCTCTATCTTATTGGGAAGCCAGAGATCGTCAGAGTCGAGAAACGCAATCCATTCTCCCCTGGCCTCCGACAGGCCGTAGTTTAGCGCCACGCTCTTGCCCTGATTCTGTTGGAAGAAGTAGCGGATTCGCTCACTCTGCGCGGGCCTTTCTTTTACAAGGTGTTCGATGGTGTTTTCTGTTCGGTCCGTGGACCCGTCGTCGACAACGATAATCTCGAAATCCGGGAAGGTCTGGTCAAGAACACTCTCAAGGGTCTTTCTGAGAAGCGCTGCTCTATTGTAAGTCGGGATGATCACCGACAACGTTACAGGTGTGTTCATGTTGAATACCTACCTGTCCGAGCACTGCGTCTTAAAGTAAAAGCGCAATCCTTCCGTAAGGTATAGATGGCTGTTGAACATATCTTTGTTACCGGACTTTGCCAGAAGCACTCCTATCCTTCACATCCACACATCCCATGGCAAGGAAGGCGTTTTGTCCGTTTCCAAACCGGGACCGTTGAAGGACAACGCTTCTGGCGAGCGACGGCACCGCGGCTGCCAAGCACCACTTCGCCGCAGTCCCGGGTGTCAAACCCGCGCGAGCGGCAGATGAAAGGGCGTGGCGCGCTTCCTTGTATCGCTTATTCATCAGATGCCAGTTTGCTCGTTGGCTGTGGATCCCACGCAAACGGCCACGGATTGCTTTTTGTACTTCGGTTCCGAGTTCTTTACTCAGACTGAGCCACTGCTCGTACATTCTTTGCTGTTCGTCCAGGCTGCGCTGGTCGTTTCGAACCAGGATTTCGATCAGCCCTTCAGATCGTTGGGGAGTTCGGTCGATCAGGACCAGGGGTTCATTCACAAAGCAGAGGCGCGTATTCTTGGCGACCCGGAAAATGAAGTCGATATCCTGTATCACCCACAGAGTCGGGTCGAACTCACCCACTTTGCTGAGAAGGCGGGAATGCATGAGCAGAGTTTGCATGAATATTCCGAATGGATTAGCAACAAACCTCGTGAGGTCATCAAGTACTCCCGTCTTACCAGGGTATCGTTTTGCAGCACTCTCAAAAACGGTCCCTTGAAAGGCCGGATTATTGATGTACCGTGCGTTGGTGAAGCACGCTTCGGATTGCGGTGCATACTGTTGAAGCACCTTGAACTGTTGCTCGATCTTGCCAGGCAGCCAGAGGTCGTCTGAATCCAGAAACGCGATCCATTCTCCTCTCGCTTCGGACAGCCCACGATTCAGCGCCACGCTCTTGCCCTGATTGCGCTGATAGAAATAGTGGATCCGTTTGTCCTGCGTGGGTCGCTCTTTCAGAAGCTGTGCGATAGACTCTTCTGTGCGATCCGTTGACCCGTCGTCAACAACGATGATCTCGTAGTCCGAAAAGGTCTGTTCGAAAACACTCTCAAGCGTCTTCCTGAGAAGTGCCGCACGGTTGTAGGTCGGAATGATCACCGACAATTGAGGTAAGTTACTCATTGGGAATACCGTAAGAACGGGACCCTGTGCTCGATTTAAGACTACAACCAGCCGCGGGAGCAGACATGATCGCCACCATGAACACCGTGGCGTTGCCCCCTTGGAACAGAACATAGGTGCACGCCGAGGGTAAGGTCATTGCTAGCGATGCCTTCTGAAGAAGAAGGTTGCCGGTTCGTCACAGACACTTTTGTCAAGGTCGGACTGAATAACTGGGGTGGCAGGGATATCCTGTCTCGATGCATCTGTCATGACTGTGAAGCGCACGTCGTTTCCGTCCAGGGTGGCATAGGAGAGCAGACCTCGTTCCTTCCCGCAACCTTTGGTCCGACAAGGAGCGATTAGCGGGAACCCCGGAGCAAGAGAAGGCGCAAAAGCAGGCACTCTTCTGCAACAAGCCGTCCTGGAACCAAACCTGGAAAACTCAGACTCCTCTGCAGATTTTCCCAGCACGCCTATGTTCGTGAATTTTTGGGGGTACCCGTAGTTCGCAACTAACACCTGACTCGATCGCTCCGTTTCGGACGGACCCTTATCCTTCGCCTGGCAATCACCGCCATATTGTCTCCTGGCCCATCAGTCGTTTCATTTGTTCGCTTCGAATAAAATTGACGAGCGCAGCATCGTCGATACGAGGGGCAGATTTCAAATAAGCATTCAAAAACCCGTAGAGGAGCCCGATCGATCGTACAGCGTACGGCCGACGAGCAAGGCGATAGGTGCAACTGGCCAACACAAAAAGCGGATGGTATCCCGCAGAATAGCAAACCAAACCATGCTTTACGCTGTCACGCCACATGCCGTCGGCCGCACCGGTCGGGCGGTGATGGGCAGCATAGATGTCAGAGATACTCATCGTCTTCCAGCCAAGCATGTTTGCTTTTGCCTCATCAACGGTATCCCAACCGGGAGCGGGCCAGAGGCCCCCAATCTGTTCAAAGCATTCCCGCCGGTAGACTTTCGTTGCCCCCCTCACATGAAATTGCGGATTGGGTTCGAACTTCTTCTCTCCTTTTTCAACGTGGTAGAGTGTTCCCCCAGCGATTCCCAATCTCGGTTCATACGAGAATCGGTCGAACAGACTCTCGAAGTAATCAGGCTCAAAGCTCAGGTCGCCGTCCAGCTTGACCACAAAGTTCCAGTCCCGGCGTTGGAGCGAAATAAAACCGTCATTGAAAGCCTCAATGACTCCTCCGCCCGACTTTCGGAAACCACGATTCATCCGGCGAAGCCCACGAACCCAATCGAATTGTGCCGAAACCTTAAGCCTGCAGCCTTGCCCTTCCGCTTGAGGTCACAGAACTTTCTCTTGCATGCTGCACGATCACGGTCGCCTTCCGCGGCACCTCATTTAATGGGGTCAAGCTGGAAATCTGTCCTGCGAGACTTAAATCCAAAGGCGTCATTTGTACAAAATAGTACTGGCATATGGGGTCCGGCATTTACCTCGCAACTGGGCTCCGAGCGACCGGACGTGCACTGGAGAAACCGCCGGTGCATTCTGCGGCCTCGACGATGTCACCGCACCCTCCTCCCCACCACGATCAATTCGCGACCGAAAAGAAAGTCAGTGGCGCTCCCGGAAATTGCTTTCAACCGCCTCCATCGGTCGGGGACAACGTTTACAACTTTCTCTGTGGTAAGACGGCATTCGTCGAACCATCTGCGCACCACACGCCGAGTCGTGACATGCAGGCCCGAGTTTTCGTAGCTGCCCAGGTTTACGAACCGAGGATCACGGCACACGCGTCGACAGACGTATGGCAAGTAGGAGAAGTTCGGCGATCCGATTACAATCCTCCCATCGGGGGTAAGAAGCCGGGCGAAAGACGCAAGCGTAAAAGCGGGATCCGGCAGTAAGTGCAGGATATTCAGGAGAAGGATGCAATCAAATCTATCGCCATTCAACCGATGCGAGACCGTGTTTAGTTCCCCCAACATCACGTTGAC
>JARRJI010000093.1:0-12557 GCA_037379595.1 Acidobacteriota bacterium | reverse complement strand
AGGACGATATCGTACTCGTTGACACGGGTGCGGTCAAGATGAGGATGGCCCGTCTTTACCCCACGTACCGGCCAAATACGTGCCTTATCTCCAATGGTCTCTCAACCATGGCCTTTGCATTTCCGGGGGCAATTGGCGCCAAGCTTGCCTTCCCTGAACGAAAAGTTCTCGCGGTCGCAGGCGACGCCTGGTTTCTCATGAACTCGCAGGAACTGGAGACAGCCGTACGCGAAAAAATACCTGTTGTCGTGCTGGTATGGGTGGATGGGAGCTACGGCCTGATCAAGTGGAAAATGGATATCGAGTTAGGGCGCCACTCGCACGTCGACTTCGGGAACCCGGACTTCGTCAAATTAGCTGAAAGCTATGGCGCCAAAGGCTACGCCATAAAACGAACGGAAGACCTCCTTACTGCGCTGCAGCGCGCCCTGGGGGATAATACAGTCTCGGTTATCGCTTGCCCTGTGGACTATGCACAAAATAAGGTGTTGACCGACAAGCTTGGAGAACTCACGCGAGCGCTTTAGGGGCGGAAGAAAGCGTCCGGAAACATCGTCTCATTCAAAGCCGGGGATGTTATTCCAGGAGACTGCGTGGTCCTTGAATCAAAAGATCTGTTTGTGGACGAGGCGTCTCTGACAGGCGAGACCTACCCTCAAGATAAAATACCCGGTGTACTGCCGGAGGAGACGCCGCTCGCCAAAAGGACCAACACTCTTTTTATGGGGACGCACTTAGTCAGCGGCAGACTCTAATGGGGGATCGCAGCACGTTACCTGAAAGTAAGTGATCCTCAAAGCTGTCCTCTGCCGAGCGGTCCCGTACTGGATCGCCTGGGAGAAATGCTCCCGATCATTTCAAACGCGGGGGCCTGTTATGTGGTATAGTTAACCATGAGAAAAGCAGCCCTCCTGAATCCTTTAATGAATGATTCCATTATTCATCCATTAGTGGATACACTCTTTTTCCCCCGCAGGGATTCCATTATATAGACTACAATCCCCCTTTTGTCGGGAGCTTAATCAACCATTCTTTACAGCCGGGGCACTGTTGTTTTTTGAGCATACCGGATTTTGGGCGGACAGAATACTTCCCTTAGAGAGAAGAGGAATGATCGGGATTTTCAAGAGAACAGTATTGCTTAAGCAGGGGCATCAGGATACCATAGTAAAGTGAGGAGACTCTGAGTTGCAGAGACCACTTGCTTCCAGAAAGAAGGAGCCCTCAACCTTGAAAAAGAGCAGCGAAACCATTCTCGGAAGCCTGGCGCATTTGCGTGCGAGTTTCCGCAGAGACGGCCTGGCACAGAAGTACGCCGGCGACAAGCCGCCACTTAGATCGGAACTTTTCAGCAGGGACCAGATGGAACAGCATGGCAGGACCCTGGCGGCCTCGCACAAGTTGAGCACGGGGCATGCGCCCGACCAGCTTCTAGCCCGGCTTTCCGAGAATGAAGACGTCCTGATCTCTGCCCGTAACCTGCTGGCCGATGCTGTCAAGACAAACCGCCGGATTACCCCGGCAGGCGAATGGCTTCTCGACAACTTCTATCTGATCGAAGAACAGATCCGCACAGCCAGGAGACACCTCCCCAAGGGTTACAGCCGGGAACTGCCGCGCCTGCTGAACGGCCCCTCGGACGGGATTCCACGAGTCTATGACATTGCGCTGGAGACTATCTCTCACGGAGACGGCAGGGTGGACCCGGAAAATCTGAGCAGTTTCGTTGCAGCCTACCAGAAAGTGACCGTCCTGAAGCTGGGTGAATTGTGGGCAATCCCCATCATGCTGCGCCTTGCGCTGATCGAAAATCTCCGCCGCGTTGCAGCCCGGGTCGCTACCAACGGGATCAATCGGGACCTCGCTGATTATTGGGCGGACCGGATGACGGAGACAGCGGAGAAGGACCCGAACGGCCTGATCCTGGTGATTGCGGACATGGTGCGGTCGAACCCGCCCGTGGTGAGTTCGTTTGTTGCGGAATTTACTCGCCGGCTGCAGGGACAGAGCCCTGCTCTGGCCTTGCCGCTCACCTGGATTGAGCAGCGACTCTCCGATTCCGGCCTGACAATCGAGCAGTCGGTGCACTCCGAAAACCAGCAACAGGCCGCTGACCAGGTCTCCATAAGCAACAGCATCGGCAGCCTCCGCTTCCTGGGGGCGATGGATTGGCCCGAGTTCGTCGAGAGGATGAGCCCGGTCGAACAGGTTTTGCGTGAGGACCCCTCGGGAGTCTACGGCAAGATGGATTTTGCCACCCGTGACCGCTACCGTCACGTCGTGGAGAAGATAGCGAAGAGCGGCCTGCTGTCCGAAAGCGAGGTAGCGCTCAAAGCCCTCGGGCTTGCGCGCGACGCCGCGTCCCCTAAAGACGACAGACAAGACGGAGACTATCGGGCGGCTCATATAGGCTATTATCTGATCGACAAGGGACTGCCGCAGCTTGAAGAGTTGGCACACGTACGATTGTCTGTCTCCGGGGCCCTTCGGAAAGTGAGTTCCCGGTTCCCTCTGCTGCTCTATCTGGGCACGATCACCCTGATTACGGCGATTTTCACCGGAAGCTTATTGGAGAAGGCTTACGCTGGTGGGTCCCGTGGCTGGCTGCTCGCGCTGATTGGCATCTTCTCGATGCTGGGCGCAAGCCAACTGGCAGTGGCGCTGGTTAACTGGCTGACTACGTTGCTCGCGACGCCACAGCCGCTGCCCCGGATGGACTTCGCCACAGGGATTCCGCGAGAAGCGCTCACCCTGGCCGTAATCCCGGCCATGCTCCTGAGCGCTCAAAACGTCGGGGACCTGATCGAGGCGCTGGAAGTCCGGTTCCTGGCAAACAGGGACGAGAACCTGCACTTCGGCCTGCTGACTGACTTTCGGGACGCGGACGAGGAAACGACTCCGGAGGACAAGCCGCTGTTGCACCTGGCCCGGAAGAGGATTGAAGAGCTGAATGAAAAGTACAGGAGCACACAAGGCGATACCTTCTTCCTTTTCCATCGTCCCCGCCGTTGGAATCCCCGTGAGCGGATTTGGATGGGTTACGAGCGCAAGAGAGGGAAGCTGGCGGATCTGAATGCGCTTCTGCGCAGCGGACCGCATAGTATCCCTGGGAATCCCTTCTCGCTCATCGTCGGTAATACGGAAATCTTATCGAACGTAAAATACGTGATCACCCTTGACACGGATACTCAGCTGCCCCGCGACTCGGCGCGTCAGTTTGCGGGTGCCATGGCGCACCCGCTGAATCGCGCACACTACGACGAAGACAAGCAGCGCGTTGTTGCCGGATACGGCATCCTTCAGCCACGCGTGGCCGCCAGCCTGCCGGGCACAAACAGGTCCCGGTATGCGCGCATGTGCGGGAGTGAGCCGGGCATTGATCCGTATACGCGAGCTGTCTCTGACGTTTACCAGGACCTCTTCGGTGAAGGCTCGTTCATCGGCAAGGGCATCTATGATGTCGACGCATTCGAGCGGGCGCTTAGAGGACGTTTTCCCGAGAACCGTATACTCAGCCACGATCTTCTGGAAGGTTGTTATGCGCGGGCCGGGCTGTTGAGCGATGTGCTGTTGTACGAGGAATATCCGTCCTGCTACAGCGCGGACGTGGGCCGCCGGCACCGCTGGGTTCGAGGCGATTGGCAGATTGCGCGGTGGCTTCTGGCGGATGTGCCGGGTCCCGGTCCGGACGCGCGTTTTCAGAAGAATCCGCTCTCAGGCCTGTCCCAATGGAAGATATTCGACAACCTTCGGCGCAGTCTCGTGCCGGCGGCATTGACACTCCTGCTGCTGCTGGGATGGGCATTTTTGTCATCCGTCCTGTTCTGGACCTTGTCGGTTATAGGAGTTATCCTGCTTCCCCCCTTGATTGCCTCTATTCTGGAAATCTTCCGGAAGCCTGACGATGCGCTTCCGGGCCGGCACCTTGCTGCTTCAGCGCGTTCTGCGCTCAGGCGTTTCGCCCACGCTTTATTTACGCTTGCCTGTCTGCCCTACGAGGCCTTTTTCAGCCTGGATGCTGTCTTGCGCACCGCGTGGCGGATGCTGGCAACACACCGACGACTGCTTGAATGGAATCTGTCTAACGGTCTGGACCGCAAGAGCCCTAATAGCCATACCGGACGTCTCGCCGCCTACTGCCGGACGATGTGGATCGCACCTTTTATAGTCACCGCCGCTGTGCTCCATCTGGCGCTTTCGAGGCCGGTCGCCTTAGCTGTGGCCGGACCTGTACTGGGCCTCTGGTTTGCCTCCCCTGTTATCGCGTGGTGGATCAGCCGGCCGCTCACCCGCCGCGGGGCAAGGCTGACGGCTGACCAAACCCTCTTTCTCCGGAAGCTTGCACGAAGGACCTGGGCGTTTTTTGAGACCTTCGTCGGCCCGGAGGATCATTGGCTGCCGCCTGATAACTATCAGGAGTATCGCGTTGCTGCGGTTGCGCATCGCACGTCGCCCACCAACATGGGACTTGCGCTACTCGCGAATTTGTCCGCATATGACTTCGGTTACATTTCAGCCGGCCAGCTCCTCGAGCGTACGGAGAATGCGCTACGCACCATGGAAGCCCTGGAACGGCACCGGGGCCACTTCTACAACTGGTATGATACGCAGTCTCTGAAACCGCTGTTGCCTATGTACATTTCGACGGTGGACAGCGGGAACCTCGCCGCTCACCTGCTGACATTGCGGCCCGGTCTGCTCGCACTTCCCGATCAAAAGATCCTGAGCCCGCAAGTCTTTAGCGGTCTCCGCGACACCCTGCGGATCTTCGCGGACGCTACAGAGGCTGAAGAATCAACTCCTCGTCCCCTCTTGGGAGAGGATACTCAAAGACCTTCCCGACCGGAGGGACTTGCTCAACTTCATAACGACCTGGAGTCCGCATACAATTTTCCTCCCGCCACACTCACGGCTGCGCGACACTGTCTGGAACAACTGGCTGCATCCGCCGCTGAGGTGATTGCTAGTCTCGATGCCCCCGGTGCGGACGCGGATAGCGAAGCCGCATGGTGGGTACGCGCCTTTGTTGGCCAATGCCGGACTGCCCTCGAGGATCTGGCTTTTCTCGTTTCGTCGACAGCGAGCATCATCGATGAAATCCCGACGCTGCGCGAACTGGCACGAACGGGAAACGATCTCGCCGCCGGGAGGATTGCGACGATCGAACGCCTTGCGCAGCAATTAAGTGAACTAAGCCGT
The DNA here is from genome assembly GCA_037379595.1 of Acidobacteriota bacterium. GTDB lineage: Bacteria > Acidobacteriota > Terriglobia > UBA7540 > UBA7540 > SCRD01. The sequence continues at coordinate 7,358 of JARRJI010000093.1, read as the reverse complement.
GTAGAATATGAGTTCCTGTATGACAGGTCTCGCCACTTGATGGCTGTTGGTTACAATGTTAGTGAGCGCAGGAGGGACACGAGTTTTTACGATCTGCTGGCATCGGAAGCGAGATTATGCTGCTTCGTCGCGATTGCGCAGGGACAACTGCCGCAGGAGAGCTGGTTCAGCCTGGGACGCCTGCTCACTACCTCCGGTGGAGAGCCGGTCCTCCTTTCATGGAGCGGTTCGATGTTCGAATACCTTATGCCCCTTTTGGTGATGCCGACGTACGAACACACGCTGCTCGACCAGACTTATGCGGCGGCGGTGGACAGACAGATCGAGTATGGGAGACAGCGCAGCGTACCGTGGGGCATGTCGGAATCAGGTTACAACACGGTCGACGTCCATCTCAACTACCAATACCGCGCCTTTGGCGTGCCGGGCCTGGGGCTCAAACGCGGGCTCGCCGATGACCTGGTAATTGCGCCTTATGCTACGGCTCTTGCGCTGATGGTGGCGCCCGAGGAGGCATGTTTGAACCTTCAGCGACTCAGCGCTGAAGGCTTTGAGGCCCGGTATGGTTTTTATGAAGCGGTCGACTATACCCCTTCACGTCAACGACACAGGCACGAGAGAGAGGTGGTCCGGTCCTTCATGGCACACCACCAGGGCATGAGCCTCCTCTCTCTGGCCCATCTGCTACTGGACCGTCCGATGCAGAAGAGATTCGAGTCGGACCCTTTGTTCCAGGCTACCATGCTCCTTCTCCAGGAGCGTATCCCAAAGGCAACGGCCTTCTATCTGGAGACCCCCGAACTCTCCGACGTTCGTCCGATTTCCAGCGGGGCGGAGATGCCGGTGCGCGTTTTCAACACCCCGAACACTCCGGCCCCGGAGGTGCAGCTGCTGTCCAACGGCAGATACCACGTGGTGGTCACGAACGCCGGCGGCGGTTACAGCAGTTGGAAGGGCATGGCAGTAACACGCTGGCGCGAAGACACTACCTGTGACAACTGGGGCACGTTCTGTTACCTCCGCGATGTGGCGAGCGGGAAGTCCTGGTCAACCGCGTATCAGCCTACGCTCAAACGGGCTGACACATACGAAGCGATTTTTTCCGACGCGAGAGCGGAGTTCCGCCGCCGCGACTTCGACTATGATATACATACGGAGATCGTTGTTTCGCCGGAAGATGACATCGAACTGCGCCGGGTCTGCATCACGAACTCCGCCCGGACACGCAGAACAATCGACGTCACGAGTTACGCCGAAGTCGTCCTTGCACCTGCTGCTGCAGACGCGCTGCATCCTGCCTTCAGTAACCTATTTGTTCAGACCGAGATCCTCCGCCGTCAGCGGGCGATCCTCTGCACCCGCCGGCCCCGCTCCCTTGAAGAGCACGCGCCATGGATGTTTCACCTGATGACCTCCCAGGGGGCGAACATCGTAGAAGTTTCCTATGAGACCGACCGCATGCAGTTCATCGGCCGGGGCAGGACCGTCGCCAATCCGCAAACCATGAGCGGTCGATCGACTCTCTCAGGGGCCCTTTCCGGAAGCGAGGGTTCAGTGCTGGATCCGATTGTCGCTATCAGGTACCGGATCACGCTCGAGCCGGAAGAGTCGGCAACGATAGATTTGGTATCTGGCATCGGGGAAACCCGGGACGTCTGTATGGGCCTTGTCGAGAAATACCAGGACCGGCGTCTCGCGGACCGCGTCTTCGATCTGGCGTGGACACACAGCCAGGTGCTGCTGCGGCAGATCAATGCCACAGAGGCCGACGCGCAACTCTATGGACGCATTGCCGGCTCTATACTTTACGCCAATTCCTCGCTGCGCGCCGACACGGGCATTCTCAGAAAAAACCGCCGTGGGCAATCCGGTCTGTGGGGATACGCCATTTCCGGGGACCTGCCGATCGTGCTGCTGCGGATCGAAGACCGGGCCAATATCGACCTGGTGCGGCAGCTCGTCCAGGCCCACGCATACTGGCGTCTGAAAGGACTGGCGGTGGACCTCGTGATCTGGAACGAAGATCGCGCAGGATACCGGCAGCTTCTTCAGGAGCAGATCATCGGGCTCATTGCCGCGGGCCTCGAAGCCCATGTGAAAGACCGACCGGGCGGTATTTTTGTTAGGCTCGTTGACCAGATATCGAACGAGGACCGCATTCTGCTCCAGACAGTCTCCCGCGCCGTCATCAGCGACAGTTGGGGAACGCTGGAGGAACAGGTCAACCGCCGCGGCATTGTGAACGCAATAGTACCGCGCCTCAAACCGACCCGGCCCCTTCGCGCCGAATCCGTCACATTCGTGGCAATGCCCCGCCGCGATCTGATCTTTTTCAACGAGTTGGGAGGATTCAGCCCTGATGGACGCGAGTACATAATTACGACCACGCGAGGACAGGCGACTCCGGCGCCATGGGTGAATGTGCTGGCAAATCCACGCTTCGGGACGGTTGTCTCCGAGAGCGGCCCTGCCTACACCTGGGGTGAGAATGCCCACGAGTTCCGCCTCACCCCCTGGCACAACGATCCTGTAGGCGATTCAGGCGGAGAAGCAATATATTTCCGCGATGAAGAAAGCGGCCACTTCTGGTCGCCCACGCCGCTGCCCAGCCGCGGCGCGGCGCCGTATGTCAGCCGGCACGGGCTCGGCTATAGCGTCTTTGAACACACGGAGGACGGCATCAGCTCCGAGGTCTGGGTATACGTGGCCATAGACGCATCGGTCAAGTTGACCGTATTAAAGGTTAAAAACGAATCTGGTCGATCTCGCCGGCTCTCCGCCACAGGATACGTGGAATGGGTGCTGGGAGATCTGAGGCCAAAGACTGCGATGCACGTAATTACCAAAGTCGACCCCGACACCGGCGCTCTCCTGGCTCTAAACCCATACAACACGGAGTTCACCAACCGGACCGCGTTCTTCGACGTGAACGAGGCGACCCGGACCGTAAGCGGCGACCGGACTGAGTTCCTTGGCCGTAACGGCACGCTTCGTAGTCCGGCCGCCCTGACCCGGTTGCGGCTTTCCGGAAGGGTTGGGACCGCTTTGGACCCCTGCGCCGCGATTCAGGCCCCCTTCGACCTGGCCGACGGACAGGAGAGGGAGATCATCTTCATGCTGGGCGCAGGGCGTAACGCCGACGACGCCGGCAACCTGGTGCGTCGCTTCCGCGGATCTGCTGCCGCGCGAAGGGCTCTCGAAGCGGTCTGGCAGTACTGGAACCATACTCTCGGCGCAGTGCAGGTGGAAACGCCGGAGCAGTCCGTCAATGTCCTGGCTAACGGCTGGCTCTTATACCAAACTCTGGCCTGTCGTCTCTGGGCGCGGTCCGGATACTACCAGTCGGGGGGAGCCTTCGGTTTCCGCGACCAGCTGCAGGACGTGATGGCGCTCATTCACACAGAACCGTGCCTCGTGCGCGAGCACCTCCTCCTCTGTGCGGCCCGCCAGTTTGAGGAGGGTGATGTTCAGCATTGGTGGCACCCTCCGTCAGGCCGGGGCGTGCGTACGCACTGTTCGGACGACTTCCTCTGGTTGCCGTTGGCGACATGCCGGTACGTCCTGAGCACCGGCGACACCGGGGTGCTGGATGAACCCGTCCGCTTCATAGAGGGCCGCCCGGTAACTGCTGATGAGGACTCGTATTACGATCTTCCCGGCGGGTCTAACGAAACCGCCAGTTTGTACGAACACTGTGTGCGGGCCATCCTGAATGGCCTCAGACTCGGTGAGCACGGGCTGCCGCTCATAGGCTCGGGGGATTGGAACGACGGCATGAACCTGGTAGGCGCACACGGCAGGGGCGAAAGCGTCTGGCTGGGGTTCTTCCTTTATAAAGTGCTCGTAGAGTTCCTTGAGATTGCACGTATTCATGAAGACCTGCCCTTTGCCGAACGCTGTCAGAGGGAAGCTTCACAACTGAGCCGGAATATAGAGCAAAACGGCTGGGACGGTGAATGGTACCGCCGCGCCTACTTCGACGACGGCTTGCCTCTGGGTTCTGCGGGCAATGCCGAATGCCGGATTGATTCCATCGCGCAAAGCTGGTCTGTCCTCTCTGGCGCAGGGAATGCCGAACGCTCCCGCATGGCGATGGAAGAGGTGGATAAGCGACTCGTTCGACGGGACCATGGCCTGATCCAGCTCCTGGACCCGCCTTTCGACAAATCGGATCTGAATCCGGGCTATATAAAAGGATACGTCCCGGGGGTAAGGGAGAATGGCGGGCAATACACCCACGGCGCGATCTGGACGGCGATGGCATTCGCTGCATTAGGCGACAGCAGACGCGCGTGGGAACTGCTGGCGATGATCAACCCGGTGAGCCATGGGAAGACCAGGGCGGCAATAGCGACGTATAAAGTAGAACCTTACGTTGTCGCTGCCGACGTATATGCGCTCTCTCCGCACGTTGGCCGCGGTGGATGGACATGGTATACGGGATCAGCCGGCTGGATGTACAGGCTTATTGTGGAATCACTTCTGGGTCTCAGGCTTGAAAAAGACAAGCTGCGTTTCGTGCCGTGCCTGCCTGAGGATTGGGAGTCGTTCAAGATACATTACCGGTACAGGGAAACCGTCTATCACATCACCGTGCTGCAAACGAACGACGGCAGCGGGGCGAGCGTGACCGTCGATAGCGTTGAGCAACCCGACAAGGCTATTCCACTTCTTGACGACCATCGGGAACATTCGGTCGAAGTCAGAATACCCGTCCTGGATAAAACGGCGGAGAATAATATTAGAACATTACAGTAGAAAGAGGAAATTATGGTACCTATGCCGATTAAGAAAGCTATTGTCGCTGTGGCCGGCGCCGGCACGAGATTCCTGCCGGCAACAAAGACCATGCCCAAAGAGATGTTGCCGATCGTGGATAAGCCGATTATTCAACTGGTCGTAGAAGAATTGGTGGAGGCCGGGATACAGGACATTATCTTAGTCACAAAATGGGATAAAAAACCTCTTGAGGACCACTTCGATCATAACTGGGCCCTGGCCAATGAATTAAGAGAAGCGGGGAAGATGAAACAGCTCGATGAGATAACACGGATTTCCGAGATGGCTAATTTCGTTTATGTAAGGCAAAAAGGGCCTTATGGCATTATTTCCACAGGACTGGAATAATCAGGCTGCGAGCAAATTAAGAAAATTTAATTTGCTCTTAATAGGCTTTTAACGATAGGCGACTAAACTATTGGGATGCCTAAGACTCAGGCGAGATACACGAGCCTCTGTGGGCGCACGTTTAATTATCTGCATAGTTGAATTCATCCTGCTCCTCGAGAGCAAGAACAGTATGTTTCTCGGGGATGAGGCCAAAAAGACTGCCGTGACCGAAACGTTATAGTCATTATTGGAGGCGACATGCTTTTTCATAACATAGTCGGGCTGTTTTCGAATGACCTTGCCATAGACCTCGGTACTGCCAACACCCTCGTCTACGTTAAAGGGAAGGGCATTGTCTGCGATGAACCTTCCGTCGTCGTGATAAAGAAAGACAGTAAAAAGACGGTTGCTGTTGGCTCCGAGGCAAAGAGAATGCTTGGTAAGACCCCCTCTAATATCATGGCCATCAGGCCTATGAAAGACGGCGCCATAGCGGATTTCGACACAACCGGCGAGATGCTCAAATATTTTATCAAGAAAGTCCACAACAGAAGACGTTATGTGTCGCCGAGGGTAATAATCGGCGTGCCTTCCGGGATCACGCAGGTAGAGCAGCGGGCTGTCAAGGACGCGGCCGAGGCATCGGGCGCCAGAGAGGTCTATCTGGTTGAGGAGCCGGCTGCAATGGGCGTCGTGCTCCCTGACGGACAGCAGTTCGGCAACAAGATCGTAGATATCGTGTGGGGCACTACAGACGACGCCAACATCTCCATAGACGGAGTTGTTTACAGCAAGGTGGTAAAGGTGGGTGGCGACAAGATGGACGAAGCGATCATGGCCTATATAAAAAGAAGATACAATCTGATGATCGGAGAAACGACGACCGAGCAGATAAAGATAGAACTTGGGTCGGCCTGCGCTGCGGCCGATGAAGAAAAGAGGGTGAAAGACATCAAAGGGAGAGACCTGATATCGGGCATACCAAAGACAATAACGGTCAACGAGGACGAGATACTCGAGGCCTTAGCAGAACCAATCAACGTGATACTCGATACCATCAAGGTCGCTCTTGAAAACACTCCGCCCGAACTCGCCGCTGATATCGTTGACAGGGGCATAGTCCTTGCCGGCGGGGGTGCACTTCTGCGCCGGATCGACCTGCTGGTCAAACAGGAGACCGGCCTTCCCATTACCATCGCCGAGAACCCCTTGACAGCTGTGGTCGACGGCGTCGGAAAGATGCTTGATGAATTAGAGATGCTCCGCAGAATCGCAATAGCCTGATGAGTGAATTTCATAGGTCTCTCGTGGGAGGGAAGTTTATATTTGGTAATCATTACCCTGTCAAAATAGCGCCGGTAGTGGTTCGTCAGTGCAGCCGAGAGCACAATGTTCCCTGGTATTCAGTTGGTAGACGTGAGGACTTTGGGACGGATCTGCTTTAGCCACTTCGGGACAACAGAAACCGTTGATTGCCACAAGAAACTATCACCGTCAGTCACCTCGTAAAACTTCAGCAGATGTCGGGAGTCCGGAATTCTCGCTTTCGATGCGACGAAATATTTCGGGACAAACTCTTCAAGAGTTGTATTTCCAAATAACTGAGGGCTCTCATTCATACTTCGCTTATCAAGAAATGAGGAAATTTCCGATCCCCTGGGGTCCCTTGCAAGCTCAATTATATCTCAGACGGATAATATGAAAAATAACATAAATAAAAATAAAAACATTGTAAAGAGGCGCTTAAGAACAGCGGACTTTCCAGAAGTTTCCGGAGGGAGTCCTGAATAGTTGATTTGATGTCGTAAAAGTGGGTTCGATTCCCGCCGCCTCCACCATTAAAACATATATATATCGTCCCTGTTTGGCAAATGCGAAGAAGAAATTTCTTATCATGGCTGCTCAAATCCTCGTGGATCGCGCTCGGTTTTGGAGGCCTTGCCACCCTGCCCTATTTCTACCATTCCCGGAAAGAAGGACCGCTGCGTTTCATCAAGGCGACGGACGAGGAAAATATACCAAGGAGGGGAGTAAGACAGGTAGATTTTTCCTTCGCCGGCATGTCGCGCAAGGTCTTTCTCGTGAGGAAGGGCAAGGAGTTTTTCGTCCTTTCCCCGACCTGCTCCCACCTTGGATGCCTGGTCAACTGGAACTACCTGAAGCATGAATTCGACTGCCCCTGCCACGGCGGCAGATACGATATGGCCGGCCGCGTTATTGGGGGGCCCCCGCCCAAACCTTTGACCAGG
>JARRJI010000092.1:0-10529 GCA_037379595.1 Acidobacteriota bacterium | reverse complement strand
GTAGATGCAACTCACGCTGGCCACAATCAGGCAATCCCGGCGCTCAAAGAGCGAGCGCGTGGCCGACATGCGCAACTTGTCCAGCTCGTCATTGATGGTGGCTTCCTTTTCGATATAGACATCGCTCGACGGGATGTAGGCTTCAGGCTGGTAGTAATCGTAGTAGCTGACAAAGTATTCGACCGCATTCTGAGGGAAAAATCCTCGGAACTCGTGGTAGAGCTGCGCTGCCAGCGTCTTGTTGTGCGCCAGGATCAGCGTCGTCCGGTTGACCGCCTCAATCACCTTGGCCATGGTGAAGGTCTTGCCGGAACCCGTCACGCCGAGCAGGACCTGGTGCTGCATCCCGTCGTCGATCCCGCGCATCAGTTGCTCGATGGCCGTAACCTGGTCACCTCGCGGCCGGTAGTCAGAAAAAAGCTTAAAGTCCATGCCACCCCTGAAATCCGAATGTTCTCCAGCTTGATGAAATCATTATATCCCCCAACCCGATGCGATTATGTCAGGAGTTCGAGAGGCCTTTTCGCGGACCAAACGGCGCCGGCGATTGTGGCTGGCCACAGGAATTCGCTGAACAACGCTCGCCCCAGCCACTGTCGGGCCCGGCGCAGGCGTAGCCACGGCAAAACGTAGCTTGACATTGACTTCGGAAGATCAATAAACTTCGGAGTTCCGCACTCCGCGAGCTTGTTACAAATGGCCGGGCTCCCCGTTCCTCAAAAGTGAGGGCCTCGGCAACCATACGGAGCTTTCGAACCACAAGGAGGTTCTCATGCATGATTCAAGTTCTTCAAGTCCACAGCCAGTTCGTCCAGTCCCATGGATCTTGATGCTGGCCCTGGCACTCTGCACCGTTGTCTTTCCTGCCGTACTTTCCGCCCAGCAGCCCATGCTGATTCCACAACCACGGGAGCTCCAGACAAGAACGCAGAGTTTCGAGGTGAAATCAAACCTCAAAATCGTCCTGCTGACGCCCGTCGCTCATGAAGATTACTTTGCCGCTCAGAGTGTGCAAAAAGAGCTGAAGCTTGTTACGGACCACGAGTTTCCAATCGTGGCTTTGCCCGAACCGCCGCAGGGAGTGCCGGCCGTCATCCTCGGACGATTCGACCAGCCGGCAATGCGCAATTTGCTCTCGGCGCGGCATCTGAGCACCGAAGGAATCGGCGCGCAGGGGTACGTTCTCGACGTTGAGCCCAGCAGCATTGTGCTTGCGGGCAAGGACGCCGCGGGGCTCTTTTACGGCGCGCAGACCCTGCGACAACTTGTGGTTCCGGTGGGTCAGGAAGCCAGAGTTCTCGGCGTGCAGGTCCGTGACTGGCCGGCGCTCGAATATCGCGGCACGCAGGTTGACATGAGCCGCGGCCCGGTTCCGAAACTCAGCTATCTCAAAAAAATCGTCCGGACCATCGCCCAGTTCAAGATGAATCAACTCTACATGTACATGGAAGATTCATTCCGGCTGCAAGGACAGCCGCTTTGGGGCGTCTTGAGCGATACGCTTTCGCGTTCCGACTGGAACGACCTGGTCGCGTACGCGGCCCGCTATCATGTGGACATCGTTCCCGCGACGGAAGCCTGCGGGCACATGCACAAGGTCCTGCGCTTTGAGCAGTACAGCGGACTGGCCGAGCGGCCGCACGGGCACGTGCTGGCTCCGGGAGACCCCAATCAACTGGGCTTCCTGAACAAGATGTACGAACAGATGCTGCCGGTGTTTCCGTCGTCAATCTACAACATCGGATGTGACGAAACCTTTGAGCTCGGCAAAGGCCGCAGCAAGGAATTGGTCCAGAAGGAAGGCTACGGCAAGGTCTATGTCGATAACCTGATCCGCGTGGCCAAACTGGTGGAGAGCTACAACAAGAAAGTCATGTTCTGGGGCGACATTGCCACCGAACATCCGGAAATGATCTCGAGCCTGCCTAAGAACCTGATTGTCGCCAGCTGGGTCTATGGCGCACATGAAAGCTACATGAAGTGGCTGAAGCCGTTTCAAGGCACGGGCATGAAGATCTTCGTTTGCCCCTGGGTGGCAAATACCAGCGTCATTGTGCCCGATTATCAGGAAGCCGCCTACAACATCGAGCACTTCCTCACAGACGGCAAGAAGGTCGGCGCCATCGGCACGATCGTTACGGTCTGGAACGACGACGGCGAAACTATGTACTCACCGGGCTGGTGGTCCATTGTGTACGGCGCCGCCTGCGCCTGGGAGCCCGGCCTGACCAATGTGCAGGAGTTCAATCGCAAGTTCGACTGGGCCTTCTTCCGGGACACGGACCCCGGGCTTGTCAACGCCATGATGAGTCTGAGCCATCTCAATGAGGTCATGCGGGCCGGAAAACCTGTCGAGACTTTCGACATGCATTTCGGAGGAGCAAGCGACGCACTCTTCTGGCTCGATCCCTTCTCGCCGCTCGGTCGGAAACAAATCGAGAAAGAGTTGCCGGTTGCGTCACTGATCCGTACGACCGCCGAACACGACTACACGGTCTTTGTCAACAACGCCAGCCGGACCAAGCGCAATGCTGAGGCCCTGGAAAGCCTGAAGTTCGCAGCTTTGCGGATGGATGCGCTGGGAATGCGTTATCAGTTCGCCCAGGAGATTTCTGACCGCTATGCAGACGCGGTTGCCCAGGAAAGCGGGAAGAGACGGGGCCTGGCCTATGGCGACCTTTCCGACATCGACTCCACCAACGGTCGATTGCAGGACCTGCGTGACTATACAACCCGGCTGACGGAAATGTATCGCAAACTTTGGCTGAGCGAAAACCTTCCCACCTGGATGCCTAATATCCTGCAACTCTATCGCCGCAACAGCGATCTGTGGCAAGGTTTGATCGCGAAGTACAGGACAATCAGGGCCGACTTCAGCCAGGGCCAGCCGCTCCCTTCACCGGAGTCGCTGGGCCTGCTCGCAGGACAGCAAGGCGCGAAGTAGCGAGCACAGCGGTAAAGCCCCATAGTGGCAAAGTTGGAGCAGCAATCGGGGACTCTGCCTGAAGTTCAGGCGCAGTTTCCGATTGCTGCAAGTTGCAGGTACGCGCACGCGGCCGGGCATTGGCATACCTGTAGTCTTGGCGTGGTCAAACTCTGGAGTCGGAACGAAATGGACTCCCAAGGAGCAAGACTACTGCAAAGACTTTTCCCATTGGCAACGTAGAGTGAATTCTGGCATTTCCCGCACGAAACCCTCTGTTCCAGCCTGCGCTTCAGGATCTCCGCAGCGTGAATAGAGCCCTCAAGCAAGAGTTACCAGATGACGGTTCGAATTCCGTGCGCAGCCTGAGTTGTTGTGGTAGCATGGGGTAATTTGCTATTAAGTCTGTTTAAATAAGGAGTAATGCAGTATGGAAATCCGCCGCCGAAAAATGGCACGCATCGTTTTGAATAGTCTACTGGGAGGAACACTGTCTGCTCTCGTCTGCTTCGCGCAGACTTCACCCGCGTCACATCCCGCGGGCAAATCGGCGGCCCAAAGTTCCTCTGCAACCGCATCCGCCCAGGCTGCGTCACCCGAAAAGGTTGTGCTGAAAGTGGGTGAGACCAATGTAACCAAAGCGGACATCGATTACCTGATCGGCAGTCTCAATCCTCAGGTTCAGAAGGCTGTGGCGCTGAGGGGAAGAAAACCCGTTGGGGACGAATATGCCATGATGCTCCTGCTTTCCCAAAAGGCACAGAGCGAGAAGCTGGATGCCTCGCCCGAATTTCAGCGAAAGCTCGCGCTCGAAAAGCTCCAACTGCTGGCGCAGGAAGAATATCGACATATGGCCGAAAGCATTAAAGTGAGCCCAGATGAAATCAGCGCGTACTACAATGCTCACAAGGGCGACTTCGAAGAAGCCGAACTGCGAGAGTTCGTAATCCGGAAGAAGCCGGCAGACGCCAAAGCCGGCGCAAAGGGTCTTCCCGAAGAAGAAGCGAAGGCTCGCCTGGCAGCAATTCAAAAGGCTATCGAGGGCGGGACCGATGTCAAGCAAGTTGCAAAACAGTTCGACGTTCCGAATGTTGTCATGGTGAACCCTGAGCCGGTGACGGTGCACAAGGGAGAAATGCTGCCCGCACTGGACAAAGCGGCTTTCGAGCTGAAAGAAAACCAGTTCTCCCAACCTGTAGAAACTCCGCAAGCCCTGGTTCTGCTGCAAATGCTCAAACGTCAGCAGCCGGGCATGCAAGCCGTCTCATCACAAATCGAGGACTCGTTGCGGCAGCAGAAGCTCAAGACTGCGCTGGATGACATAAGAGCGAAAGCAAATATTTGGATGGATCCCGATTATTTCAAGGCTCCTGAGCCCGCGCGGACTTCCGGCGCCCTTGGCGGTAGCAGTGGCGCCGCCCCGAAGGCTCCGCCTCAGCAGTAGGCGACCGGCGACCAGACGCAGCCCTCGCCCGATAAGGTAATCACGCTCTTGTAGCCTGTTAAACAAACACGGGTACAGTCATGTTGATGACTGCATGCTTGGGTCGGGATTTGGCCGAACAGGGCAGCCTTAGAAAGTCCGTTTATTCCCACCATAAAAGTCTTCAACAGCTTTGTTGAAAAGCTTGTGGAAAAACGGCCTTCACGCGGCATCAACTCATAGAAAATAATTAACTTTCTGCACTTTGCACTAACCTTAAGCATTTTGAAGTCAGGCGCGGCAGACCAGGAAACAGAACCACCGTTTCCTGCTTGTGGTGCTCTGATTTCGCAGAGATTTGGTGATGTTGGGCATACAAATCTTCTCTCGGCTTGAGCCAGGCACGAGGGATAGAAGGGAACAATCCATTCAAGTCTGTGGAACACTTTTTCGTAACTTAATTTGAAGGCCCGGCAGACTACTTCTAGCATCGGCGGGGCGACACCCGCTCAGTCCGCACTTCTTGACTCCATGCCTGCGCTTTCGGGCTGTCGGGGCCCTGACCTTTTACAGAACCGGATGGGGCTTCTCGAGCTTGACTTCGATAACCTGATTTTCCTTAGTGATTTCGAACTCTTTCCCAAACGTATTGTGGTTGGGCGCGGTCACCATCAGCGTCACCATTCCTAACGGAACCACCGGGAACTCACCCTGACCCTTCATGTCAGTCTTTGACGTGTAAGAGATGAGCTTGGATCGATGGAGAAGTCCTCCATGCTGTCGGAATCGCAGCGTCAGGTGAGCCTGATAGATCGGCTTGCCAGTCTGAGCGTCTTTCACCTCGACATGCACCGTGGTCCTTCGCTGCGAAGCGAATGCTCCCGAAACTCCTATCGTAATGACAAAAGCCAAAAGCAATCCCAACCGAACCAAACCGCTTTGCTTCAGCATTTCTTGTCGCATCCCTGCCCCCACTCTCCTTCCTTACTGGTCTTTCGATGCCATAATCCTTTATGACGTTTTACCACGAATAGCGCGCGCTTGCCATTTTCTCGACCTTTCGACGTGACGGCCAGCATTGACACAACGCTGAGACTCCGATAATTTCACTGCTGACAACAATTATCCACCAGACGAAAGGGCAGTCTGCCCGGAAAGGCATCATGGGATTTTCCACGGACGCAATTCATATTGGCCAGGAGCCTGACCCCTCCACCGGAGCCATCATCGTTCCCATTTATCAGACCTCTACGTTTGTTCAGGAAGAGCTGGGAAAGCACAAGGGCTACGAGTATGCGCGCACTTCCAACCCGACGCGCGCGGCGCTCGAGCGCAATCTTGCGCGGCTGGAGAACGGGCGCTTCGGCTTTGCATTTGCCTCGGGAATGGCGGCTATCAATGCTCTGCTGACCCTCTTCAAGAGCGGCGACCACATCGTCACAGCCCACAATGTTTATGGCGGAACGTTCCGGCTGTTTGACCGCGTCCTGAAGAATTTCGGCCTCGACTTTACTTATGTAGACACCACGAAGCTGGCGAACATCGAAGGTGCAATCCGCGAGAACACGCGGATGCTCTATCTCGAAACGCCAACCAATCCCATCATGGAGATCACGGATCTCGCGGCGGCATCCGAACTGGCGCACCGTCGTGGCCTGCTGGTCGCGGTCGACAACACCTTTATGAGCCCCTATCTGCAGCGGCCGCTCGAGCTGGGCGCCGACATTGTGGTGCACAGCACCACGAAGTATCTGAACGGCCATAGCGACGGCGTGGGCGGCGCAGTGATGCTGAACGATGCCGGCCTGGCGGAGGGTCTGAAGTTCATCCAGAACGCCGCTGGAGCCGTGCTGGGCCCGATGGACAGCTGGCTGGTGCTTCGCGGCGTCAAGACGCTGGCCGTCCGCATGCGCCAGCACAGCGAGAACGGCATGGCAGTGGCCAAGTTCCTTGAGGCTCACCCGAAGGTGAAGCTGGTCCACTACCCTGGCCTTCCCTCACATCCCCAGTACGAGCTTGGGAAGAAGCAGATGCGCGGGCCGGGCGGCATGCTCTCGTTTGAGAGCGGCTCGATTGAGAACGCCAGGGCCATTCTGAATTCGGTCAAGCTCTGCTCGCTGGCCGAGAGCCTGGGCGGCGTGGAGACCCTGATCTCGCATCCTGCCAGCATGACCCACGTAAGCGTGCCGCCCGAGGACCGCCAAAGGCTCGGCATCACTGACGGCCTGGTTCGTATCTCCGTGGGCATCGAAGACGTGGAAAACCTGATTGCTGATCTCGATCAGGCGCTGGCGAAAATCTAAGCACATGCAATTCTTACGCACTGTGCGCGAAAGGGACAAGTTTCGCATTTGTGCAGTGCATGCATCAAATACAGCCTGTATTATCAAGAACATAGGCTAAAGCGATTTCGAGCCTCGAAAATCCCGCGCGTCCCACTTGGGGCATTTCAGGCGCCAAAAATAGCCTACGCAAGTCAGCTATCGACAAATTTTCGCCCAAACGCCAACCGTGCGGCACGTAGCCTCACCACTCATCACTGGAAATCTCTGGTCAGCACCGCGTCGCTCGGCTGGGCGGACAGCTCGTCGTGCTGTAGCGCCGGCCAGGGTGAAAGCGGCCCAGGGCCAGGCCAGCAAGGATCGCCGTTGCTCTCTTCTGCAAGCGCCGCAGGCCCCGAATGAGAGGTCTGCGCTTCGATCTTTTGCGGCGTCGAACGGCCTGGCGCCCTGTCCTCCGATGCCGTATGAGTGTCTCAGGCCCCGAGGGGGCAGGCCATCAAGTGCGGTCCTTGCCCATGCGTTCCAGCACCGCGGAGCGCGTGGTGCTGAGGGTTTTCTTGATCGATTCCTTCGGGATGCCGGCGACAAAGGGATCGATCAGCCAGCCGAGACTGGCGGGGAAGTCGCGGGAGAGTGAAACTGACTCGTACTCGACGTAAACGCCGCCGTCGCGCTCGGCGAACCGCCAGTAGGAATTGGCTCGCCAGAGGAACCCGCGGTCGTGGCCCACCGGCTTTTCGTGCTCGTCGGGCCTGCCCGCGTTCGCGACCTCGGCGATGCGTGTGGAAATCGAACGACTCCACCAATGCGTCACATCCAGCCGCACGTAGCGGACGTCGTGCTCGGTGTCAAGCGTCACGGTAACCACCTTGTGTTTGCGCAAACGGTAGAAGATTTTGAAGTCCTCGCCATCGCGGGCCAGCAGCCGGGAACGGACGATCTCCGAAAAATAATCCTGATGGTGGTTGTAATCCTGAGCGAAGTCCAGCACCTGGCGGATTGTCGCGCCTGGAATAAACACATCGCCGATCCAGTGATGGATCAGGCCGCCGGGCACTTCGATCTTGTGGCCCGCGGCATCGCGCGTCGCGAGGCGCTCCAGGAAGATCTCGCCGCGCCGCAGCTCAGCGGTCACCTGAGAGCGGCGCTCGGGACTAAGTTCGTCAACGTAGAGGAAAGCATCCGGGCGCTTCACCTGCCGGTCAATGCGAGCTTCCGTCGCTCGAACGTAACGCGTAAACCCATCCAACGTGTCGGGCTTCAATTCGGCGCCCATCGCAGAAGGGTCTCGTGCGGCGAGGAAGCAGAGGACGATCGGGAGCGATCGGAAGAGTGACCGCATCATTGCCCGCCGCAATTCCCATCGTGTCCTTTCTCTCATAGGTCTACTCTACGCCATCGTCCCGGGTCAGGATCAACAGTAGATACAAACCCACCGGTGGTTGAGCGAGCCTCCAGCCCGATCCCTGCTCCTGGACCGCCCGGGAGCGCTGGTCCAGATTGTAGCGGCAGCCAGTCATTGGAAATTCCTGATCAGCACCACATCGCTTGATACCGTGCCGCGGGCGAGGGCCAGATCGCCTTTGGGCGACCAGGCAAAATTGAAAATGTGGCCGGAGGTGAAATGCGTCACCTGTTTTGGCGGGCCGCCGGCCAGTGGTTGCTCCCAGATGTTTGAGACGCCCTTCACCGTTCTGATGAAAGCGACGGCCCGGCTATCGAGGGTCCAATGCTTCTGTAACCCCGCCCCTAGCACAACGGTGCCCTGGGGAAACGAGAACGTTTTGACCGCTGCGCCCCCGGCGAAAGGAAGGATTGCAAACTTTATGGAGTTGTCTTCCGTGGTGTTGCAGGCGATCCATTTGCCGTCAGGAGAGGTTGCAGGATTGCTGCAGTGCAGGCTGGTGATCTTCCTGACCTGGCCGCCCTCTGTGGGCACGCGCATCAGATCAGTACTGCCCTGTGAGCCTCTCACAAAGGTGGCCCATTTGCCGTCGGGCGAGCACGAGGGCTGAATGTCAAGGGTGCCATGGCTCAGTTGCTTGAGGCCGGTGCCGTCGCGATTGATCCGCCAAATGCCGCCGGCGTTGAAAACGAGGTAAGGGCTCTTCGGGCAGACGGAAAACTCCGGGCCTCCCCACTGGGGGGTAATCTTCTGGGGATTGCTGCCGTCCGGGTTGATGCTCCAAGTGGCCAGGACGCCGCTGTCCATCGACTCGTAAAAAATCCTACCGCCGGGCGGCCACTCCAGGGTGAAGTATCCCTCTAATCCCTGGGCAACTGAGGTAATCTGCTTGAGCTGCCCGGTATTGCCCCCGGGCGCAATCCACAGGTTAGAATCTAACTGTTGCTGCACCACGCTCAGGGCTTGGCCGTTCGCGGTGATGGTCGGCGTCGAGTAATTGTTCAGGTCATGGGTGATTTTGTGCGCTACCCCGGAGGGATACGAAACCTGCCAAAGCTGCCGCTGCCCCCAGAAGCCTTGACCGGATTGGGTCACGATCAGTCCGCTGCCATCCGGCAGCCAGCAAAGGGAAGACAACCAATGGAATCCCGCCTTGCTCGTCACGATTCTCTCACCGCCGCCTTTCACGTCCACCGCGATGATGGAGGTGCCGGGGTGTTCACCCACGCTCATGGCCCCATCCGCAATGACTTTGCCGTCAGGAGACCACGCGGGATCAGGCGCAAATCCTTTCTTCGGCTGCCTGGCTGAGGCGATGACGCGTTGCGCACTGCCGTCGGGGTTCGCCACAATCAGCCTTGTTTCGCCGACGTATGCGACCCCACGCACAAAGGCAATCTGCTTTCCACCTGGGGAAACAGTGATCCTGCCCTCAACTTTGTCCGCAATCTCATTTGGATGGCCACCCAGCGAGGGCATGCGAAAAGCATTCCCGCCAGAGGTGAAGTAGAGGAAGTTGCCATCCGGCGTGAACGTTAAGCTTGAAATCTGAATGCCAGCGCCCGTGGAGTCGGTTGATCCCGCAGGATAAATCTGCACGTCGCTGCCCGTCGCCGTCTGGCGAAGCCAGATGCTCTGTTGTCCCGCCCGGCTCCGCACGTAGGCAACGTATCGGCCGTCGGGCGAGATGGCAGCCGTCTGCACGTCGCCGAAATTCGTCAAGCGCTCGATTTTACCCACCTGGAAAGTCTCCGGCGGCTTGCGATAGAAAACGAAGAACCAGACAGCAGCAGCGGCTACGACGACGGCTGCAGCAAGGAGGGCCATCAGGCCCTTCTTGTGCCGCCGGGCCAGGTCAGCGATGATCTGTGAATCGGAACTGGCGTGCTGGACGCCAGAACTGCTGTTCTGTAGCGGCGGAGCGGCAACCGCACTTTCTGATTGGCCGGATAGGCCGGCCGATACGCCGGATGTAGCGCCGACATTCAGGTCGGCACCTGCCGGGCTAAAGCCCGGCGCTACAGAAGCCGAACGTCCGGAACTGGTGTCACGTTTCAGACGCTTGAGATCGGCTCGAATTTCTGCTGCGCTCTGGCAGCGAAGGTCGCGGTCCTTTTCCAGGCACTTTGCAATGATCTCGTTGAGCTTCTGTGGCAGGTCCGGATCAAGGCGCGTGACCGCCGGAGGGTCCTCAGCCAGAATCTTGTGGAAGATTACCGCCGTGCTTTCGCCGGCGAAGGCCTGGCGGCCCGTCGCCATTTCATAAAGCACGGCGCCAAAGCTGAACAGATCCGTGCGGGCGTCGAGCGCTTCGCCGCGCGCCTGTTCCGGGCTCATGTAGGCAACCGTGCCAACCGTCACCCCAGGGTTGGTCAGGTGTTCGCGGTCCAATGTGGCCGTGGGAGCCTCTGATGCACCCTCACCCGGTCCCTCGCGGGACCACCCTCGCCCGGAGGGCGAAGGCTGTGAGGAAACGGATGCGGTTAGTTTTGCGAG
>JARRJI010000091.1:0-14103 GCA_037379595.1 Acidobacteriota bacterium | reverse complement strand
TTCACCTCCAGCCGCAACCAGTGCCCGTTTTGAATCGGCTCACACGCCGCGGTCGCGGCGGAACTGCTGGGCGACGTCGACAAAGTGCAGGCCGTGCTCAAGGATTACACCACGGCGCCGATCTCCGATGCTGAGAAGGCGCTGTTCAAATTTGTCACCAAGGTGAACCGCACCTCGAATCAGATCACTCGCGCAGACATTGAAGAGGTTCACCGCGCGGGCTGGTCCGACGAAGCCCTCTACGACGCGATTTCGGTCTGCGCCATTTTCAATTTCTATAACCGCTGGATTGATGCGACCGGAGTGCAGGACATGCCTGCCTTTGGCTACCAGATGTCCGGCCGCCGCCTGGCAACAGAAGGCTACGTCCACGAGGCAAAGGAAACAACGTCTGACCAGGGCAAATCGCCTGAGGAGAAGGTGTCTGCGAGCTGAATCTGAACTTTCGGCCCTGCCCCGCGGCCCGGCCGCACCTGTAAATTCAGCCGCCGGACAGAACACGCTCAAGCGCCGGCTGGGTCTTGGATCAGCGGCCGCGGCTGTAGCCGCGGAGGCGATCGGGGTCGGAATCTTTCTGACGCCGGCCGGCATGGCGCGCCAACTCGGCTCGCCCTTCTGGCTGCTGGTGGTCTGGCTCTTCATGGGCCTGATGGCCGTCGCGGGCGCGCTCTGCTTCGGCGGTCTCGCGGCGCGCTATCCGGAAGCGGGCGGCGCCTACGTCTACCTGCGGGAAGCGTTTGGCCCGCGACTGGCTTTCCTCTACGGCTGGATGCAGCTTCTGGTGATCGACCCCGGCGTAACCGCTTCCCTCGCCGTCGGCATGGCGGCCTACACGGCTTCCGTCACCCACATTTCACCAACCGAACAGAAGGTGCTTGGGATCGCTGCCATCCTGGTGCTTGCGGCAATCAACATGCGCGCGACGCGGCTGGGAGCAGGCTTCCTGCAGTCGCTCACCTGGCTGAAGATCGGAGCACTCACGCTGGTCGTTGTCTGGGCGCTGGCGCTGGGTCTGGGAAACTGGTCGCATTTCACGCCCTTTGTCGCCCAGCAGCCGGGCTCTTCGCCGCTGTTCATCGCGCTGGCCGCAGGGCTGGTGGGAGGCCACCAAGATTTCCGAAGAGGTTCGCGACCCGGAGCGCAATATGCCGCGCGCCATGATCATCGGCGTGGTCGCAGTCACCCTGGTTTACGTCCTGATCACCGGCGCGTTCGTTTATCTGGTTCCCATCAGCCAGATTACTTCCGACGAAACCTTCATGGCCCAGGCCGGAGCACGGCTGTTCGGCGCGCCCGGCGCGGCGATTATGTCCACGCTCGTTGTACTGTGCGTGCTCGCCTGCATGGCGGCGCTGTTGATGCTCTCGCCGCGCGTTTACTATGCGATGGCGCGCGACGGCCTGTTTTTCAAGTCGGTCGCAAGAACCCATCCCGTTTACGGAACACCGGCTCGTGCCATTGCCATCCAGGCCATTCTGGCTTCGCTGCTGGTGGTTCTCGGGACGTTTAATGAGATTGTGGCTTACTTCGTCTTTGTCGCCGTCGTCTTCCTGGGTCTGACGGTGGCAGGAACCTTCCGCCTGGAATCCAACAAAAGTAGTGCCGCACGGCTTCGCGTCCCCGGCTACCCTTACACGCCACTGGCCTTTATCGTCCTGGTTGCTGCAATGCTTTTCCTGCTCGCTTCAAGATCTCCAGTGCAGGCTCTGCTGGGAGTTCTGGTCGTCCTTGCAGGGATCCCGTGCTTCCGCCTGGTGCAGAAATAGAAGATCTCCGCCCCTTCTTGCACTCATCTTGTTTGCCTGACTTCAACGCGCCGCTGATTGCGTGCCGACGTTGGCCCGCCGTGAGACTCGAACACAGAGGGAACAGAAGTCCAGGCAGTGTGAGGCGGTACTCCGTGGCCTCTGGACTGATATTCTCTGTGAGGTCGGTGTGAAACTGTTGAAATTTCGGGAGGCCTGTCGAAACTCCATCCGGTAGGGTCAAGAAGTGATAGCGCGTTCGGTGTCCTTGATTCGCGCGCTCGATTGTGTTATAGACTTCGCACTCGAATAGGGAGGATGACAGTGATCAATCGCGAACGCCTTGGCTTTTTGTGGAGATGGGTTGCAGCGGCGCTTTTTGTTGGACTATTTCCCATTGGAATTTTCGCGCAGCAGATTCCCTCGGTGGCCTGGAGCCGCGGCATCGGCGAGCCGCTTGTGCATCCCGGCGTGACGAAAGTGCCCGGCAACATTGATGACGGCTACTGGCAAGGCGTGCCGCTCGGCGGATTCGGCGCAGGTGCGATTGGCCGCACGTACCGCGGCGATTTCGCCATGTGGAACATGAAAGTAGGAGTCCACAAGTATCAATCCATTCCCGCCGACGCGTTTGCGGCTTTTGAGGAACCGGAGGGTGGAAGCCCGGTTGCGGTGGCGCTGCGCGCGGGACGGCCCGGCAAATCGCTTTCCGCCTGGAATTGGAGCTATCCGGCGGGCGCGGGAAAGTATTACGCTCTTTTTCCCAAAGCGTGGTTCGACTATCAATACCAGCCGTTTCCCGTGCATCTTATGTGCGAGCAGTTTTCGCCCATCCTGCCGAACAATTACAAGGAAACGAGCTACCCCATCGGCGTGTTCGTCTGGCACGCCAAGAACACTTCCAACAAGCCAGTGAAAGTTTCAATCTTATTTTCCTGGGTGAATATGGTCGGCTGGTTCGCGCAGTTCGGACCAAGGCTCTCGCCCCAGTTGGGATCGGGCGATTACGACAAGGCGTTCTCGGAAAAACTTCCCGGCGGCCGAACGATGACGGGAATCGAATTTGATCGCGTGCATCATGGGCCGCCCGAAACAGATGCCGGTGGGCAATTCGTGATTGCGACGCTCGATGATGGAACTGTAAAAGTCACCCATCAGACGACGTTCGACGCCATGGGCAACGGCGCCAGCGTTTGGGACAGCTTCGCGAAAAACGGCACCCTGCACGACCTTCCGCACAACTGGCTCAGTTCCGGAGGGAACGCCATTGGCGGTGCGATCGCGGTCAGGTTCACGCTCGCGGCGGGCGAATCGAAAGATGTTCCCATGGTTCTTGCGTGGGATTTTCCCATCGTCCAATTTGGCGCCGGACGCCGTTGGTGGAAGCGTTACACAAAGTTTTTTGGAACCACAGGCGACGCGGGCCGCGCGATCGCAGCAACCGGACTGGAGAATTACGAGAAATGGAGCCGGGCCATTGACGATTGGCAGAGACCGATTATTCGAGACGCCTCCAAGCCCGCCTGGTATCGCGGTATGTTGTTCAATGAACTTTACGATCTAGTGGCAGGCGGAACGTTCTGGGGAAACGGTCAAGTCGGCCGGCCTTCCAGCTCGCCTTATCACCACTTCGCATACCTGGAATGCTTCGATTACCCGTTTTATTCGACGCTCGACGTCTGGTTCTACGGGTCGTGGGCGCTTCTGAAGCTCTGGCCGAAACTCGAGAAGGAAGAGATGCGGCAATTTTCGGACACTGTGCCGCTCGATTATCACCAATATCAGCAGATCGGTTGGAATCACAGAATCGCGCCGCGCAAGACGGCGGGCTCGCTGCCGCACGATCTGGGCAGCCCGGTCGAAGATCCTATCTATCGCGTCAATCAGTACAATTATCAGGACATCACCGTTTGGAAGGACCTGAACTCAAAATACGTATTGCAGGTATGGCGCGATTACAAATTGACCGGCGGGGACGACGAAGCATTCTTGAAGTACTGCTGGCCGAGCGTGAAGGAAGCACTCGACTACCTGAAACGGTTCGATACGGCGGGCGACGGCATCCCGCAAAACCAGGGCATTCCCGATCAGACGTATGACGACTGGCCGATGCGCGGTACAAGCGCCTATTGCGGCAGCTTGTGGCTTGCCGGGCTGAAAGCCGGAATCAAAATGGCCGACATCATGGGCGACCGGGCGGCAGCTTCGAAGTATCAGGCATGGTACAAGAAGGCTCAACCGAATTTCGTCAAGGAACTCTGGAACGGCAGTTACTTCAATTACGACACTAAAAGCTCTTACAAACGGAACATCATGGCCGACCAGCTTGTGGGCCAGTGGTACGCCAACCTGACGGGTCTCGGCAATCTCGTGCCGCCCGAAATGCAGCGAAAAGCGCTCGAAACCATTTTTTCTCGCAACGTGGAGGATTTTGAACACGGCACGATGGGTGCGGTCAACGGCATGGATCCCAACGGGACGCTGATCCCTTCAAACGTGCAAGCCCGGGAAGTTTGGGTAGGTGTCACGTTCGGCCTCGCATCGCTGATGAAGTCCGAAGGCATGACCACCCAGGCGTATAAGACTGCTTGGGGAATTTACAACGTTGTCTACGTCAAGAAAGGCTACTGGTTCCGAACGCCTGAGGCGTGGGACAAAACCGGGAATTTCCGCGCCGAAATCTATATGCGTCCGCTTGCGATTTGGGCGATGGAATACCCGGCCTTGCACGCCAAGGATTAACCGGACCCCCCGATTCACGCGAATTCATCGAGAAACGCATTGCTGCCAAGGCTATTGCTCCGTGGCTCGTCCTTCCCTACCGCCTTGCCTCCTTCCAGGGCTCGTGTTTCACGCGCGGCGATTCCATCGCGACTTTCGCGACGCCTGCGGCCACCTATACTGCGGAAATCGAGATAATCCCTGCATACACCCCACGGCACTCCAAAGCAAGCGGACAAATTCTCAGCAACGGATGAAGGGCGAAAGCACGGGTTGTGGATCATGAAGAATGAAACGGTGTACAGTCTCATGTCCTGGGTGTCGTGGCAACATGCTTGAAAATGCCGTATCAAAGGCGTAAACTTCCGGCAATCGACACCCAAACCTGCCCAGTTTTGCCAACGGGTCGAGAATCGTCTTGATTGAAAACGTGGTCATTTCCTTTCAACGGAATGTAAATCTCTGTGAAGAGGTGGAAGATGAATCGCTGGAGTTCGTTGGTTTCAGGTTCTTTGAAATGGCAGCCGCTCCGTTCGTCAAAATTCCGGGCGGCCTTCCTGGCATTGGGGCTGGTCGTATTTCTTGCCGCGCCACTGACTGTGCCCAGCCAGCCAAGACCCGGTGCCGTATCGCCCGCGAAGCAAGCGGCCACGGCCAGGCTTAGCAATGAACAGGTTAATCAGAAAGTGAGCTCGCTCCTGAAGCGGATGACGTTGGAAGAAAAAATCGGCCAACTGGTGCAGATTGGTGGTTTCTCCTTCGGTCCCAAGGCCCCCAAGCCCGCAGATCTTTTGCGCAAAGGAGTGGGTGGTTCGGTGCTCTGGATCGATGATACTGCCCGGATCAACCGGCTTCAGCACGTGGCAGTGGATGAGAGTCGCCTGCACATCCCGGTGCTTTTCGGCCTGGATGTGATCCACGGCTATCACACAATTTTCCCCATACCGCTGGCGATGGCGGCGTCGTGGGACCCCGCGCTCGTGGTGCAGGCGCAAACCGTCGCGGCGCGTGAAGCTTCGGCTGAAGGAATTCAATGGACGTTCGCCCCGATGGTGGATATCGCGCGCGACCCGCGCTGGGGACGCATTGTCGAGGGCGCGGGCGAAGACCCCTTTCTGGGCGCAGCGATGGCGCGTGCCCAAGTGCGCGGGTTCCAGGGAGCGTACATCGGGAGCCCCGGCCACATTCTTGCCTGCGCCAAGCATTTTGCCGGCTACGGCGGCGCGGACGGCGGACGCGATTACGACTCCGTCTACATTCCCGAAGAGCGTTTGTGGAACGTTTATCTCCCGCCCTTCCACGCCGCAGAAGAAGCGGGCGTGGGAAGTTTCATGAGCGCTTACATGGACCTGAACGATGTTCCGGCCACGGGCAATCGCTTCCTGCTCCAGGACGTTTTGCGCCGGACGTGGCATTTTCAGGGCTTTGTGGTCAGTGATGCGTTCGCGGTGCGCAGCCTGGTGACGCACGGCTTTGCCCGCGACCCCAAGGACGCTGCATTTCGCGCCTTCACCGCGGGCGTCAACATGGACATGGCGAGCGAAACTTATCTCCAGTACCTCCCCGAACTCGTCAAGCAGGGAAGAATCACGACAGCTCAGATCGACGCGGCGGTGCGCCCCATCCTGGCAATGAAAATCCGGCTGGGACTCTTCGAGCATCCCTACGTGGACGAAGCGCGCGCCGCGGAAATTCTGAAGTCGCCCGGCGACGTCAAACTGGCGCGTCGCGCCGCCCAGCGGACGATGGTCCTGCTGCGGAACGAAAACCAGCTTCTTCCTTTGAAAAAGAGTATCCGGTCAATTGCCGTCATCGGTCCGCTCGCCGATTCGGCGCGCGATACCAACGGCTCGTGGGTGGTGGAAGGCAAAGCGAAAAAGGCGGTGACGGTTCTTCAAGGCATCCGCAACAAGCTCGGCCCGCAGGTCCATGTCGAATATGCCAAGGGTCCCGAAATCCGGCGCTGGATTCCGTCCATGTTTGATTCCATGCAGGGCCGGAAGCGCAAGCCGCCGCAGACTCCCGAGGAGGCGCAAAAGGCAATTGATACGGCGATTGATGCGGTCCGCCATGCAGACGTCACGGTCGCCGTGCTCGGCGAGCTGGGCAACATGAGCGGCGAGGCCGCCTCGCGTTCTTCACTGGAGCTGCCCGGCAGGCAGGAGCAGCTTCTGGAAGCGGCTGTGGCCACCGGCAAGCCCGTCGTGCTGGTGCTCATCAACGGGCGGCCGCTCAATCTGGCCTGGGCCTCGCAGCACGTTCCGGCCATTCTCGAAGCGTGGTATCCGGGCATGGAAGGCGGCAACGCAGTCGCCGACATCCTTTTTGGCGACGCCAATCCGGGCGGCAAACTGCCGATTGACTGGCCTCGAGGCGTGGGCCAGGTTCCGGTGTATTACGCCCACAACCTGACGCAGATGCCGGACACCGCGCCCGGCTTCAAATCGCGATACTGGGACGGACTGAGCTCACCGCTTTATCCGTTCGGCTACGGCCTGAGCTATACAAAGTTCGCGGTCACCCACCTTGTGCTCGACCGGAATGAGGTGAAAATCGGAGAAAAACTCGGCGTGTCCGTGGACGTTCAAAACATCGGCCATGTGGCGGGCGACGAGGTGGTGCAGCTTTACATTCATCAGCGGGCCGGCAGTGCTTCGCGTCCCGAGCGGCAACTGAAAGGTTTTGAGCGCATCACCCTCGCCCCGGGCGAAAAGAAAACCGTGCACTTCACGTTGGGGAGAAACGAATTAAGCTTCTGGAGCCCGCAGGATAAGAAGTGGGTGGAAGAACCCGAGAACTTTGACGTGTGGGTCGGCGAAGATTCAACCGCCAAGCTGCACGGCACGTTCAAGGTGATTCCCTAGGAAGATTGCGAACCTTGTGAGGCGCAGGCAGGCGGCAGCCTCGGTCAGGGCTTTTCTGATCGTGGGCATTTTGGCGCGGACAAACCCACGGTCAATCTCAAAACCCGATTGACCGTGGCGTCTGCTCCTGCCCGACGGTTATTCCTTTGTCGCCGCCAGGCCCTGAGGCAGGAGCGTAAAGAATTCCAACCCACCTCTTATGGGAGTTCTCTCCGAGATGACCAACTGGCCGCTCAAAAGACCAACCGGAGTGAAAACTGGATTTGGCGTGACGTTCCAGCCGTGCTGTTGATGACTCCAAACCCGCTCCCACGCAGAATGTCAGAAGGTAGGCCGAGGTTCACAAGGTTAAAAACGTTGAAAAATTCAGCACGGAATTGCACTATTCCCATTTCCCCATTGCCGCGCCTCCCGAAAGGCGTGTCCTTGATGAGCGCGACGTCGAAGTTACGGTACCCGGGACCACGAAAGGTGTTCCGGCCAAGGCTTCCAAAGACTCCGTGGTTCGGCCCCGTACCTCCGGCCACGTTGATAGGAATATAGAAGAATGAAGCATTGTTGGCGCCCTTGCCAAAATAGTCCTCCCGAACAGTCCGGCTGGTCGAAAAATCGGGCTGGCCAATCTGGTTGGGCCGATCCACGCCTCCTGTTCCTGCACCCGTCTGCTGGATTCCGGAATACACCGTGAAGGGCAATCCCGTCATCAGCGTGGTGATGTTCAGGAATTGCCATCCCTCCGTGAAACGCTTTCCCAAAGGCCTGAGAAAGCTGACCCGGCTGAGCGGGAGCGCTTGAATCAGGCTGACGGCGAAAACATGGGTTACATCAAAATTGGCGGGCCCTTTGTCCGCTCCGGGATTCCACGGATCCTGCGGCATCGCAAACGACGAACTGCCGCCGTCAAGAGCTTTCGAATAGGTATAACTGGCCTGAAAACCCAGACCGAAGCGCGTGGAATTCTTGCTGATGCCTGTCTGCAAAGACTGATAGGTGGAATGCGATCCCGAGGATATCAGGCTTTCTGTTCCATAGCCGCCGACTGCCTGCCCCGCGGAGTTGAACTGAGTAAACGGCGCGAAGCCTGGGGAAGCTCCGTTGTAACTGTTCGGGGAGAAAACGCCGGGGATGTTTACGCCCACGGTGGCCACATAGTTGGCGCTGAGGTTTAGCTGCCCGAAATTGTGCTCCACCCCCGCCGTATACGTGCCGATATATCCGTCGCGAAAGTTGCTGGCAATGCCGGCCGTGGCAAGCAATTGAAGCTCATTTCCAGGTGTGAGCGCTGCCAGGTCATTCTGGAATCGCTGGATATCAATTTGCGTGTTGGGCGGAACGTTTGCGGGATTGCCGTCGGGGAGAACGAGCTGCCCTTCCGGAGTGTAAACCGGAGGCAGAGTCAAAGGAGTCACGGAATTGCTAAATGGTACGGCGACACCGGGGTGCGCAAAAACATAGGGTGTAAACATGAAGGGGATGCCGCCCGTCAGGGCATTATCCTGCCAGAGGCTGGTAACAAGCGTGGTGATAGCGCCAGCCGCATGCAAAACGGTACGGTCCGTTAGGCGATAGTCGAGCGCCAGGCGAGGCGCCCAGTTGTTCAAGGCCGTCGGGTAGGGGGGCTGAGGATTTTCAACGAAAATCTCCTTTGCACCCGGCGCCCAGAAAGTCACGTAATTGCCATTCGGTCCGACCGTTCTCGGCAGCGACGTCCGCTTGCTGCCCTCTTCAATAGGACTGTGGATTTCATACCGCACACCGTAGTTGACGGTCAGGCGATGCGTTGCTTTCCATGTGTCTTGAAAATAGAACCCATAGATCTGTCGCCTTACGGCCGCTTCGTTATAACGATCGCCTCCTGGAGTGAAGTCTGAGATGGCACTGATCGTGTAGGCATAAGGTGTTGCGGTCAAAAGACCAGTGAGGGAATCCGGCAGCGGGTCGCCCGGTTGCAGATCATGTTTGCCGCTTGCGGACGTGATGACCACGGGCGAATAGGCCGTTCCGCCGCCAAACTCATACATTCCGTTCGGAGTCTGTCCCCAAATCGTTGAATCCCGATTGAATATCATCCGGGCGCCCCACTGGAAAGTGTGAGCACCGTGAATATCCACGAAATCCTGCTGAAACTGATAAGCGTTTCCGAACAATCCCGTCATGGAGCCGTCGGCCGAATTATAAGGCTGGTAAAGCCCGTCGCCAAACTCCATAGCGGGTTGAGTAGTGTTAATGGATGGAAAAAACGGAGTGGTGCGGATGTACCCAAGCGTTGTATTGGAAGTGAAGTTTGGAGACCAGACCCGCGTATATTTCAAACCGGCATTGCGCTCGTGGTTGAAAAACTGTACCGCAAAACTGGGATTAATGGCTGTCTGATTGGGATTGGTAAGCGGTCCTGTAATCTGGTCCAGGCTGAACCGTGCATAGAGCGATGACTTGTCGGAAATGCGATGGTCAATCCGCACAGAAAATTGATCGCTTCCCGTGTAAACCTTGGATGACGTGGCGTAAGTGCGCGCGCCGAAGGCCCCTTGCGGATCATCCGGCAGCGGATAGCCGTTAAGGACAGACTCAACCTTGGGATTAACAGGCACCAATAGCGTGTCTCCGGGATACGCCGTAGTGTCAATACCGTTGCGCTCAGCAGCAGTGGGAACAGCAAGCACTTGCGTGGTTCCCAGTACCTGCCGGAAACCCTGATACTCGCCGTAAAAAAAGGTTCGGTTCCGGCCGTTATAGATCCCCGGAAGGACGACGGGGCCACCCACCGTAACACCAAACTCGTTACGAACAAAGGGCGGGATGCGCCCTTCGTCCACTATGCTCTTGCGGTCAAAGAAGTTCCGCGCATCGAATGCGGCGTTGCGAACAAACTCAAAAACACTGCCATGCAACCGATTCGTGCCGGACTTGGTGATCACGTCGGTGTAAGCGGCAGCCCCATCGCCAATCGATGCAGGCATCACCCCGGAACTCCCCTGAACTCCCTGGATGGCGTCAACATTGTAGTTGGCAAAGGCGGCTCCGCTCATCTCGGGGTCGGTGGAGTCAATTCCATCCATCGCAAAAACAGTGGTGGTTGCGCGCTGCCCATTCACTGCGTATTGCTGGGTGAAGTTGGCGCTTCCGTTGGTGTCCGTCATGGTGCCAGCCGCCAGCAGGAGCAACTTGCCGAAATCACGCTCGTTGAGCGGTAAGCTGGAAACCTGCTTGCTTGAAAGGTTCTCGCCGCCGCTTGCCCATGGAAGAGGGTTCCCGCTTGCGCTTACCACGCGAAGCTGATTGAGATTGGGGAGAATCTGCAAACCGGCGGAAAGGCTCGTTTGATCCTTGATGTCCACAAGCCGGGCCGCCGTCCACGTCTTTCCATAATCACTTACGGAAAGTACGTAGTCGCCAGCGACGATGTGAGCAAATGAAAATACGCCGTCCGGGGAAGTTCGGGTAGTGTAGTCAAATTTCCCTGTGGGGGAGTGGAGCTTGACAACCGCTCCGCTAACAGGCGTTCCCGAGTTATTACGAAGTACACCGTTCCAGGTGGTTGCAGCTGCGGCTGGACCCGCCAGAGCCACGATGGAAAGGATACAGAGTGACACCGCACAATACAAACGATCGATATGTCGAACCATGGTGCGAATATTGTAATCCATTATGCCCGCGCGTGATGTGACGTTCATGCCCGGCGCATTCCGGGCGTATTGTCGGCAACTCGTCTGTAAACCGATAACAGAAAAGTGCTCCGTCATCCAACCTCAATTGCTGAACCCTTGCCACAAGAACGGACATGGCCATTCCTCGAATCGCATTCTTGATGGAATCCTATTCTTAGGTAGGGCGACCTACCGTCAACTGGGCCGATAGTTCGTAAATCCCACGCCGTTCCATGGGTTCTATCCAGCAGCTGCAGTGTAAGGGGTTGTTTTTCCGAGAAATAGAAGCCTGTTTACGAGGTATTTCACGGTCGCTGGGGCCAACGTTAGAACGAGCTATCTCTCTCTTGCTGGAGACAATCGACTGAAGTCGCGCCTGCTGGGGAGAGAGCTCTTAAGAGATCACCTTGTTTTCTATGGAAGGATCCTTCGGGCTTGATTTTGAACACCCTTCGGGCCGGTAGACTGGACTGAAGGTTTTGACAATTTCACGAACCGGTTCAGGTCGAATCTTGGCAGGAGGCTATATCGCCATGTCTTGAAACCGAGATCGAAAATTACATCACAAGCTAGCGCGACCAAGCTCGCTGATTCACGTGCTTTGTGCTGACAAAAGTCCAAGCACGCTCAGAAGCTGCGAACGAGCATGACGAAAACTTGGTTCGAAAGGGCTGGTGTCCGTGCTCCGAACTGGGTGACCTGTCGGTTTGCAGGCGCGAATCTAAACTTGCAGCGCAGCTTGGGAAAACAGAGGCGCGGTTCTTGTCTCTCGCCGTAACTGCAAGCGGTTACGGGTACGACGGTATTAACGAATGCGCCTCCGGTATTGCTGAAAGTTGAGGCAATATCATGACTAGTCTGTTTGAGCGACAACCCCTCCATCTTGATTCTTGCGTTCATAGCTGTTCCTGTTCCTCGTTCCTAGCTTAAGGAGTCCACAGATTTGGGGCACGGGTGTGCTCACCGGCGAGGTCGCTGGCCAGACCGGTGTCATCCCCATGTCGGCGAAAAGCGTGGAAGAATTCAGGATCAAGACCAACAACGTGACCTTCGATTTCGGTGTCTCGGGCTGCGCTCAGATTCTTCTCACCACGAAGAAAGCGACGAACGTCTTCCAGGGTTCCGGCTACGAGTTCTTCCACGGCGGCAAGTTCGACGCGAACGTTCCGAAAGTGCTTTGCGGATTAGAAGAAAGTGTAAGCAGTTGGTTTGGGATATACATCCGTTGCAAGGGGGTCGCGCAGTGCGCGTTCTCCCCTGGTTTTGTAGCGTTGGGCAAAACGTTTATAAGGAGTGTGAAAAATGGACAAGAGAAGAATTCTTGCTTTGTTCTCGGGGCTGCTCCTGCTCGCGTTTTCGACTCCGGCGCTCTGCCAGGTCTCAACAGTTAGCGGTTCGCTGGCGGGCGCGGTCTACGACCCCACTGGCGCAGTGATCCCCGCGGCAAAGGTGACCATCGTGGGCCCGACAGGAAGTCGATCGATGAGTACGGATCCGAGTGGAAACTTCACCTTTCGGGACCTGGCCCCTGGCAGCTACCAGGTGAATGTGGAAAAAAGCGGGTTCAAGTCTTATAAGGCTTCCGGGGCGCAAGTGAATGTGAACCAGGTGACCACTATTCACGTAACGCTGGTGGTGGGTGCTACGACACAAACCGTCGAAGTCACCAGTCCCGCTGTCCGCATAGACACCAGTTCAACAAATGTCACCACCCACGTCACGGACACGACCTACGATAAGCTCCCGCTCGCTCGAAACGTCGCGGGGCTATTCTATATAGCGCCCGGAGTGGCGGGCGGCATCGGCACCGGCTATGCTAACCCCTCCATTTCCGGAGGCTCAGGACTGGAAAATCTGTACGTGGCTGATGGGGTCAACATCTCGGACGCCGGCTACGGCGCACTGGGCGTCTGGAGCCAACAGTATGGAGCGATCGGGACCGGCATCAACATGTCGTTCGTCAAGGAAGTGAATATCAAAACCGGAGGATTTGAGCCGCAATACGGCAAGGCCACCGGCGGGATCGTGCAAATCGTTACCAAATCAGGCACGGATAGGTACCACGGCTCAGTCACCGCGTTCTTTCAGCCAGAGGACTTTGAGGCTACACGGCTTCACCCCGATGATTTCGGCCTGGTGAACACGTACGGCAAGGGGCTTCACAAGGAAGGTTATGACGTGGCCGGAGAGTTCGGCGGCCCCGTGCCGGGGGTCAAGAAACACCTCTTTTTCTACGGCTCGTTTGATCCTACCTGGAATCGGATTTACAGCCTGGCACCGACCGTTTCGGCGCTTTTTCAGCATGGGCCCTATACGCTTCGGACCAACACTTACAGCTATGCCAGCAAGCCAGCAAGCTGACCTATCGAGTCAATGACAGACACCAGATCAATTTTTCCTTTTTCGGTACGCCGTCTCATACCGGCAACAGCCCCTGGCGCGCTCTCACAGCCGATAACAACACCCGATTCAGCAGGTGGGAATTCGGAGCCAGAAACCTGGTAGCCCACTATACGGGCACCATCTCGCCCACCTGGCTGGTTAACGTTGACTTCTCCTGGAACCACAATGACTTTACAGAATTTCCCAGTACGAACCTCAGTGAGATTGTTGACCAGACACAAACCGCCGGTCTGCCCGGGCAACGGGGTGAGTTTGTTCCGGTGGGGCTGGGGTTCGAGCAAAACACGGACGCGAATACCTACGGCCTCGACGTGGCCACGACCAAGATGTTCGACTTCGTGGGCGGCCACACCTTCAAGATCGGTTATCACTATGAACTGGACCACTACAACGGCATCCGCATCTACAGCGGTCCCAACAGTCCCATCCCGGCCACCAATGCCACGGGTGTACCCGTCACCGAACTGGGCGTCCCGGAAGAGGCCATTGGCCAGCCGACGAACGCTGAATATTATCTAAAAGTTGCGCCCGACACTTGCACCCTTTGCCCGTTGCTGAACGTGCCGGGATTGGGGCTGACCCCCGTCGCGCTGCAGCAGAGACGAGGCCTCTGGGGGTCGCCCGACTTCAAGACGAGCAGCGACTACCACGCCGCCTACATCGAAGATATCTGGAGATTGGACAGGCACCTCACTCTGGACCTGGGGATCAGGTACGAGCAGC
>JARRJI010000090.1:0-10570 GCA_037379595.1 Acidobacteriota bacterium | reverse complement strand
TTGCGGTAGTTGTTGCCACGACCTTGGTGCAGGACGCCATGTCAAAAATCGTGTTCATGTGTAGCAGCGAGTTCCTGCGACCCCGCCGGCGATAACCGACCGCAAGATGGTAGACCACCCTGCCATTGTGGCCAACGACCACTACCGCCCCCGGAAGCTTGCCCTGCTTCACGGCTTCCTCGATAACTGACGGCAACTGCCTGAGGTGCGCTGCGATTGCAGCAGAACTTCGGCTGGCAACAGAACGATGGCCTTCTGCAGCCCTTATTGCGGGGCTGACCAGGATCATTAAGATGAAAAGAAAGAGTGCATTGAATCGTCGAACCATATAAGACAAGTTCCCCCTACGCCATTTGTGGCAACTGAGCATTTTGCTATACACTCGCGCCTTTATGCCAACTAAAGTTTGAATCGATCGAAAAAAGCACGTTTTGCTGGGTAAGGTATGAGCCTGCTATTTTTTACCGGGTGGTCGTTGCAGTTCCATGGCCTTTCGTTTGGCAGTCCGATTCGCTCCCGAAACCGACCGCGGAATCACACATGAATTCTTGTTTCAAGGTCCAAATTGACCCCGCGACTGGCCGGCACCCCGTGCTTGATCAACAATCTCTGATCAGGGTACCGTCACCACGGCGGTGCGGCTGATAACGGGACTCGAATCTGGACCGGACAGTGGGTTGATGGAATTCCAGCGCACGCAAGGTAAGACTCGACGTCAAAGGTTGGAAACACATGGTTGACCAGGTTCCGAATTCCTCTCATTTTCATCACAATTGGTATAATTTATTGGACCGGATCCTCGATTGTATGGTGGTCTACGAGTTGTTCGGGATGGATAAGCCGTCACTACCTCATCCGGCGATGGGTCGGGCTATCATCGTCAACTCAGTAACTGCAGGCATTGGAACCCAATCGGACTTTTCTCGCCGCGAATGGAAAAGACCCTCCGGCAAGAAGCTCGAAACAGGTAATTACGTTGCTGAATAGTTTTTTCGCTATTGTCCAGCAGCCTGCGATAGTTTTAGTCGTCCCAGCTTTGCCCTCTTACCCGTGAGACAAAGCTGGGCAATTAGACGGCTCCAGATTGCGTGAAATGAAAAAGCAGCCTCCAGAACGTATTACTGAAAAGCAACATCCCGCGGCGACAACGCTGGACACGCTGCCCACGCGGAAGATTCTTACCCTTATGAACCGCGAAGACCAAAAGGTCGCTGCCGCAGTCAGGAAGGCCGTTCCCCAAATTTCTCGGGCGGTTGATTTGGCGGCAAGTGCGCTGGCTAAGGGTGGTCGGCTGATTTATCTTGGCGCTGGAACAAGTGGCCGGCTTGGGGTTCTCGACGCGGCTGAATGTCGGCCCACGTTCGGCACCGATCGTGTGCTGGCTGTTCTAGCAGGCGGGCCAAAGGCAATGTTCAAGGCGGGAGAAGGTGTTGAAGACGATCACGCCAGGGCACGAAAGGACCTTCAGCGCATTGGGCTTAGTGAAAAGGACGTCCTGGTGGGACTTGCGGCGAGCGGTCGAACGCCTTATACGCTTGAGGGATTGCGATACGCTAAGCAGGTTGGTGCCGCAACTGTTGGTGTGACAATGAATCCCGATTCGCCGATGCGGGGGTTGCCTGATATTGAAATTGTCGTCAACGTCGGCCCTGAGATCCTTGCCGGTTCAACCCGGCTCAAAGCAGGAACGGCTGAAAAGCTGGTCCTGAACATGCTTTCAACGGCGACGATGGTCAAGTTAGGGCGAGTTTTTTCAGGGTTAATGGTCCACGTGGAAATGAAGAACAAGAAACTCCGGGAACGTGGCCGTTCAATCCTGGCCAAAACCACAGGGCTTGACCTCAAAACCGCGGACCGAGCGCTCGCTGCTTCCGGAATGAACCTCCCCGCCGCACTCCTGATGATTTGGAGGAATATCGACAAAAAGGATGCCCTTCGAATCCTCAAGAACGAGCCAAACACAGCACTTGCGCTCCGCAAAGCCCGTTCCGAATACCTTCGTCAAGAGAAACAATCCCGGCGTCAACTCTTAGAACCCTCTCGGAGAAAGTCATGAAAGCTGTAAAAGCGATTATTGCCGGTACGATTTATACTCCGGCTGAAGAAATCCACGATGCAGTCATCTTGATTGAGGGCCATCGCATCGCCAAAATCGGTCCCCGCAGTCAAGTGAAAGTTCCGTCCGGTGCAGCGGTCATTGACAATCAAGATCGCATCATTGTCCCGGGCTTCATCGATATCCACATCCATGGCGCCGTCGGTTATGATCTGATGGAGGCCAGCCCCGAAGCTGTGGTGGCGGTGGGGAAGTATCTGGCCCGCCACGGAACAACCTCATATGCGGCCACGACAGTGGCAGCCAGCCTGGAAAGAACGTTGAGTGCAGCCAAGGGCCTGGGTCAAATTATTCGGACGTCAAACAGTTCTCACGTTGTGCCAGACAAGATTACAGGCGCCCAGCCGGTGTGCATTCACTTTGAAGGCCCTTTCCTGAATGTCAGGAAACGTGGCGCACATCCCGCGTCGCAAATTCAGAAGCCTTCAACGGAATTACTGGCCAGTTTCTTGGATGCTGCAGGCGGCACAGCGCGCATGCTGACTCTGGCCCCTGAGCTTGAAGGTGCGCTCAGTGTTTTGGAGTATGCACGGGACAAAGGGCTGAAAGTGGGCATTGGACACTCCAACGCAACCTATGAGCAAGCCAAAAGCGCCATCGACGCCGGAGCCACCCACGCAGTCCACTGCTTTAACGCCATGCGTCCTTTCATGCATCGTGACGCAGGGATCATTGGAGCAGTCCTTACGGATGACCGGGTCAGCGCGGAGTTAATCTGCGACGGGATCCACGTGGAGCCCACCGCCATCCGCCTGCTTGCCCGATCAAAAGGAGTTGAGCAGTTGGTGCTGGTCAGTGATAGTGTGAGCGGGGCGGGAATGCCGGATGGGAACTATCGGCTGGGTAACTTTACGGTGCACGTTGCTGGAGGCGTCTGTCGGACAGTCGAGGGCAACCTTGCGGGAAGTACAATTACGCTGGACGCGGCCTTGCGCAACCTCTCGGCCTATACTGGGCTTAGTTACAGAAAGTGTTTGCCGTGTGTTACATCCAATCCGGCCAGAATTCTTGGGCTCGAAAAACAGAAAGGCATCATTGCACCTCGAGCTGACGCTGACCTGGCGGTGCTTGACCAGGGATTTTATGTAACCCAAACGTATGTGCGCGGCCGGCCCGTGCTTTAGCTTTGAACAGATCTGAGACCCTGGTGATGAGACTATGGACAAATTCTTGATTACAGGCGGGCGTCCCCTTGAAGGCCGAGTAACCATCAGCGGCGCCAAGAATGCCGCTCTCCCGGCCATGGCAGCGGCACTCTTGACCCCCGAGCGGGTTGTCCTGCGCAACGTACCGCGAGTTCGCGACATTGGAACAATGCGCAGTCTGCTCGATGAACTGGGCGTCGATTCGTCCGTTACACACGAGGAATTCGGTAATCGAATCGAGATTGAAACGCCCAAATTGCTGAATCCAATGGCGCCTTATGAACTTGTGAAGCAGATGCGAGCGTCAATCCTGGTTTTGGGACCGCTGGTGGCGCGATTTGGACAGGCCCGCGTCTCATTGCCAGGCGGATGCGCCATCGGGGCGCGTCCCGTCAACCTTCACATTAAGGGGCTGGAGCAACTGGGCGCCTCCATGCAAATTGAGCACGGCTACATTGAGGCGCGGGCTGAGAGACTCAAAGGCTCCGTATTCACATTCGACGTCATATCTGTAACCGGAACTGAGAACTTGATGATGGCCGCTGTGCTCGCAGAAGGCGAAACACTGCTGGAAAATGCAGCACGGGAGCCGGAGATCATTAACCTTGCTGAATTGTTGATAAAAATGGGGGCAAGGATCGAAGGGGCCGGCAGCGACATGATTCGCATTCGCGGAGTGAGCCAGTTGCACGGCACCGATCACGCCATTATCCCTGACCGCATTGAGGCAGGGACTTTTCTGGCTGCTGCGGTCATTACCGGAGGCCACCTGGTGCTTGACCATGTAAATCCCTCGCACCTGACTGCCGTCGTCAACAAGCTCTCCGCCGCGGGGGCCCGAATTCACGAAGTCGGGCCAAGCGAAATAGAGATCTCAGCGGGAGAAGGTATCCGATCCATTGACGTTACGACAAAAGAATACCCCGGCTTTGCTACAGACATGCAGGCCCAGTATATGGCCCTGATGACACAGGCGAGCGGCTCCGCCGTCATCACTGAAACAATCTTCGAGAATCGATTCCTGCACGCCCTGGAGTTAATGCGTATGGGCGCCGATATCGTCGTAGATGGCCGGCGAGCGGTAGTGCGCGGTAAGACCCCATTGAGCGGAGCCAAAGTGCAAGCCTCTGACTTGCGCGCCAGCGCGTCCCTCGTCCTTGCCGGGCTGGCGGCGCAGGGTGAAACCTTGATCGATCGTGTCTACCATATCGATCGAGGTTATGAGCGAATTGAAGAAAAATTGGTACCGCTTGGAGCGACAATCCGGCGCGTCTATGAATAGCTTCCTGTACTTCGCCTCTCTCGGATTCAGATCCTGGAGCATGCATCCCGCTTAGTTAGCCGCTGCAGCCGCCCCAGTGGATTAGGTCCGCCAATCTTTCACTTGCGGCGAGAAAATCCAAGGTTTTTCTTAAACTGCGAGACCTGACGATGTGCAATGACCAACTGTCGTGCGACCTGTCCTGGCGCTGTTCCCCCAATCACATTCTTCTTCTGAATAGACAATTCCGCTGAAACAGCCGTGGCCGCCACCGCTTCGTTCCAGGTAGGGATCCAGCGACGAGCCTCATCCGGCCTGAGATCGGCAAAAGTCTTATTGTGATCCACGCAATACTTTACAAGCTTCCCGACCTGTTCATGAGCTTGGGAAAAGGCGATTCCCTGTCGCACTAGAGCATCGGCGACCTCCGTAGCAGTTAGGAAGCCCTGTGCCGTCGCCTCCGCCATCCTGTCAGACCGAACACGGATAGTCCTGATAACGCGGCCAGCCAGGATGAGGCAATCCGCCGCCGTATCCACGGCATCAAACAGCACTCGTTTATCTTCCTGAAGGTCGCGGTCGTAAGCCAGCGGAAGGCCCTTCAGCAGGGCTAGCGTATTCGTGCTTCCAGCTATCACCCGGGCAGCCTTGCCCCGAATGAGTTCCAGAGCATCCGCATTCTTCTTCTGAGGCATCAAACTGCTGCCAGTCGCATAAGCGTCATCGAGTTCAACAAAACCCAGGGCAGGAGTTGAATAGATGATGAAGTCCTCGGCGAGGCGGCTGAGATGGACAAGAACAAGAGAGCACGTAAATACCAGATCGCAGACAAAATCCCGATCGGCAGTAACGTCCAGACTGTTGCGAGCGACGCGGGCAAATCCCAGGTCACGTGCCAGCCGGGAACGATCTATCGGGTACGGCGTTCCGGCCAACGCGCCGGCGCCCATCGGGAGCTCATCCGCACGCCCATAACATCCTTCAAGCCGGGAAACGTCTCTATTCAGCATTTCGAAGTACGCAAGCAAATAGTGAGCAAATAAGATCGGCTGCGCAGGCTGAAGATGTGTGTATCCGGGCAAGATGGCTCCCCTGTTTTTTTGAGCCTGATGGAGCAAGGATTCCAGAACACCCACGATACTCTTCTGAAGGTCCAGAATAGCATCCTTGACAGAGAGCCTGGTCTCTGTTGCAACCAGGTCATTACGGCTGCGTCCGGTACGTAACTTGCCAGCGACAGGCCCAATCTCGCGCTCAAGGCGGGCCTCGACCCAGCTATGGACATCCTCGCTCTCCTCACTCGCAGCCCAATCAGGGTGCCCTTTGACATAGCGGGCAATCGCATTAAGCCCTCGCGTCAAAGTGGTCGTCTCTTTTCGAGTAAGCACACGAACCCGGCCAAGTTCCCGCACGTATGCGAGATTCACCTGCAGATCATAAGTGATCAACCGCTGGTCGACAGAAAACGATTCCGAGAATTTCTCGAAAAACGGGTCGCGGCGGCCTTCAAAACGCCCACCCCAAAGCTTCATTTCTTACTCCGTGACGGACGTTTGGGACCGCTTTTCTTGCCCTGAATCGCCAATGCCGCAAGTTTGGCCGGAAGGCCCAGGATATTGATGAATCCTTCGGCGTCCTTCTGGTTATAATCCGCGCCCATGGTGAAAGCCGCAATGCTCGGGTTATAGAGGGAGTACGGCGAGCGACGGTCAAGAACCCGAATATTTCCTTTATAAAGGCCCAGGGTGACTTCACCGGTGACGTTCCGCTGAGTAGTTTCCACAAAGCTTTGGAGGGCTTCACGAAGCGGCGTAAACCACTGCCCGTAGTAGGCCAATTCGGCGTATTTGAGTGCGACACCCTGCTTATAATGGAAAGTCTCGCGGTCAAGGCAGAGCGCCTCGAGCTCATGATGAGCGGCGTGCAGAACTTCCCCGGCAGGCGTTTCGTATGCGCCGTGAGACTTGATGCCGACCAGACGGTTCTCCACAAGGTCGGTCCGGCCAACGCCGTTTTCCCCAGCGATCTTGTTCAGCCTTTCCATGATCTTAATCGAGCCAAGATCCTTACCGTTTACCGAAACTGGAATTCCTGACTCAAAACCAATCGTCACCTTTGTTTCACGATTCGGGGCGCGCTGCGGGCTGACGGTCAGTTTCCAGGCATCTTCGGGAGGTTCCCCTAACTCCGTTTCAAGCGGACCGCCTTCGTGGCTCAGATGCCAGAGATTTTCGTCCCGGCTGTAGAGTGACTTTTTCGTGACAGGCACAGGCACTTTGTGGCGGCGGGCATATTCCAAGGCATCCTCGCGCGAAACAATCGACCACTCGCGCCAGGGTGCAATCACGCGCAAGCTGGGTGCCAGCGCCTTGAAAGCCAGCTCAAACCGAACCTGGTCGTTTCCCTTCCCCGTGCAGCCATGCGCCAAAGCGTCCGCCTGGTTCGCGAGCGCTACTTCAACCTGCCGTTTGGCCAGAATGGGACGCGCAAGCGAGGTCCCGAGCAGATACTTGCCCTCGTAAACTGCCCCAGCCTGAAGCGCTTTCCACAAATAGCCTGTGATGAATTCTTTCCGCAAGTCTTCCACAAAAACGTGCGAGGCTCCGCTCTCCAGCGCTTTTCTGCGCAGCGCCTTGTAGTCATCGCCCTGCCCCACGTCCCCAACCATCGCAATGACTTCGCAACCATAATTCTCCCGCAACCAGGGAATGATGATAGATGTATCAAGTCCTCCAGAATACGCAAGGACGACTTTCTTCACTTTCTTTGATGAATTTCCTGACACGGCCATGCTTTCCTTTCCTTAAAGTTCTGGGTGCGCGCCACAACTGCTTAGGCGCAGTGCCGCCTGTCATTCCAGACTGCTCTTTCTATGCCCCGGCAAGCTCAAGTATTTTCTTGCGAATGCGTGTGGCTTCCTGTGGTCCCCGGGTCGCAATGAAAATCGTGTCGTCGCCTGCCACAGTACCCACGACCTCAGGCCACTGCTCGGCGTCGAGGGCAACCGCCACTGTATGCGCATTCCCCGGGTGAGTCTTGATCACCACGAGGCCGTATGCCTTGTGGACATCCCGGAGAAACTCCTTCAGGATAATTGGCAACGCCGGCTGAGGCGGCTTGAGCGAATCAGGAGAACCCGGCATGCGGTAGCCTTCCCGGGTCTTGATCAAACCCAATTCTTCAATGTCACGCGAAACCGTGGCCTGCGTCACTTGAATTCCGCGGCCAGCAAGCCTTTCACATAGCTCCGCCTGCGTGGCAACCGGTTCCCTCTGGAGCAAATCCAGAATTTGTGTACGGCGATAGAGCTTATCCATGCAACTTTATGCAACACATTTATAAATACTCTAGAGCGAACATTTTGGCAAGTGGCAAAGGACGCGAAACGCAGCAAAAGAGCGCTGGAGAAACGAGAACTGCCCGAAAATTCCAAAACTCCACGGTCTGGTTCCGCATTCCGTGCCGCCGCGGACCTGCGGGTCGTGCAACAAAGGACTACAACGCTTTCGGTTTTCAGACCGTTCTTTAACGAAGAAACACCGCCCCGCAACGAGTTGAATTGGTCCCAACAAGGGCAGCATAATTCGATATGCCAATAAACGCGTTGTCAATTCGGGGTTCGTCGGGTATCATAGGAGTGCGGGGTGGAGCAGTCTGGTAGCTCGTTGGGCTCATAACCCAAAGGTCGCTGGTTCAAATCCAGCCCCCGCAACCACGCCTTTCATAACAGCCTCTGGCAAACGGTAGCTGATCTTAACTTCCAACGATTCTGGATCAAGTTTGATATCACCCACCCATGCACGCATGACCCTTTTTCTTTCAGCGGGGTACCCGGAGGCCATCAGCTTTTGGGTCTGGCGGCGATATGCCATCACCGTCTGGACATCAAGCTGAGGAGGTTCCACTCCGTCCAGCGAATTGGCCAGAAGATCGCGCTTAGTAATAAGCTCGCGAAGCCGGGCATTTGCCCAAGATGCATCGGCGAACCCGTTTTCGACAGCCCGCCGAATGTTCGCGATCTTCGCTTCAACATTCTTGATGTCTGCGTAGGTAGTGGCGTTGTCAGTGTGGCCAGATTCTTGCCACAAGCGCCGCAGGCACCGACTGGCCCGCTTGCAGTCCATGCGAACCGGCCACCTGTCCCTTGGATTCTCTGCTTATTGGCAGCGGGAATTCTTCTGCTGGGCTTGGCAAAACCTTGTGCAGCCCAGAGCAGCTATATTGAGGGTATCTCGGAAATCATCCCTTCGAGCGACGGCTCGCTGGTCTATACCTGGTCGGAGACCTACGTCACACCAGACCTTGCCGCTTATTACGAAGCATACGTCGAAGGATATGTTTACCAGAATGGGAACGGACCGGTTGCCGAGGGATCTGAGCTAGGAAACCCCTACTGGAATGACGCCGTCGTCGAAATGGAAGGCACGGTTTCTGATGGTTCCGACTACGAGCTTATCAGCAACCATGGCGTGGCAGCGTACTACATTTATTATGTGAACGGGACTGAGTACTATTACAATCCTTACGGCTTTGCGTTTACGAGCGGTAGCCAGCCTGGCAGCACAGACTTTGCCCCGTATGAAGGCGGCTCTATATATATCACCGCTGAACTGATCTACCTCGGATCGACTGCAGTGGAGATGTCTGCTGCTCCCCCATCCATCAGCGGCGTGAGTCCGTCTGGCGCGGCTGTTGAAAGCTCAGGAACAATTACCGTAACAGGAAGTAATCTGCTCAACGTGTGCAGCGGAAGCACCAGCGCATCGATCAGCGGCTCCGGGACCACGCTAACAGTTGGGTCGGTGTCGCAGGACGGCACTCAGGCGGTGTTGAATTACTCCATCGCTGCCAACGCCAGCACGGGCAGCCAGACGCTGACGCTCACCACCTGCTTCGGGTCGGGTTCGGCGAGCTTTCAGGTGGGCGACCCGACGCCGGTGATCACCGGCGTCAGCCCCAACAAATGGCCCGCCGGATCGGAAACGTCCTTTATCATCAGCGGCTCGGGCTTCGGGACAGCCCCCACGCTCTCCGTGACCGGCAACGGGGTCACCGGCTCGGCGATCAGCAGTTCTACCGACACGCAAATCAGCGCCACGGTCAATGTTGCCGCCAACGCGCCCTCAGGGATTGCGACTATCACCGTAACCTCGACGGGCTACCTCGGCAATGGCTTCGTTTCTACCGCGGGAGGCGGAGGCTCGACGAACAGTGCTACGGCCAATGCGAGTATCAACGCCA
Organism: Acidobacteriota bacterium; assembly: GCA_037379595.1. Lineage (GTDB taxonomy): Bacteria > Acidobacteriota > Terriglobia > UBA7540 > UBA7540 > SCRD01. The sequence goes on along the minus strand of JARRJI010000090.1, from coordinate 807 downwards.
CCCAAGCTCCGGCTCCAACCATCGTGTGGGGACCGGATAGCGGGGACGGAGCCAACTGCGGTGGAAGCAACATCGCCAACACCCCACAGAACCCTCTGCCTGTCGTCGTCGGCCAACAAATCGCCTTCACGGCTTGCTTCCCCCAGGGAGTTACAATTACTTCAGAGACGTGGTCACCGACGGTTCCTGCAGGAACCGTGGTGAGCGGATATAATGCCTCGACGACGGGAGGATGCGTGGTGACTTTCGGAAACTACGGGAGTACCGATTGCGATAAACCCGCATCCACCGGCGCGGTCTGCGGGACAGCAAATTATTGCGATTTTCCCACTTTCTATTGGGTGGACACCGGCGGGAACGGGAGCACGTTTACGATCAAATATACCTATACGCTCAGCGGCACAACCTACACAGGCTCGGCGTCGCTGACCTTCAGTGTGAGCGGGCCGACCAACGTGGAGGTCTCGACGACAGCGTCTGGAGTGATAATCTATCCGCCTCCGAACAATACCCAGCACTATGAGGACATTCCGCTCTTGATAAATGGTGCTCCAAGCGTACCCTCGCCCGGAATGAATTTCGTCGCCTCATCAACACTGCCGTCGGGCGACCAAGGTTCCTATGAATGGGTGCAGACAATCACTCATGATGTAAGCCGTTACCTGACGCAAAGTGGCCCAACTCCTCCTTCAGATTCGGTATCTGGTGGTCCGGCGTTGGACACCACATACCCCTATGGATTCAATGCGGACGGGACCCCGTATTCTAATCCAAACACTGTCACAAGCACTAACGCCCCGAACGACA
>JARRJI010000089.1:0-19408 GCA_037379595.1 Acidobacteriota bacterium | reverse complement strand
TCTTCACTCCTGCGCGATTTGAGCCGTTTGCCAGGACAGGCGCCCACGTCCAGCGGCCGCAGTGGGGCTCGACGAGCACGAAAAATCCAAAGTACAGCGACATCCTTTACGTCCAGAATCTGATCGGCACCCATACCGTAAACACCATGCCGACCCAGACCATCGACGCCTATCGTGACCACGGGAAGCCCCGGGCCGGCACCATCGAGGAAGGGCTTGATGAAGCTCGCAGCATGATTTCGCAACTGCCGGGTGTCGGGATCGACTTGCGCGCCGTGACGCAGCAACTTGAAGACAACGGCGTCGAGGCCTTTGCGAACGACTACAAGAAACTGCTGGCAAGCATCGAAGAGAAGAAAAAAACATTCTCGGAGGGCAGCAAATCGGTAGCCCGGTAAACGTGTCCGGCGACCTCAATAAGGCCGTTCAGGGCGTACCTGGCAAACTCGAGAGGCAGAAGTTTGCCCGGAGACTTGGCTGGTACCTTCGCCGGGGTGGCGCGTGCCGAAGATTCGACCGACAATTGAAGGCGTTTGAAGGGGCGGTGCACAGGGCGCAAGCAACATCGGCATCGTAATCACCAGCGCGGTGGACCATTCCGAATGGTCCGGAAAGGACAAAGATTCTTATGGCGGACACATCTGTCGCCGCAAACCCTCTGCGCGAGGGCATGCGCATCCGAAGAAGTCCGGCTCCCTGCTCCATGGTGATCTTCGGCGCCTCGGGCGACCTCACGCAGCGGAAGTTGATTCCCGCCCTGTACGATCTCCATCGCGAGCGGTTGCTGCCGCAGGGCTTTTCCGTGATCGGGTGCGCGAAGACGCCATACACCAACGAGAAATTCCGCGAGGCCATGGCGGACGCTGTCCGGAAGTTTTCCGAGAAAGCGACATCCGTGGACGAAGCTTCGCTTGCGAGCTTCACGGAATCGCTCTATTACCTGACGGACAATTTTGGCGACAGCAATGCCTACACTCAGCTCGGTGACCTGCTCGGCAAGCTGGACCACGAGAGAGGGACAGGCGGGAACCGGCTTTATTATCTGGCCACGCCGCCAAGCGCGTTTCCCGTGATTATCGGCCATCTTGGCTCCGCCGGTCTGGCTGCGCCGGAGGATCCGGGAAAAAGCTGGACCCGTGTGGTGATCGAAAAACCTTTCGGCCACGACCTTGAGAGCTCGCGTGAGCTGACCACCACCGTGAACTCGGCCTTCAAGGAAGAGCAGGTCTACCGCATTGATCATTATCTGGGCAAAGAAACCGTCCAGAACCTTTTGGTGTTTCGCTTTGCCAACGGCATCTTTGAACCCATCTGGAACCGGCGCTACATCGATCACGTAGAAATCACCGTCGCGGAAGATCTGGGAGTCGAGGGGCGGGGCCGATACTACGAAGAAGCCGGATTGCTGCGCGACATGATTCAGAATCACGTGATGTCGGTGCTGAGCCTGGTGGCGATGGAGCCGCCGGCGTCTTTTGAAGCTGTCGAGGTGCGCGACGAAAAGGCCAAGGTGATGCGAGCCATCCGCCCCATTGATCTCAGCCGGCTGGACGACTTTGTGGTGCGAGGCCAGTACGGAGGGGGTTGGGTAAGGGGCGAAAGAGTTCCTCCCTATCGCGAAGAGCCGAACGTCGCTCCGCAATCGTCGACTGAAACTTTTGCCGCCCTGAAGCTGTTTATCGACAACTGGCGATGGGCCGACGTGCCCTTTTACGTGCGTTCGGGCAAACGGCTGACCAAGCGGGTTTCAGAAATCGTAGTAAAATTCCGGCGCGTTCCGCACATGGTTTTCGGCCACAAAACAGAGGAACCGGTTGAGCAGAACGTGCTGGCCATGCGGATCCAACCGAACGAAGGCATCTCGATCAACTTCAACTCCAAATTCCCTGCTCCGATGATGGAGATCCGTCCTGTCAAGATGGAATTTCGGTACGCCGAGTCTTTTGGCGGCGAGCCGCCCAGCGCCTATGAGACGCTGCTGCTCGATTGCATGCTGGGTGACCAGACTCTGTTCAATCGCGAGGACGCGGTCGAACTGGCCTGGCAGCTTCTCACGCCACTGCTGGAACGTTGGCGCGAAGACGGAGAGAAAGGCCTCCAGTCCTACGAAGCCGGGAGCTGGGGACCCGAGGCCGCGGACAAACTGCTGGAGCGCGACGGGTGCCGGTGGCATCGTCTCTAGTTCGACTCAAGGGGGCTGTCCCAGCGCGCTTCTGGCCGCTCGGAAGCCCGGCAAGAGGAGGAATCGTTGCCAATCTTTAAGAAGTTCAAATCTCTCACGGCGGGTGAACTCCAGCCGGCCGACGTTACGGCGCTGGAAGATGAGTTGTCCGACCTCTGGCGCGCCGCTGCGGAAGATCCCGGAACAGAGCATCCGGTCATGCGGGCATCCGTCCTCACCCTTCTTGCCTTTGTTGAAAGCGAAGAAGAGGGCCGCGAGACCTTCAACCTGGTCAGCCATGTGATTGCCCAGAATCCCTGCCGCGCGATTCTGATAGTGGCCGAGCCAAGGGAGAAGCCGGAAGGCATGTCGGCCTGGATCTCCGCCCAGTGCCACCTTCCTCCTTCGGGCGCAAGGCAGGTCTGTTGCGAGCAGATCTACATCCGCGCCCGTGGTGAAGCAGTGAAGGGGTTGGACAACGTGGTGATCCCGCTGGTCATTCCCGAACTCCCGGTTTACCTGTGGTGGCGGGCTGGCCGTTTTGCTCCTCCCGAATTCCTGGACCAGGTCCTTCGGATTACCAACCGCGTGCTGGTGGATTCCGGGCGGTTCGACGAGCCGGAAGTTGACCTGGCAACCCTGGCGCGGCAGGTTGCGCGCTTCCGCGACGAGGATGGCGTGGCCTTCAGCGACCTCAACTGGGCCCGTCTCACCCCGTGCCGTGAGTTGATTGCCCAGAGTTTTGATTCCGCCGAAGCCGGTGCCTACGTCACGGACCTGGCTGAAGTGTCGCTGGAATGGCGGCAGGACCCGGCGGCGGAAAGCAGCCGGACGGCTCGAGCCCTGCTGCTCACATCCTGGCTGGCCAGCCGACTGGGCTGGCGCCCGGCCTCGCGCATCATTCCCAGCACAAATCCCAGCCGGGTGCTGGAATTCCGGCGAGGCGACAAACCTGTTCGAGTGGAGTGGGTTGTGCGCAAAGAGGCCGGCAAGGCTTCGGCGCCCTTCCAGGTCACCTTGAAGACAGGATCCACACCGGCCGCGAAATTTTCCGTCAGCGAATCAACAGAAGAGGGCGTCGTGCATACCAGGGCAGAGTTGCCGGGACATTCTCCGCTGGAGAGAACGGCCCGGCTTGTTGTGATGGACCAGGTCGAGTTGGTCAATGAAGAGCTCAAGTTTCCGGAGCACGACAAGATTTACGAAGATGCTTTAAGCCTGATCGCCAGCATGGTTGAGTTGTAAAATTCAAGAGGCAGCGCCGCGGATGTCGCGGCGGGTACACGAAATGAGCGAAGCGAAAATTCGAATATTTCCGGATCTGGAAGAATTGAGTCGCGCGGCGGCCGTGCGCTTTGCCGAGCTTGCCCGGCAGCGTGCAGAGCAGGGGAAAGTGTTTTCTGCCGCTCTCTCGGGTGGGTCAACTCCACGGACGTTTCTGGGAATTCTGGCAAGTCCCGAATTTTCCGAGCGCATCCCGTGGGACAACGTTCACCTGTTTCAGGTGGATGAGCGGTGCGTTCCTCCCGACGATCCTCAAAGCAATTACAGGATGATTCGCAGCGTTTTCCTCAGGCCGGTGCCTGGCGCGGCTGACAACTTTCATCGGATGAAAGCCGAAGAGGAAGATCGCGAGGCGACCAGCGCCGAATATGCCGCGGAGATCGAGAGGGCTCTCGCGCCGGCTGAAGGCAGCATGCCTCGGTTCGATTTGGTCTTTCTGGGTTTGGGTTCGGATGGGCACACCGCGTCGCTGTTTCCGGGTTCGGCGGCCCTCGCCGTCACCGACAGGTGGGTTTGCCCGAACTATGTTGAGAAGCTGAAGATGCACCGGCTGACGCTCACCTATCCGGTTCTCAACGCAGCCCGTGAGATTGTGTTTCTGGTTTCAGGGTCGGGCAAGGCTGAGATCTTGCGCCAGGTGCTTGAGGGGCCACGCAACCCCGGAAAATATCCCGCCCAGGGAATCCAGCCGGCCGAAGGCACCGTAACGTGGTATCTGGATAAGTCAGCAGCGCAACTTCTCCGCGCCGGCCGCAGCCACAGGAAAAGCTCTTGATCAAGATTGCTCCCTCGATTCTCTCTGCAGATTTCACCCGCCTCGGCGAACAAGTGCTGGCCGTGGAGGCCGCCGGCGTAGACCGCGTTCAGATCGACGTCATGGATGGCCGCTTCGTTCCGAACATCACTTTTGGAACGCAGGCCGTTGCGTCGCTTCGCCCGCTCACGCGCCTGACACTTGAAACGCATCTGATGGTCACGCCGCCGGAAGATTTCATCGAATCGTTTGCGGAAGCGGGCGCGGATACGATCATCATCCACCAGGAAGCCACGCCGCACCTGCACCGCGCGATCCAGCACATTCACTCCCTGGGCAAGAAGGCCGGAGTGGCCATCAATCCTTCAACACCCGCCTGCCTGCTTTCGGAAGTTATTGGAAGCCTCGACCTGGTCCTGGTAATGACCGTCAATCCCGGCTTCGGCGGACAGGAATTTATCATGGAGACCCTCCCCAAGATCCGCCAAATCCGAAGGGAAATCGAGGAAAAAGGGCTCGATTGCGAACTGGAGGTCGATGGTGGGATTCACCTTCAGACCGTGAATCTGGCTGTGGAGGCGGGAGCCAATGTGCTGGTGGCCGGATCGTCCGTTTTCGATTGCGAAGAGGGCGTGGCTGCGGCGATCCAGGCGTTGCTTTCCAAAGTTTCTCCCTGATGCACGAGGCATTTTCTCCCTTCGCACGTGAGCCGCTCCTTTGACTTTGCCTTTCAGCCTCGACTATAGTCAGTCACTGATCTTTTGGCCTTTAGAAGAATCGGTTTTCTATTGCCTTCCCGGAGAATTAAGACCTCATCATGAAAATAGCGGTATTGGGACTTGGTTATGTTGGTTGCGTTACCGGAGCGTGCCTTGCCCGGATGGGACACGCCGTTCATGGCGTCGATATATCTGCTGCGAAAGTGCGCATGTTGAATTCCGGCCACTCTCCCGTGCTGGAAAAAGGCCTCGACGACCTTGTCGCGAAGGCGGTTGCTGGAGGCAGGCTCCGAGCCACGCTCGATCCCGCTGAAGCGCTTAAAGGGGCCGACGTTTCTCTCGTCACGGTCGGCACGCCTTCCCGCCGGAATGGCAGTGTCAACCTGGACCACGTTGCCGCCGCGCTCGAGAGTATCGGCCGTTTTCTGCGGGGCTCGGAGAAGTTCCATGTGATTGCAATCCGCAGCACTGTGCCGCCCGGAACAACCGAGAAACTGGTGATCCCGACGCTGGCGAAAGCGTCCCGAAAAAAGGCCGGGCGTGATTTTGGTGTATGCTTCCATCCCGAATTCCTGCGCGAAGGTTCTTCCATCCATGACTTCTTCCATCCGACCAGGACGGTTTTGGGCACGAACGATCCCCGCGCCTCCCGGCGGCTGATTGGATTGTGGAAGCGCGTCAAGGCGCCTCTTTTCGTGACCCCATTCAAGACGGCGGAAATCCTGAAGTACGCCGACAACTCCTTTCACGCTCTCAAGGTCTCTTTTGCGAATGAGATCGGCTCCTTGTGCAAACAGTTCGGCATTGACAGCCGCGAAGTAATGCGAATTTTTGTCCAGGATACGAAGCTCAATATTTCACCCCTTTATCTCAGGCCGGGATTTGCATTCGGCGGCCCGTGCCTGCCTAAGGACGTACGGGCCCTCGGTTGGCTTGCCAGGCAAAACGGTCTGCAGCTTCCTCTCATCCAGAACATCCTTCCCAGCAATTCCCGCCATCTGGAGAGAGCGGTGGACCTGGTTCTTTCCGCAAAAAAGCAAAGAATTGGCGTTCTTGGCCTGGTTTTCAAATCCGACACCGACGATCTGCGTGAGAGTCCCGCCTGCGCTCTGGTGGAGAGACTGGTCGCGGCCGGGAAGCAGGTGAAGGTCTATGATCCGAGGGTGCGGCTGGACCGGCTGCTGGGCGCCAACCGGACATTCGTCCGGAAGGAACTTCCATCCCTTCCCAGCCTGATGACCACTTCGGGTAGGGAGCTCATCGCCGCCAGCGACGTTGTTGTGTTGGCCGGAAACCACCCGGAATTTGAAGCTGCGATTGGGCGTCTCAAGAAACGCACGGTCCTGATTGACCTGGTGGGTCTCAGGCCCGACGTGGGAGGGACTGCCGTTCGCCGTCATGGCCTTGCAGGGTGACCTTTTCCGGCCGCAGTCTTCGCCTTGCGTTGCTGCGCCGGAGGCCGCACGCAACAGGCTGGATACGGCGGCTGTCGAGGCTAGATTGGTTGTCTCGTTTCTCGACAAGACCTGCTCAAACCCCCAATTTACGGTATAGTTATTAATTCCCTGCAAATACCTACCTTCACATTTTGGGGCTAGAAATTCTATGCTGAACGTCAATAAAAGCTTGACACGCGGAGAGAAGGATTATAAATTTCTAATGACTCAAGGGGGGTAAGCTTAGCATCTACATCCAGAATAGAAGTTCTGGCAGTAGTACACGCGGAGGGGGTTTCATGTTCAATCGAAAACAGACGGTGCAATTTGCACTGACAGTGGTTGCGATGATAGGGATCGGACTGATGCCGGTGCTGGCAGGATCAGCAGCGATTGGCTCAGTGGCCGGGAGCCGGAACGCTACTTTAAGCGGGGAGGCCCTGGTTCCAAACACGACTGTATTCAGCGGAGACAATCTGCAGGTGCGGAATGGCGTGGCAGTGGTTGCCTTGGATCAGGGGAACCGGATGGTTTTTGGAAGCCAGACGCAGGCGTCCTTCTTGCGCGAGGCGAAGAATGTGACGGTGATGCTGAGCCGCGGGAACGTCTCGCTGTATCACCCGGGCAAGAGCTCAGGTCTGCTGGTGAAGGCGGGCGATGTGACGGTGTCGCCTGCGGCAGGGTATAAAACGCTGGGTGAAGTGGCGATGTTAAACGGCTCCGTGATGGTGACGGCGAAGCAAGGGATGCTGCAGGTGGAAAAGCAAGGGCGCACTGAGCAGGTTGCGGAAGGGAAGACGGTGACGCTGCCGGTAAGTACGGCGCGGGCTCCGGTCCCGAATCCCGCGGCGCCTCCGCCGGGAAACCCCCATATTACGACAGCGAACACGCTGGGCTGGCTGGCCGTGGGTGCAGGTACGGCGGCTGCGGTTCTGGCAGGGTTGGGACTGTCGCGGGCGAACGACGCCAAGACGGCAGCGAACAACGCAACCACGGCGGCGAACAATGCGACGGCAGCGGCGAATGCGGCTGGGGATGCGGCGAACGCGACGGGATGCGCGCTCAACAATCTGAATCCGACGGCGTCGCCGAGTCCGTACGTACCACCGTCTGGTTATAGCTGCCCGTAATTTGAGAGCAGGCAAAGGTTAAACGAAGCAAGGCGGGCGATGGCTGCAAAAGCTGTCGCCCGCTTTTTGTTTAACCGAAAGCCTCGGTCCTGACCCGCATGCTCGTCGGGTCTGAAGGCTGGCCCACGCCCGATTTCAGGCAACTCCTCAGGTATTATCCGCAACCCTCCCCATAGGTCTTTCTTTTCATCTGTGCCACAATCTTAATGACCCTCCATCGGCAGGAATATTGCCCGCGAACGGAAGGGTCAAACCGCCTTGTTTCGAGAACCTGTCTGCCTGGTGTTGCAATGAAGGGCGTGTCGGGGGCAAAATACATGTTCTTCCCAGTAAGGGAAAGTTGCCTTGTGCCGCTCAGTTCAAGATGAGCATGGCTCCTGATGCAAATCGCGGCGCGGCTCTTATTTGAGAAAGGTAATCCGGAGAAAAGACCGTGATGAATATGAAGTTGGGAATCGTTGGTTATGGGGTGGTCGGAAGGGCGCTGGCGCAGGTTTTCCGATACGACGCCGGAAACACTGACCTGGTTATCTACGACAAATACGTAAAGGGGATGAACAGCGCCAGGCAACGGGCTGCCGTACAAAAGTGCGACCTTGTCTTTATCGCAGTTCCTACCCCGGAAGGCCCTAACGGGATCTGCGACCTGTCTGCAATCGAGGAAGTTGTTACCTGGGTGTCGCCGCCCATGTGCGTAAAATCGACTGTGCCGCCTGGAACGGTGAGCGGCCTTGTCGCCAGGACCGGCAAATCGATCTGCTTCAGCCCTGAATACGTTGGCGAAACTTTGTGGCATCCCTGGAAGGGAATTGCGAGCCACGGGTTCATCATCGTCGGCGGCGAGAGGTCCGCCTGCAAGCTGGTGATCCAGGCGTACCAGCAATATCTCGGGCCGATGCCGCGCTACTTCATCACGGACGCCAAGACCGCCGAGCTTTGCAAGTATATGGAGAATGCCTTCCTGGCGACGAAGGTGGCGTTTGTGAATCAGTTCTACGACCTGGCGCAGGGTTTCGGCGTGGATTATAACGAGCTGCGGGAACTCTGGCTGGCCGATGAGCGGATTGGGAGATCCCACACCATTGTTACCGCCGAACGCGGCTACCGCGGACGTTGCCTGCCCAAAGATATGGCTTCCATCATCACCGCAGCCAAACAGGCCGGCGGAGCTCCCTTCCTGGAGGCGGTCGACCGCTTCAACGACGAAGTATGCCGCAAGGCCGATGAGGCCAGGAAAGCCGGCCGGGCAGCCCGGCGTGCTGCAGGGAAAAAGAAGAAGACTCGCCGCTAGTTTTTTCCAGCATTCAGAATTTCGCGCACCGCCCTGACGATGCACTGAAGATCCTTGTCTTTCAAGCCGGGATGGACCGGTAAAGAAAGCACTGTCTTTGCGAGCTGCGTCGAGACGGGGAAATCACGGTCGCGGCCGGAACCCCGAAAGATGGGCTGACGATGCAGCGGGACCGGGTAGTGAACAGCGGACTGGATGCCGCGATCTTTCAATGCCGCCGCAAACTCATCCCTGGACATACCGGCCTGTTTGGCGTCGAAGCAAATAGTGTAGAGACTGAATGCATGATTTGCGCCGGGAATCAGCCGGGGCGTCGTGAGCCCGGGAATACCGCTGAGTCCCTTCGTCAGGATTCTGGCGTTTCTCTGGCGCGCGCGAATTGCCTTTGGGAGCCTGGCCAGTTGCACGCGGCCGATGGCAGAGGCGATGTCGGTGGTGCGAAAGTTAAAGCCGAGCCGCACGTGCCGGTAGCGGCTCTCTTCGCCGTGCGAACGGAGCAGGCGAAGTTCCGTGGCGAGAGCCGCCTTGGACGTTGTGATCATGCCGCCTTCGCCCGTCGTCATATTCTTGGTCGGGTAGAAAGAATAACAGACCGCATCGGGAAAGGACCCGACGTCCCGTCCGTGGAATTGCGCTCCATGCGCCTGGGCGGCATCCCAGATGATGCGGAGCTTGTACCGGCGGGCCACTCGTGCCAGTCCCGCAATATCGGCGGGCTGGCCATAGAGATGCACCGGAAGCAGCGCGCGTGTTCGCGGCGTAAGATGCCGTTCGACTTCTACCGGATCAAGCGTAAAGGATGACGGGTTGACGTCAGCAAAAACAGGCTTTGCCCCCACCGCGGCCCCCATGGCGGCCGTCGCGATGAAGGTGAAATCGGGCACGATCACTTCATCGCCGGGGCGCAGAAGTGCCCGGCAGGCAAGATAGAGCGCGGCAGTGCCTGAGCTGACCGCGATTGCGTGTCGAGTTCCCACGGCAGCCGCGAAGGAAGCTTCAAAGTCTTCGGTGATCCTGCCGGCCCGGAGATTTCCGCTCTTCAGAACCTGCTCGACCGCTTTGATCTCCCGCTGGTCGAGCGAAACCTGTGCTATTGGAATAATGCGAATAGGACTTCCTCCTTCTCTCGATTTAAGAACTTGCCGCCAGGATGGCAGGTGCAATGCGCAGGGCTTCGGTGATGGCGTCGTCGATGCTGGAATAATGCCAGGCGCCGAAGCGGCCGATGGACCACACCCGTCTGGTTTGCAGAAAGTGCAGCAGCCGGCGGACTCGTTCGCCGCGTTCCAGGTCGTGGACCGGATAGGCGTAAGGGAAATGGTTCCGCACCACGCGCACCACATCGTCTGGCTGTTCGATCCAACCAAGCCTCAGCAGGCAGTCCTGAACCTGCTTCTCCAGTTCGCTCTCTTTCCCCGCCTCCGGATTTGAAATCTCGGCTGCAATCAGTCCTCCGCCTTCCGGCGCCAGTTCCTGGGAGATATTGGAAGGAAACACCAGGCGGAAAAATGGAAATTCGGCTTCCGGAAAGTAAGCCCAGTGAAAGGGGCGCGGCAGAGCGCGTTTGAGGCAATACGTCAGGTTCAGCAGTGAAGTCCAGCGCAGTCTTGCCACAGCTTGCCGCAACTCTTCCGGGACCTGCAACGCATCGCACACGGTCTGGATTCCGCCGTGCGCCGGGTAAAAAAACCAGGGGTTGTAACCCATCTGGTGATGGTTTCGCCGTGAGACCACATTGCTGATGACCTGTCGCAGTTCTGTCCGCGGCACAAACGGCCGGATCCAATCCAGGCTCAACTCCTCCGGCGGCACTCCCCAGAGCTTCCGGTTGTAGGGCCGCATAAAGTGCCGCGCGATGCCTCCACCGAAATACTGCTCCACCCACTTGCCAAAGTTTTCCGGCTCACGCGTATTGGAGATTTTGCGCTTGGCCCACGCTTTGATATAGCCACCCAGGCAATCGGCCCGGGCAGCCGCGGGCAACGCGTTCAGATGGGTCTGAAACGGGTAGGGCACGTAGCGCCCCTGAAAGTAGATCCAGGCGCTTCGCTCCTGCCGGACCAGGTCCTCTCCCACGATCTGCTGAACCAGATCTTTCGTTTCTTCGGAGCGGAAGTGCAGCACGTGCGAGACGGTGTCGAACAGATAGCCATCCACCTGCTGCGTCCGGCACAATCCCCCTACAGTCGGCGCCTGCTCGTAAAGGCTGTAACTGTCCGGAGAGCTTTGCTGAAGGGCGTAGGCGGCGCTGAGCCCGCTGATCCCTGCCCCCAGAATTACCGTTTGCACCCGCTACTCCTCCACTTATCTCGCGTCCGTCAGCGGATCTGCCCCGTTTCCCTTTGCCGGCCGTACCTGGTAAGACGTCGGTTGGGCACGTTGCATTCTCGCAGGCGGTTTCGCCTGCCTTTTCCTGGGTGTCCTTCTGAGTGATTTTCGGCGACCCCGGCGAAGGCAAACCGAAGCTACCTATTATCGCCCGATTTCCACCCCTCGCGCCAGCATAGCATGCTCGGCAGGCTCCGAAGAGCCATCCAGGGATTTGCTGCCGGCAGCATCCCTTTTGCGCATCCTGAGCTGCGAATCCTGAAAGAACGTTGCGAAAAACGGCCCTCTTGATATAGCTTAGCCGTCGGACGCTAAAACATCGGGCAGGAAATCAGGGTTCACTTCCAGAAGTCGGAGCGTGGCAGACAGCAAGCCACAAATTGTTGCCTCCCTCGCTGCGGAAAGAGAGAAGTCATCGTGAAGATCACTGAAATTCGCACCCGGGTTGTCGAATGGAGGGGAAAGACCGTCCCTCCGCAACCTCACTTCTGCACGAATCCCATGGACCTGCTCGATCTACCGGCGGATTCCATGGGCTCGTTCCGCTTTCACGGCTGGCTGATCGTGGAAGTGGTCAGCGACAGCGGCCATGTGGGGATCGGCAACGCGGCGCTGGCTCCTCGCGTGGCCAAGTCGGTGATCGACGTTTACCTGAAACCGATCCTGATTGGAGCCAATCCCCTCGATATCGAATTTCTCTGGCAGCACATGTACCGCCGCACCATGGCGTTTGGAAGAAAAGGCGTTGGCATGGTCGCCATCAGCGCGGTTGACATCGCTTTGTGGGACCTGATGGGCAAGGTCCTCAAGCAGCCGGTCTTCCGCCTGCTGGGCGGGAAAACAAAGCGAAAGATTCCGGTTTATGCCAGCCGCCTCTACAGCCAGCCGCTCAACGAGCTGGCCCGGGAAGCGCAGCAGTACAAAGACCAGGGCTATCGAGCCATGAAGCTGCGATTCGGATGGGGCCCGGTCGACGGCGCCGCCGGAATGCAGAGGAATCTCGAACTGCTGCGGACGGTGCGGGAAGTAATCGGGGACGAGATCGACCTGATGGCCGACGCTTACATGGGCTGGACTCTGGACTATGCCCGGCGAATGATTCCGCTGACCGCAAAATACAATCTGCGCTGGCTGGAAGAGCCCGTGATCCCCGATGACATCACCGGCTACGCTGCGCTGAAGGCGCTGAACGTGGTTCCGATCTCCGGAGGCGAGCACGAGTTCACGCTTTACGGTTTCCGCCAGCTTCTGGAAGCCAAGGCCATCGACTACATTCAGTTTGACACCAACCGTGTGGGCGGCCTGACGCAGGCTCGGAAAATCCAGGCGATGGCGGAGGCGTTCGAAGTTCCGGTCATTCCCCACGCCGGCCAGATGCACAATTTCCACGTGGTGATGGCCAGTTACAATTCGCCGATGGCCGAGTTCTTCCCTCCGGTGGACGTGGAAGTCGGCAATGAGCTCTTCTGGTATATTTTTAAGGGCGAGCCGATGCCCGTGAACGGCTGCATCGAACTGGATGAAAACCTGCCGGGGCTCGGTCTGACGATCGACGAAGAAGGCATCAAGCGGTTTGAGGTCATCGAATAAGCCGGCTTTCAGGGAATTGCGATGTTGATGGGCAGCGGATGCAAAGGTTTGGCATCCCGGGCGTCAGGGCATGGCTTCAGCCATGCCGCGGTGAATTGGTACAGCAACCGGCTTTAGGCCGATGAGGGACTCAGGGGCTGAAGCTCTGTAAGGGTTCTGGGGAATTCTGATGGGCCATCTGAAGCCCCGCCCTGGCGGCCTTTCGGACGTAAATTTGGAGACACTGACCGTGCCGTGTGGATGTCAAACCACGCTCCCGGTCAAGAGGACGAATTGAACATGAGTGCACAGGACTTTTTCAGCTTGAAGGATCAGGTCGCCGTCGTTACGGGCGGAGGCCAGGGCATCGGCGAAGGGATCGCGCAGCGGCTCGCCGCTGCCGGAGCCGGCGTTGCCGTGCTGGATGTGAAGGTAGATCTTGCCCGTTCGGTCGCGCAGTCGATTGGCGGCGTTGGCGTCGAATGTGACGTTTCCTCAGCGTCTTCGGTCGAAAAGGCGATCGGCGAGGTTCGCCGGCAGCTTGGACCGATTGACATTCTTGTGAACAATGCCGGAATCGCCGGCAGAAACCTGCTGCTTACTGAGCTTGACGAACATGACCTCGATCAGGTCTACGCGGTGAATCTGAAGGGTGTGTTCCTCACCTGCAAAGCGGTCATCGGCGAAATGCTGGAGAGACGATACGGGCGCATTGTGAATGTTGCCTCCATTGCGGGCAAGGAAGGCAATCCGACCCTGATCCCGTACTCCGCAACCAAGGCGGGGGTGATCTGCCTGACCAAGGCTCTGGCCAAGGAAGTGGCCGGCAAGGGAGACATCACCGTCAACAGCATTTCTCCCGCAGTCGTTCACACCAAAATTCTGGACAAGATTTCCAAATCGACCGTGGATTACATGGTCAGCAAGATCCCCATGGGGCGGACCGGCAAAATCGAAGAGATCGCCAGCCTCGTGCACTATCTCGCATCGCGCGAGGCCTCATTCACCACCGGACAGTGCTATGACATTTCCGGAGGCCGAGCCACGTATTGACCGGACAGCCAGAGCGCCGCGGGGCCACCTGTTCTTGTATTCCCTTCTGCTCGTTTTCCTGATTGCCGCCGCAGCCCACCCGGCCTGCGCGCAAAGCAGGCTGGACCCGCTGCAGACTCAGGGATCGAGCAAGACGGCAGAGCCCTCACGCGACGTTTCCTGGAAGCTTTTTGGCAAAAACATTCTGCACGATCAAAAGCGCATCTGGCTGTTTCCCAAGTCGCTGGCCCGGGGCAAACACTGGCTGCCGACGCTTGGCGTGGTGGGAGCAACGGTGGGGCTGATCGCGCTTGACCCTCACGACACGCCTTACTTCCGCCGCACGCAAGCCTTCGACACATTCAACAAGGTCATGAGCAGCCGCAATGCCATCTGGGGAATGGCGCTGTTCCCTGCCTCGGCTTACGTCGTGGGCCTGGCCCGGCATGACTCTTACATGCAGAAGACGGTGCAATTCTCCGCCGAGTCGGTCCTGGACTCGGAGATCCTGGCGCTCGTGATCAGGGACGTGACGCAGCGCGTGCCTCCCAAGGACATTCCGCCGGACGGCGATTTTTCCGACTCGTTTTTCCAGCGGCACAAAGGCCCTTTTTATGTGGGCAACGGCGGGTTTCCGTCCGGCCACACCATCGCGGCATTTTCAATTGCAACGATTTTCGCGGAGCGCTACCGGCGGCATCGCTGGGTACCGTGGGTCGCCTACGGGCTGGCGACCCTGGTGGGCTTTTCTCGAATCACCCTGCAGGACCATTTCCCGTCAGACGTATTCGCGGGAGCGGTGCTGGGCTTCACCATCAGCCATTTCGTGGTGTTGCGCCGCTGAGGGCGGCAGGCTCAGCGCGCCACCTGGGAGGATTCGCCTGCGGCGACGAAGAGTGCCCGAAGTTTTTCCAGGTTGATCTCATTAAAGCTGGGAATGACCAGGTCGGCGAGCGCTTCCAGCTTTTCAAAGGGGAAGGTGGAGGCGATGGCAACGCACTTCATCCCGGCGTTTTTCACCGCTCCGATTCCCACATACGAATCTTCGAACGCTACGGCGTCTGCAGGCTCGACGCCCAGATGCTCCGCTGCCTTCAGATAAATCTCGGGATCGGGCTTGGGGTGCGTCACTTCGTCGCCGCTGACCATCGTGCGGAAATACTCGCGGTATCCGAGGGCATCCACCACAAATTCTATGTTCGTTCTCACCGCCGAGGAAGCAACCGCCATCGGAACTCCGGCCGCATGGCACTCTTTGATAAGCGCGTCGAGTCCGGGCAGGGGCTTGGCGTGCGGCTTGAAGACCCTGCGAAAGGTTTCTTCAATCTCTTCGCTCAGCCGTTTGCTCTCTTCGCGCGACAGGTCAGCTCCCAGAAAATGCCGGAAGGCCGTGTCGTTGCGCTTGCCCAGAATCAGTTCCGGCAATTCTTCCTCTTTGTAGCTGATCTTGTGATGGTCGAGAAAATCCACCCACTTCGCCAGATGAAAAGGATTGCTGTCCACCAGCACACCGTCCATGTCAAAAATGACCGCGGCGGGTAACTCCAGTTGATTTTGCATTTGCCTCCGCTGCTGCTCCAAAAGTCTTAAGTTTAAATTATGAACGAGGAGGGCGAAAACGGGAAGGCGAAGTCTGAATTATGAATTATGAGGTGTGAGGCAGGTGGCCACGGTAAATCACTTGTTGATTGGCCGCGGGCTTGTGCGACGTGAAAAGGCCCACGGACAGCAAGACGCTGTCCGTGGTTACCTGTGCCTGATTCTAATGCCCCGCGGCCGCGGCCGCGGCGGCGCGTTTTCCAATCTCCTCGGCAGACAAGTCTTCTTTGTGGGTAGAGATATTCCACTTATGCCCGAAGGGATCGGTAAACATGCCGGAGCGGTCGCCGTAGAACTGATCCTGGACGGGCCGCACTTCTTTGGCTCCCGAGGCGAGCGCCTGTTTCGCCACTGCGTCCACGTCCTCAACGTAAAGGTGAATCATTGCCGGCGTGCCCCCCAGTGATTCCGGCCCGACGATGTTCATTTCCGGAAACTCGTCCGCCAGCATGACGCACGAATCGCCAATCTGGATTTCGGCGTGCCCGATTCGCCCATCGGGCTGCGCCATCCGTGTCCTCTCTGTTGCCCCAAACGCCTGCTTGTAAAAATCAATGGCCCGGGCCGCGTCCTTGACAATCAGGTACGGCGTCACCGAGTGATAGCCCTCCGGGATGGGTTTCACATTGCTGCTCATGTTTGCCCCTTTCAGACGGAATTTGTCGACCAATGGATAGAATGTAACACTGAAAGACCGCCGCCGCTATAGCCTTCGAAATTCCCACAGGCAGAAAGACGCTGTCCGTGGCTACCGCTTATCGTCACGGCAGTTCATAATTCAAAATTCATAATTCATAATTGCCGTCACTTTGGCAGCGGCCGGAGTGCCGCAAGTAGTTTTTCCGCCGGAAGGGTATTGAGCACGTCTTTCTTTTCCAGCCAGCCGCGCCGGGCGGTGATGACACCGTAGCGCATCAGTTGAAGATGGTCGGGGTGGTGGGCGTCGGTGGAGATAATGATCTTCATGCCGCGTTCTTTGGCCAGCTTCACGTGCCGGTCGGAGAGATCCAGCCGTTCCGGGTTGCCGTTCAATTCCAGAATGACGCCGTGCTTCCTGGCGGCGGAGAAGACTTTCTCCACGTCAAACTGGAAAGGGTCACGTTTGAGAATTTGCCGCCCGGTCGGATGCCCCAGAATGCGCACGTAAGGATTTTCGAGGGCTTTCAGCAGGCGCTGGGTCATCTCGCCGGCGGGCATGGTCATGCGCGAGTGGACGCTGACCAGAACAATGTCGAACTGTTTCAGCAACTCATCCGGATAATCGAGCTTGCCGTCGCCCATGATGTCCACTTCCGCGCCCGCCCAGATTTCGATGCCTTTCACCTTTTTGCGCGCGGCGTGAATGCGCTTGATATTTGCCTCGGCGCGCTATTCGTCCAGGCCGTTGGCAATGGTCACGGCTTTCGAATGGTCGGTGATCAGAATGTACTGGTAGCCGAGCGCTTTGGCGGCTTCGGCCAGCTCTTCCGGGCCCGTCTTCCCGTCTGAAGCGGTGGTGTGCATCTGAAGGTCGCCCTTGATGTCTTCCGGTTCCAGCAGTTTCGGCAGTTTACCTTTTTCAGCCGCTTCAATTTCTCCCTGGTTTTCGCGTAAGTCCGGCGGAATCAACGGCAGCCCGAACTTCCTGTAAACTTCTTCTTCCGTGCGGCTGGCCAGCACCTTGTCGCCCTCAAACAAGCCGTACTCGCTCAGCTTCCAGCCCTGCTTCCTGGCGCGCTCGCGCAGCGCGATGTTGTGCTCCTTCGAGCCGGTAAAGTACATGAGCGCCGCTCCATACTTTTCGCGCTCGAGCAGGCGAATATCGACCTGCATGCCGTTCTTCAGCTTGACGCTGACTTTATCTTCGCCCTTGCCCAGAATCTGATCGACGCCGGGGTATCTGGCGAAATGATCCGCAATCTTCGCGTGGTCGGTTCCGGTCACCAGCAGATCGAGGTCGCCCACGGTTTCGCGGCCCCGGCGCAGCGAGCCTGCGGGCGTCACCTGCTCCACTTCTTTCCGTTCTTTCAGGTATTCGATCAGCTCTTCGGCGGTTTCGTAAGCGGTGTCCAGACGAAATCGCCCCGCAGTGCGCTGAAAAGTCTCGAGCGCTTTCAGGATGTTTTCTTCCGTCTTGGCGCTCATGCCCGGCAGTCCGTGCAGGCGTCCGGCCTTTACGGCCTTTTCGAGATCCTCGATGGATTTAACCCCCAGCTCCTTCTGAAACAGCCGGACTTTCTGCCGGCCAGGTCCTCGCCGACGCCGGGAATCTCCGTCAGTTTGCGCTGGGGATCGCGGGCCAGGTCCTCCGCGCGTTCGTGGAAGCCTTCGAGTGAGCGGCGGGCTCGGTCATAGGCGGCGGCCTTGAAGGACCATTTAGGGTCCTCCTGGGTGATCTTCATCAGGTTGGAAATTTCTTCAAAGATGGCGGCGATTTCACGGTTTTCCATAAGAGCCTCGCTCGAGTTCGAGTTCCGTGGGAGCGCTGAGCCTTCCGGCGCAGACGCTTCCTTCCTGCCTGGTTTTGGCCTGTTCCGGGTAACTCTTCCGCTTCCACTATGTTACCAGTTCTTTTTGGCGGATGTTCCCTTGGAGGGGCGCCAGGTGTTAGAATCACCTACCGTATAGTCATGACGCTTCGCCGGCTTGGGCTTCAGGGCAAGATCGTCCTCATCATCGCGGTCGCGGTCATTTCCGTGGTCGGCGTCTCAACCTATATTGCCATGCTCCTCACCCGCCAACTGGTGGAGGAGGACACTTACCGCAAGGCCCTGGCCCAGGCCCGGTCGATCGCCCAGCAGTTGGTGGATGAACACGCGCTTGAAAATCCTCAAGTCCTGATGCGCGCCCTTCTCCAGTTGGAACATGATTTTCCCAGCATCACGCAGGCCGACGTCTATACGCACGTGCCGCGGCACCAATTGATTGTCAGCACCAACCCCAACGGAAAGAACCTGGAGCTCGACAACATCCCCGACATTCAGAACTACAACGACTACCAGCAGGCCGATCCCGACCAGATCACGATTGACACTCCTGACGGCAATTACTGGATCATGGGGACGACCATTCATTACAACGGCCGCTCCATTGCCTGCCTCAACCTCAAAGTTTCAAAGCTGCACTTGAGCGTTATTACGGAGCGCCTCGTGCTCCGCAATCTGCTGGTGACGCTGGCGGGCCTCGGCTTCCTGATCCTGGTGATTCACATCTTCTTCCTGAAGAGCATTCGTGGGCCGGTCAAGGAAATGATCCGCGTGATGGATTCGGCCGAAGGGGAATCCCTGCAGGTGCGGGCGCGTGTGCGCAGCCACGATGAGATCGGGCAGTTGGCCGAACGCCTGAACCGCATGCTGGCGCGAATCGAAAACTTTAATGCCGAACTGGGCCGGAAGGTCCAGGACGCGACGGCGGAGCTTGCCAGCCGCAACGAGGATCTGAAGCGGATCAACGAGGAACTGTTTGAAACGCAGAAAACCCTGGCGCGCTCCGAGCGGCTGGCGATTGCCGGGCAACTGGCCGCGGGCCTGGCCCACGAGATCGGCACGCCGCTCAACTCGATTTCCGGCCACGTCCAACTGCTGTCGCGGCAGGGCGTAGGAGGCGCATCCGGCGCCCGGCGGCTCGAGATCATTGAGCGGCAGATTGACAGCATTGTCCGCACCGTCAAGCAACTGCTCTCCTGGACGCGCAAGTTTGACCTGCGCCTGGAGCAGGTGGATGTCGCCAGCCTCCTGGAAGACTCCCTGATGCTTTCGTCGCCCACTCTCCAGCACCGCAAAATTCGTGTTGTGATGGACTGGGCCCGCAACTGCCCGAAGGTCTATGCCGATCCGGGTTACCTCCAGCAGGTGTTTCTGAACCTGATCAACAACAGCCTGGATGCCATGCCCTCGGGAGGGATGCTGACAACCCGAACGCGATTTCCTGCTTCTGAACAGGAGAACGGCGTGGCCATCGAGGTGGAAGACACCGGCGTGGGCATTGCGCTGGAGACCTTGCAGCGCATCTTCGAGCCGATGTTCACCACCAAGAGGATGGGGACGGGAGCGGGCCTGGGGCTTGCGATCTCGGACCAGATCATCCGCCAGCACAGGGGAACAATACGGGCCGAAAGCGCGCCCGG
>JARRJI010000088.1:0-10679 GCA_037379595.1 Acidobacteriota bacterium | reverse complement strand
TTCTTTGTGGAGAAGGGAATGGTCGCTGCCGGACAGGGGACCAATTGTTTCCTTCACATTTGACGACTTCCCGCGCTCAGCATTAGAGACTGGTGGAGGCATCCTTAGATCCTACGATGTATGCGGAACTTATTATGCCGCAATGGGTTTGATGGGCCAAATCAATGAACGCGGGGAACACTTCAATGAGCGCGACCTCAGACATTTGCTCGCTGACGGGCATGAACTGGGAAGTCACACCTTTAACCATGTTTCCTGTCGGTCAACTCCCCCAGAGGTTTTCGATGCTGACGCGCTGAAAGGCCGGGAGGCTGTAATAAGTTTCACCGGAACCTCCAGGCCTCACGAGTTTGCCTATCCTTATGGGGACGTTACCCTGAGAGCTAAAAGCCGAATCGGTTCACAGATGAACAGTTGTCGCAGCATCATCGATGGCGTCAACATTTCTCCGGTTGATCTCCATTTGCTGCGGGCAAACAGTCTTTATCACAGTGCGTTTGATCTTGGGGTGATCAAGCACCTTTTTCAGGTGAATGATCAGCGTCGGGGATGGCTCATCTTTTATACGCACGACGTTCGGGACAATCCATCTCGCTGGGGGTGTAAACCCAGCCAATTCGAAAGTGTCGTTCGTTTGGCAATTCAGAAACGGGCTGAAGTTCTTACTGTTGGCAGCGTATTGGAGGGTCTCCCGATGAACCCAACCGCCAATACCCCTGAAAATTAGATAAGACAATGCGAAGCATCTTGCCGACTAGAAAAGGCCGGGACGACGATTCGGATGGAACCTCAGCAGAATGGGTTGCACTTCCGATCCCGCCATGGATGCAAGCCCCGCCGGGAAAATAAAAAAGGGATGTACCTTCGCCTCGTCGGAACCGTGCCGGGCGAATGCATGGCACCACATCGGCACCGAGGGTTTTACAGTAGGCGACCAAAGAATGATGTGGCCCCAAAATAACGGACTGACCAAGCCCTTTGAGTGCATGGCCCAGTTGAAAGACCCTTGTCCCGTATTGAGGACTCCCAAGCACAAGAATGCGAGCGATTTCCCCCTGTGTAAGGGGCTGAACTGGGTTCGGTTCGGAGACAGGGCTTGTAGCATGAGATTGGTAAGCCGCACGATGATGCTGGCCGGATTTTCAGTCCAACTTTTTACAAGATGTGTTTGAAAGAGGCCCCACGCTAAGTGATGCTATGGAAGCTGCCCTCCGACATGCCACGCGACTCTATAACTGCCGCGAGGCTTCACATAATTGCCAGAGAATTACTGCTTGCGCTCAGCAAGAGGAGTGTCTATGAAGGTAAGCATTTTTGGTCTTGGGTACGTTGGTGCGGTATCTGCAGGGTGCCTCGCACACGGCGGGCATGAAGTTGTGGGAGTTGACCTCGACCAGACAAAAGTTGAGCGCATCAACCGCGGCAGGTCCCCCATTATCGAAGCAGATATCAACGAAATCATAGCCGACGCTGTGAAATCTGGCCATTTGCGTGCTACTCAGGACGAGGTGCAAGCTGTCCGCGACACGGATTTATCGCTTGTCTGCGTGGGCACTCCAAGCCAGAACAACGGCAATCTTGACTTGACTTATATTCGTCGCGTTTGCGAGGAGATAGGCCTCGCCTTGAGCAAAAAGCTGGAGCGCCACACCGTCGTAATCCGAAGTACGATCCTGCCTGGCACCATGCGTCGAGTCGTCATCCCAATACTAGAGGAATGCTCTGGTAAGTCGGCTGGCACTGGGTTCGGCGTTTGCACAAATCCTGAGTTCCTCCGCGAAGGGTCGGCCGTGGTGGATTTCAAGTTTCCTGCCAAGACAGTCATTGGCGAACTGGACAGCATCAGCGGTGACGCCGCAGCCGCGCTATACGCGAATATTGATGCGCCGCTTATCAGGGTCGATCTGGAAACTGCGGAGATGGTCAAGTACATCGATAACAGTTGGCATGCTCTAAAAATCGGCTTCGCAAATGAGATCGGAAATCTTTGCAAGTCTCTTTCGGTGGATTCACACAGAGCGATGGAGATTTTTCGTCTGGACCAGAAGCTCAATATTTCCCCTGCCTACCTCATGCCCGGTTTTGCGTTTGGAGGCTCTTGTCTGCCCAAGGATCTGCGAGCGCTGACTTACGTTGCCAAGTCAAACGATCTGGAACTGCCCATTCTGAACTCGATCATTCGGAGCAACGAACTACAGGTTTCGAGAGGCTTGCAGCTCATCATGCAAAAGGGCCATACACGGATCGGGATTTTGGGGTTCAGTTTTAAAGCGGGGACAGATGACCTGCGGGAGAGCCCGATGATCGAAATCATCGAGCGCCTCGCCGGCAAGGGCTACGATTTGCGGATCTACGACAAGAATGTTCAAGTGGCAAAACTGGTGGGCGCGAATCGAAACTTCATTTTGCGACGCATTCCGCATATTTCCAAACTGATGGTTGATGATATCGATACAGTCATAAACCACGCGGAGACCATTGTCATTGGCAACATGGACCCTGAATTTAAGACCGTGCCGCAACGTCTGCACGATGGCCAGTGCGTCATCGATTTTGTCCGTATTTCGAACCCTGGAAGCAGCAATGGCAAATATGATGGCATTTGCTGGTAAGGCATCCGCGAAAATAACATCTGCCATCAGATCCTCGATCCCCACCCATTCGGAAATTGCGCAATCTGAGCGGGCGTCACAGATTGTTTCAGAAAACTATGCCGGTTAAATTGCAGAACGCAAGACGGAAAGTCCTCATAATTGTGGAAAACCAATCGGTTCCACCCGACCCGCGTGTTCTTAATGAAGCTCTCGCGCTTCATAAGAACGGGTATGAAGTGACCGTGTTGTGCCCTCGTCTTGAGAACCAGAAAGGATTCGAAGTCATTCAAGGGGTTCGTATTTACAGGCATCCCATACCGAAAGAGGCTCGGACTACCACCGGGTACCTGTTCGAGTATGGCTGCGCCCTGTTTTGGGAGTTCTTGTATACTGTGTGGATCTACGCACGGCGTGGATTCGACGTCATTCAGGGTTGCAATCCTCCCGACAATATTTTCCTAATCGCTTTGCCGTTCAAACTTCTGGGCGTTAAGTACATCTTCGACCATCACGATACGAACCCAGAACTCTACATTTCAAAGTACGGAAAGAAAACATTTCTCTATAAGGTCCTCGTTTGGCTTGAAAAATTGACTTATCGTTTCAGCGATATCGTTATGGTTACAAACCATAGCTATGGAGACATTGCGATAAACCGAGGGCGCGTAATTCCCGATGACGTATTCGTTGTCCGGAACGGACCCAATCTGCAGACTTTCAAACCCGTTCCGCCGAATCCCGCCCTTAAAGAAGGCAGGCGATACCTGATCGGCTACGTGGGGCACATGGGTTTTCAAGATGGGTTGGATATCCTGGTGGATGTCGCGCAATATATCAAAAACTTGGGGAGACAGGACATCCGTTTTGTGTGTGTCGGTGGAGGGCCTGAACTAGCAGATCTTCGGCAACTGGCTCGGGACAAGAAACTCCAGGACATTATCAATTTCACTGGAAGACTTTCTGATCGGGAAATGTTGGAGATCCTCTCAACAGCAGATGTATGCGTAAACCCTGACAGACCATGCGAGATAAACGATATTTCCACGATGATTAAAATCATGGAGTATATGGCACTTGCCAAACCCATTGTCCAGTTTGAATCAAAGGAGGGGAGGTTTAGCGCGAAGGCAGCATCTCTCTACGCCGATAAAGCCAATCCGGTAGCCGATTTCGCTGGCAAGATCCTATGGTTGCTCGACCGGCCAGAGGAGCGAAAAAAGATGGGTGAATTCGGAAGGAGCAGAATCGAAAGGGAACTAGCATGGGAGTATTCAGTTGGGAATCTGCTTGACGCCTATCATGCGGCTCTTAACTCCCGGCATCGACGCAGTGCAGGCGTGGTGCGATCAATTTAGGGCATCTTAGGCGGTTCCCCGCCTCTACCCGGGGGGATAGCTGATGATCAACACGGCGCTGCACGACGGGTGCGAGGTCTGCACATGTCCATGCCGGCCAGGAGGATGTCCGAGTGGGCTGGCCCAAGGATCTAATTGATTGGGGCCAATCCTTCAGTGTGATTGGCGATCTAATGGAGACTGCATTGGTTGACATCTCGGTTGTGATCGTCACGTGGAATGTCAAACGCTACGTGGAAGAGTGCCTGGAGTCCCTGCAATGCCAGACGGGGTGTCCGCCGATCGAGGTTATCGTTGTTGATAATGCTTCCTCCGACGGGACGGCGGATTTTATTGACAAATTTTTCACAAGTGTAATGGTCGTCCGAAACAGTTCCAATCTGGGATTTGCAAGAGGTAACAGCATTGGGGTTCGGTTGACCAAAGGCAAGTACATTTGCATGATTAATCCGGATGTTAAGCTCGCGCCTGGCTGCCTTGCCACAATTCTTGCATTTATGGAGCAAGATTCATCAGTCGAAATGTTAGGCCCGAGGATGTTGAGCGCCGACGGGCGGGTTCAAAGGTCCTGCATGCGTTTTCGTGGCGCCTGGAATGTTTTCTGCCGGGCGGCTATGACTGGATGCATTTCCCCCAGCGGTTCTACAAGACGACCAAAGTCCGCGGCCGCTCTGCCATACACAACCGACCTGGAGTTGTACAACTTACGCGGAGGTTCATAATCGAGATGAAGCTTTCAATCGTTATCCTCTGTTGGAACGATCGCAAGGTGATCGGTGACTGCTTGCATTCCATCTATGCAGGCACGCAAATGACCGATTTTGAGGTCATCGTCTCTGTGAACGGGTCAAGCGACGGCTCTGTGGAGTTTATTCGCGACAACTATCCCCAGGTCCGAGTGATCCTGAATGGCGCCAACTTGGGATTCGCTAAGGGAAACAACGTGGGAATCCGGGCCAGCCAAGGCAAGTATGTTCTGATCCTGAACCCAGACACCATTATCCACGAAGGCGCTTTGGACAAGTGGCTGAGGTTTGTGGATCATCACCCGGAAGCCGGGGCTTTCGGTTGCAGGGTTTTGAACCGGGACGGAACTTATCAGATTTCAGCGCGTCCCTTTCCCACGATTTGGCGCGACCTTCTGGGTGCACTTTACTTACGACGGTTGGCCTATTTCTCGGATATGTTTATTTCTGACACTTATACGGGATGGAGTGGAAACACAGAGCGGGAAATAGACTGGCAATCTGGATGCTGCATCCTCTTTCGTGCCGATGTGCTCAAGACACTCGGCGGCTTCGACGAACAATTCTTCTATCATTACGAGGAAGTGGACCTGTGCAAACGTGTGTGGCACGCAGGGTACCCGATCCTCTTCACCCCGGATGTCACAATAACACACCTCGCCGGACAGTCGGTAAATCGCTTCCCGGTCCGCTTCGAGTTGGAGCGGTGCCGCAGTCGCTATCGTTACTACTATAAGCATTTTGGCAAGCGAGGAGCGCGGCAATACCGTCACATCTATCTGGCACGGTTGCGTTTGCGTCAAGTGGGTTACGGCATTCTCTACGCGCTGCAACCGACTGAGAGTTTGAAAAGTCGTTTGGAGATGTATAGGGTCTCAGCCCGATGGAACAGACGGCTTAACCCAATCCGCTTTATAGACCTGGGTGAAGAACCTGAGAAAATTTCAGGAGTGGCTCTTCAGCAACCATAGCTTGTGTTTCTCACTGTATACCAGGAGCACACGTCTCTCAGAGAAGGAGGTAAACGGACATGTCAGTCACTTTAGTAACCGGCGGGGCTGGATTCATGGGTTCCCACGTCGCGGAACAGTTGTTGCAGAGAGGGCATGAGGTAGTTGTTCTTGACGACCTGAGTGGCGGCTTCGTTGACAACGTTCCCTCTGGCGCTACCTTTATTCAGGGCTCAGTGGTGGACCACGAACTGATCGATCGGCTATTTGAATCCTACCGGTTCGATTACGTCTATCACCTAGCGGCATACGCGGCGGAGGGGTTAAGCCACTTCATCAAGCGGTTTAACTATATGAACAACCTAATCGGCTCAGTCAATCTAATCAATGCGTCGGTAAACCATGGTGTGACACGTTTTGTGTTTACTTCCTCTATCGCGGTCTACGGAGCTGGTCAGAGTCCAATGAAGGAAGACATGACACCCCTCCCCGAAGACTCCTATGGCGTTGCTAAGCTCGCTGTGGAGCGTGAACTGAAGATCAGCCACGAGATGTTTGGGCTGGACTATACCATCTTCCGCCCGCATAACGTGTACGGTGAGAGGCAGAACATTGGCGATCGCTACCGAAACGTGGTGGGAATCTTCATGAATCAGCTCTTACGTGGCGAGTCGATGACCATTTTCGGCGACGGTACACAGCAGAGGGCTTTTACACACATAAAGGATGTGGCCCCCATCCTTGCTGCATCGGCCGACCACCCTGCGGCAAAGAACGAGATATTCAACCTCGGAGCGGATGTTCCTTACACTGTAAACGAACTGGCAAGTGTCGTTGCGCGGGTGATGGGGGTGGAATGCAGAGTCACCCACCTTGATCCTCGAAACGAGGTGAAGGTTGCATTTTCAGACCACACAAAGGCCGAGAGGATTTTCGGAAAACAAGAGAAGACGCCCCTGGAAGAGGGCATCGCCTTGATGGCTCAATGGGTAAAAAAACACGGCGCGCGGGAAAGCAATATCTTTGGCGATATCGAAGTTGCCAAAAACATGCCGCCCAGTTGGGCTAGCGTCGTCCGTGTACAAAATGCGAAGAGGTCCAGCATGCCTTCTCTGGCTGGTAGGGCTATATCGTCTTCCCGAACTCGGTAGGGATGGGTTGTAAGTATCCCGAAAATAGGCTCCAAGCCATGGAACTCTACGCGTTGGTCACTGCTGCTCGTAACGAAGAAAGGTACATCGAAAAAACCCTCAAGTCGGTGACTTCGCAGACAACCTTGCCCTGCAAATGGGTAATAGTGAGCGACGGTTCAACCGACGGCACGGAAGAAATAGTCCGGCGATATGCGACCAAATTTAAATTCATTCACCTTCTTTGTCGGGCAAAGGATTCGGAGCGTGATTTTGCCTCGAAGGTATTCGCTCTTAATGCAGGTATGCAGTTGATAGGGGGCGAAAGTTTCGAGTTTGTCGGGCACTTAGATGCGGATGTGTCGTTTAAGCCCGACTATTTTCGTGATTTGTTCCGGAAATTTCAGGATGACCCCGCTCTTGGTGTTGCCGGGGGCTTCATTTATGAGGATGTGAACGGTCAATTTATCTCCAGGAAGGGCAATCGCACCAGCTCGGTCGCGGGTGCTGTGCAGATGTTCCGACGTGAATGCTACCAGGAGATCGGTCCGTTCCTGCCAATACAGTACGGTGGAGAAGATTGGTATGCCGAAGTAGCGGCGAGAATGCGAGGGTGGCGAGTCGAATCTTTTCCGGAACTTGAGGTGCGGCATCATCGTCCCACTGGGAGTGTAGGTGGCCTGTTACGGTCTTGGTATCGGGAAGGAATCATGGACTACTCTATTGGAAGCCACCCGGTCTTTGAATTCACAAAACTCACGCGCCGCATTTGCTATCGTCCCTTCCTTTTAGGGTCCCTTACAAGGTTCACGAGCTTTATTTTGGCCAGCTTGCGTCGAGAGAAGAGGATAGTTTCTCCGGAATTCGTTTCTTTTCTCCGAAAGGAAGAGATCGGAAGACTTCGGGCTATTGGGCATCGTTATCTTTCTGGCCTGGAGGATTAGCAATATCTGTTCCGCGCGTCCTAGTGACCGCTGCGGCACAAGGCAGTTTATTTGCCTCTCCTTCTCAAGCGTATTGCTCGACTCCTTGGCAGATCATATGGCTTTGATTCTCATCATCGACGCAATCATAGTCAGCGTTTTAGTGGGGCTGACGTTAACAAGAGGATTGGAACGAGCCCTGCCGTTCTTTGCTTTCGTAGTTGTTCTGGTACCCTGGCAATCTAAGATCGCAGTTCCTGGGCTCTTTGATCTTAACGCGCAAAGGCTCGCACTTATTACCCTGATTGGGCTCTACATTCTTACCAGGATGGGAAAGGCCCGTACATATCCTGCCCGACGGGTACCCCTAAAAGCTCTCATGCTGCTCAGCATTGGATGGCTGCTGCTGTCGGCGGCACACTCTGTTGTACCAATCATTAGCCTTAAGACCGTTCTCGCCGAGGCGATCGAGTATTATCTTATGTATCTTATCCTTGCGCGGACCATCTCCAGCAAAGAAACCATCCACCGGATACTGTTCGGCATTGTGGCAGCATTGATGGTGTGTTCTATCTTGGGAGTCGGCGAGGCAAGGTTTGGCTTGCATGTCCACGACTGGTTTCCACAAGTCGCACGGCTGGGAGAAAGCACACCCGTTATTGGAGTGAGAAGAGGGATCAGGATCGAAACGACGTTTCCACATCCCATCCACTATGGTGCGGCACTTGCCATTGCCATACCCCTCGCCCTCTATCTGATCAGTGTGTCGAAAAGCCTATTTCGGCGCACCCTTTTGTGGGGAGGGGTTTTCCTGATGTTTTTTAACATCTTCATGACTGGGAGCCGAGGCCCATGGCTGGCATTGGGACTGTCTCTTCCCTGTGTGTTTCTGCTGTGCCGCGGCAATCTGCGCTGGTATCTCCCGGCAATTGCCTTTCTGGGTTTGTTTGTGCTGATGCACGATCTAACATGCGCGACCACTTGGTAAGAATCTATGACGCAACGTTGAACCCCAATACATCGGTGGGGGCTTCCTTCGACTATCGGTTTGCGTTGATCAACGTATCGACACATGCACTCGCAGCAAACACCCGGAGAGCGGTTTGGGGTTATGGCCCAGGAGCCTTCAACTCACTGAATCTGAAAGGTCCGTTCCGGGGCGATCCCGAATTCTTATTTTGGAGCTGCGATAGTTCATGGCTCAAATTCATGGTGGAAACAGGCTACGGGGGTTTACTGATCATGGCCGTGCTGCTTTTAACTCCTGTAATTTTGACGCTCAGGAATTACCAGCGATTTGAGGGGCCTGAGGCCAAACTCAGTGGCGTGCTCCTTGTTAATCTCATGGCCTTTTATTTCATGATGATAAGCGTGGCTATGTACTCTTGGGCCCAGATTGGTTTTCTGCTCTGGATACTTATTACGTTGTCGGTCGCCTCCGGCCGGGTGGTCCGGCATAGCCGCTCTGATGTGGCGCTTGATTCAGATATCCCTTATGATCCCATTTTCAGCGACGCACAGCCTCTTGTCTACCGTGCAACGCCGGCGGATTGGTCCGGTGGGAAACAACGCGCAATAGATGAAAATGGAACCGGCCTAGCCCATTGGACGACGGAGGGGATATGAGATTCTGGCCAAAACGTACGAATACGGCTGCCCTGCAGCAGTCAGCAAAAGATGTTCTAGCACCTTTGCCGGAGCCCTTTCGATCCTCACTGGTCTCGATGTACGCAGGCGAGTTACAGCGCGGATCGGACGACAAGCTGTACCCCCTCGATTCAATTACGCGTATTGCTCCCGAGCAGGGCATGTGGTTATACGAGACGTGCCGGAAGTTGAAGACGACGCAAACTGCCGAGGTCGGTTTGGCCTACGGGTTCTCGACGATCTTCTTTCTGGCCGCGATACGCGAGAACGCCGGCGGTTTACATACTGCCATTGATCCCTTCGAGGAGGATTGTTGGCATGGCATTGGGCGTTGCCAGGCTGTGAAGGTCGCTACGACACATGCCTTTCGCTTCCTAAGCGAGAGATCAGCCGTAGCACTGGGGGAGTTAGGGCGCAACGACGAGCGCTTTGATCTGATCTTTATCGACGGAGGCCACTGCTTTGATAGTGTGCTGGTAGACTTTACCTTGTCTGCTGAGCTGTCCCCGCCAGGCGGGTATATCGTCCTGGACGACATGTGGCTTCCGTCAGTTCGAAAGGCAGTCTCGTTCATTCGCAACAACCGAGCGGATTTCGCAGGGGTGGTGACTCCGATATCCAATATCGCCGTGTTCAGGAGAGTAGGCGACGACACGCGGGAGTGGAAGCATTATGTGGACTTTTAGGGGCGATGTAGAAGGCTCTGCTGGGCGGCCGGTCGGACCGGCCGCCCAGCAGACGAACGTGCGGATTCATCTGCATCCGTTCTTAATGAACGCTTAGGACCAAATTTGAGGGTGGATCCGGGGACGAGGAATTGGGTGCATATTGGTACGCCCCTCGAGTCCAGATGCTGTTATCTGAGCCACGCTTTACACCGTCCGGGTCGACGTCATACGGAGACGAAAGATGGAGGCCGTCCTTTGTTTCGGCGGTTAAATGGAAGTCTCCGTTGGTCGAATCCGCAAATGGATCAACTGAACTTGTCTGGGAGTTAGACTCCGAAACAGTGACATTAGTGTCGTTAAAGAAAGCATTGTAGTCATGGTTAATCTGGCCGCTCGAGCTTTGAGCGAAGGAGATTTTGTTGGTGCCGTACCAGAGATTGTTGTAGACATTTATGTCCGTGCTGGAAGGATCTGAGTCGCCCCAACTGACGCCATTGTTGACCTGATCCCCCTGAAAGCCGACGGCCGTGTTGTTGTAGATGTACCAGTGAGAGCAAATCTGGCCATTGATGCAGGCGACTAGGCCCATGCCGGTATAGTTGCTGGTGTTGTGCTCCTGCCAGAAGATGTTCCCGTAGATATAGAAATTCTCCAGAAGGCGCTTGT
>JARRJI010000087.1:0-18722 GCA_037379595.1 Acidobacteriota bacterium | reverse complement strand
TTCTTCCCGCAGCCTGTAGCCACTTTGAGGAATTGGCCCTAACCCTCGCCACTTTCGCGTGCACACATCAAACACGTTGAAGACAATCTTCTGCGCGGCCTGGTTCCCTTCCCGCGTCACCGCCCGCGCATACTGGTTTTCCACTTCCGCGCGTCCTTCTTCGAGCTGCTTGACCGCCATCAGCACGCCCTCGAGCAAATCGACCGGCTCAAAACCTGTGATCACGATCGGCACGTTGTACCGCGTGCTGATCTCCTCATATTCCCGGTAACCCATGACGGCACAGACATGGCCCGGACCGAGGAAGCCCTGCACGCGGTTCCAGGGCGAGTCGAGAATCGCTTCCAGCGCCGGCGGCACCAGAACGTGCGAGACGAGCAGGGAGACATTTTCCACTCCTTCATGTTTCGCGCGCCAAGCCAGCATGGCGTTAGCAGGAGCCGTAGTCTCAAAGCCAATGGCGAAGAAGACCACCTGCTTCTTAGGATGGTCGCGAGCAACCTTCAGGCAGTCGAGCGGAGAATAAACTACACGCACATCTGCGCCGCGCGACTTCAATGTGAGCAGGTCAGAATCCGAACCCGGCACTCGCAGCATGTCTCCGAACGAGCAGAAGATGACGTCCGGCCTCGAAGCGACGGCGTGTGCCTTATCGATCAGTTCAAGCGGCGTGACGCAAACCGGACAACCGGGGCCGTGCACTAATTCAATGCCCTCCGGAAGCAGGTCGTCAATCCCAAACTTGACGATCGCGTGCGTTTGCCCGCCACAGACTTCCATCAGAACCCACGGCCGCTTCTGCACGCGCCGGATTTTCTCCAGCAGTCCCTTCGCAATCTCCGCGTCGCGATATTCATCCAGATATTTCATCGCGTTTCTTGAATCCTATGCGCAGCGAGTCATTGCCGCTCTCCGCTCGTGGGTTCGCCCGTTCCAGACCCATCCGCAGTTCCAGCCTGTTCAAGCTCAGCCAGTTGTTCCATCTCTTCCAGAAGCTGATAGGTCCGTGCCGCTTCCGCTTCGTCAACACGGCTGATGGCGAAGCCCGCATGCACAATCACGTAATCTCCCGGCGTAACTACGGGGACATATGCTAGGCATGCGTCCCGTACAATCCCACCAAACTGGACTTTGCCCATGCGCAGACCATCTGAGTCCACAACCGATACCACCTGGCCGGGGATTCCCAGACACATCGTCAGTCTCCTCTCTTGACGGCAGCGCCGGCAATCACAGCCTGCCCCAGAGAAATTCCGCCGTCGTTGGGCGGGACCTTCGCATGCATGTAAACTTCGAAATCGTATTCGTCAAGCGCATCGAGAGTGAGCCGTAACAACAACATGTTCTGGAAAGTGCCCCCGCTCAGGCAGACTGTATTCAGCCCTTCCCGCTCACGCAACTCCCGGCAAACTTCGGCAATAATTCCCGCCAGCGTGCTGTGAAACCGCGCGGCGATCGCGCCAACCGTCTCGCCCTCCTGAGACTCCCTGACTATCGATTCTATCACCGGCCGAACGTCGATTTGCCAGGGATCGCGGTACTCCATCTGAAAGGGATAAACTCCTTCAGTTCCCACACGCACCGCCATTTCCAGCTCGATGGCCGCCTGGCCCTCGAAGTTAATTTCGTGGCGTAACCCGAGAATGGATGCTACCGCGTCGAACAGCCGTCCACAGGACGAAGTCGCCACCGTGTTGATGCCGCGCTCCAGCATTTTCCGGACCAGCGCAAGATCCCTCCCAGACACGTCTTTCCAGAGCGGCAAATCGTCCGGCAGCTCGTTGCCGTAAGTTTCACGCAAATAGCTCAGCGCGGAGCGCCACGGCTGGCGAATGGCGGCGTCTCCGCCTGGCAGAGGAACGTAACGCAACTGCGCACGGCGCTCGAACTGCTCATAATCGGCAATCAGAAATTCCCCGCCCCAGATGTGGCCGTCGGTCCCGAAGCCCGTACCGTCAAATGCCACTCCAATGACCTTTTCACTCAGACCATTCTCCGCCATGCAACTGGCGATATGCGCATGATGGTGTTGCACGCCGATTTTGTGAAGGCCGCGTTGCTCCAAGGCAAATTGAGTGCTCATGTAACGCGGGTGGAGATCGTAAGCGATTACACTCGGCTCAACGCGGAATAGTTTCTTGAGATTGGCCAGCGTCTCTTCGAAAAAGCAGAGCGTCTCGTAATTCTCCAGATCACCGATGTGCTGGCTGATTACAGCGTATCGGTCGCGCGCGAGGCAAAACGTATTCTTAAGTTGCGGACCGCAGGCCAGAATTTCACCTACCGGCATGCCGAGGTCGATGACGGTCGGAACGTATCCCCGCGATCGCCGCATCACGCGCTCCTTCCCTCGGAAGACGCGCACAACCGAATCGTCCACGCGCATGTGGATTCGCCGGTTATGAAAAAGGAATGCGTCGGCAACATCACCAAGGCGCGAAAGGGCTTCTTCATTCGAGGTTACAATTGGCTCCTCACTCAGGTTGCCGCTTGTCATCACGAGGGCCGTAAAGGCTGGTCTCTCAGCATTGTTCGCACGAAACAGGATCGAGTGTAGAGGTGTGTACGGAAGCATCACGCCTAGGGTGTTGTTGCCCGGGGCGACCGCCGGAGAAATGTGCGCGCCGGAACGACGAGGGAGAACCACGATGGGATGGCAGGCGCTCAGGAGAGCTTTTCGATCATCGTCCGAAACCTGACAAAAGCGGCTAACGGCGGAAACGTCTTCCGCCATTAGCGCAAACGGTTTGTCGGTTCGCCGCTTGCGGGCCCGCAGCCGTTGGACCGCACCGTCATTCTCCGCATCGCACGCCAGATGAAATCCTCCGAGCCCTTTCACGGCAACGATCTTCCCCTCGCGCAAAAGGCGGCGAACCTCGCGGATCGTGTCCAGATTCGCTTCGTGCCCGCTTCCCCCATCCGCCGGAACGGCGAGAACTGCTCCGCCGGAATCGACCAGCCTAATCGCGGGACCACAGACAGGACAGGCATTCGGCTGCGCGTGGAACCTTCGGTTGTTCGGATCGTCATATTCGGCCTGGCAGGCAGTGCACATCTGGAACTCGCGCATCGTCGTCTTCGGCCGGTCATAGGGAACGTCCTCAATGATGCTGTAGCGGGGTCCGCAGTTGGTGCAGTTGGTAAAAGGATAGCCGAAGCGCCGGTTATTGGGCTCCGTGAAATCAAGCCGGCAATCGTCACAAGTTGCCACGTCAGGGGAAACGAGCACGGCTTCAAACTTCCGTTCGACACTGTCGCGAATGACAAATTCCGATTCACCCAGAGCCTCAATGTCAATGCTGGCAACACCGTTAACCTTAGCCAGAGGAGGACAGTTGCTGCTGAGTTCCCCAAGAAAACCGGAGAGGGCGTCACCCGACCCTTCGGCTTCTATGAGAACACCATCGGGCGTGTTGCAGACAAAACCCGCCAGCTTGAACCGTTGGGCAAGATGGTAGACGAAAGGGCGGAATCCTACGCCTTGAACAATGCCGCGGACCTGGATCCGCTTTCGGTTTCGGTTAATCAAACGAACCCCAGCATCCTGAGATGCGATTCGCTTTTAAGGAGCGATCTGCGTATGAGCTTATTGTTGCACAATTCCGGGGCAAACTCTGGCCCTATAAGGTTGGGTAGTTAGAATGGCAGTACTCTTGGTAGCGGCGCTGTCCTCGGCGTAGAAATGCATCGGCCTGACGGCGCCGCTAAAGCTGATCAGGCGATTGCAATTCGCAATCCGCTATGGAGGTTCACGAAAGGCCGCTTCCGGATGTCATCCTTGTGAGTCCGAATGCAATTCACCGGGATTCGCCATTCATCGCGGCGTTGATTAGACTCTCCGAGGAGGAGCAGCCCCCGCGGCGTGCCGGAATGAAACCTTGACCGTCGAGATCTCATACCGGCCAATCGGGACGACGATCTCTCTTCCATTCGCTTCCAGCGGGATGCCTTTCTCTTCCTTTTCCATCAGGTTCGTCTGCGCGGCCTTGGTAGCAGCATCCGGTAACCGCAGGCGCACCTGCGCCGGCTTGCCCTCGAACTCATAGAATCGGAAGATCAGCGAATTGTCTCCTTCAGCCTTCTTGACGGTGGTGAGAATTACGTTCTTCGGTTCAATCTGCACAAACGAGTGAGAGGAAGGCAACTCGCCCGCGTGCTCCGACGTCGCGACCGGCATAAGGCGAAAATTCAATTCGTACGCGCGGAGTTCGGTATTGGCTTCCAGCCAGCCTCCCGCGTGAGGGTACATCGCATAAGTGAATTCGTGGAATCCCTGGTCTGCGTGCGGGTCGGGTGAGATGGATGAGCGCAGCAAGGTCAGTCGGATCGTTCCCGGTTCGACGGTGTCATAACCGTACTTGCAGTCGTTCAGGAGGCTGAATCCGCGGCCATTTTCTGAGAGGTCGCCCCACTGCTGGGCGCAAACCTCATATTCCGCTTCCTGCGCCTTCAGCGGATCATATTTGGCCAACTTTTCCCCGATTCCTTTCGCTTCGGTGAACGGCATGGGCGCTTTTCCGGGAACGTGGGGGATTGCCGGCCGCTCGATGGTTCCATAAGGAATTTCGTACGTCGCTGTCATTGGCTTGATGTCGAGCGGAAACGCGACTTTCAGCATGATTTGTTTCTCGTGCCATTGCGCCTGCATATTCACATCCACACGCGGAACTTCCGGGTACAGGCAGATGTCCTGGGTGAACGACGAATTCTGGAAACTCTTCTTCACACGCACTACCGCGCGAACCGGCGTGTTCTCCACCAGCTTCGCCTCCTGAGCATCCAGCAGCTCTGTTTTAAACTTCTCGTAGTTCGGATTGATGTTCCATGCATCGTACTGCTTGGGCTTGTTTACAAATGTTTCCAGCAGGTTCGCGTGTGAACCGGGTTTCACAATGTTCCTGCCGTCCTTTTTATTGACCAGGCTCGTGACGCAGCCGGTCTTGGGATCGATATCAAGGCTGAGGAACTCATTTTCCATGTGGAAGCCGTTGGCCTTGAGCGTCGAAGCCGCCTGGCGCGGATTACCAGTTGAAACAACGTGAAAGACCCGATACCCAGTGGAGGGCACAGATCGCGCAAGGAAAAGCACTTTCACCGTATTGGTCGAATCGTCCCGGGAGAGAATCGCCGAGGGCACGACGTGCCCATCCGGATCCTGGACCTCAACCTTCTCTGCGCGCGCTGGGAATTGCACGTCCGCCTCGGTCACGTCCGTACGCTCCCAGCTGAGAGGGTTGAACACCACCACCGGCATCCCCGGCCCCCGCGTGTCGATGCGCATTGCAAGGGTCCTCATTGAGCCCCCGAGGATCGGCTCACCGATTAGCTTTACAAACTCCATGCTTTCCGCTTCGTCTTCGTAAACAACGTGGATTCCCGACCCTGCCATCAGGTCATGGAACTGATTAAACAGGACGCGTTGCCAGCAGTCTTCGAACTTGTCCTGCGGATATTCGCGGCCGTGCAGCATGGCAAGCGACGAAAACTTTTCGGAGTTCAGCAACAGCCGTTCCATGTTCCGCATGCGCTTTTTACTGTCGGCCTGCGTCGTGTAGGTTCCGCGGTGAAACTCAAGATAGAGTTCGTTCTTCCAGACCGGGAGATTCAATTTTGACAAACTGCTGTCGACCTCACTGAAGAATTCATGCGCGGTGCTGAACTTAAAGTTTGGGAACGCAGCCTTCGGAGACTTCTGCCAGCGCAGGGCGGCGTCCAGCATCTGGCGCGTCGGCCCGCCTCCGTGGTCGCCGACTCCGTAGAGAAGCATCTGCTTGTGGAAGCCGGAACAAAGCGCAGTGTCATCGGCGATATACTCGGCCTCCTGCACCGGGTTGATGCCGTTGACGTAATTGTGCGGGAAGTATGTGAGCACCCGGCTGCCGTCCGGCGCCTCCCAGTGGAAAAGTTTGTACGGGAACGGCGAGGTGTCATTCCACGACATCTTCTGGGTTACGAAATAATCGATGCCGGAACGCTTGTAAATCTGCGGCAACTGCCGGCTGTAGCCGAAGGAATCGGGGTTCCATCCGATCTTCACATCCACACCGAATTTCTCCTGGAAATACCGCTTGCCGGTCAGGAGTTGCCGTACCAGCGATTCACCGCACGGCATGTTGAGGTCGGGCTCGCACCACATGCCGCCCACCATTTCCCATCGGCCGTCCTTCACGCGCTTCTGTATTTCCTTGAACAATTCCGGGTACTTCTTTTCCAGCCAAAGGAAATCTTGAGCCGTGGACTGCGCAAAGGTAAATTGCGGATACTCGTCCATCAACTCCACGGCCGTACCGAAAGTGTCGCGGACAACTTCCACGGTTTCAGTCCAAGGCCACAGCCATGCCAGATCAATGTGCGCATTACCGACCGCGAGGATGGTGAATTGTTTCATCCACGCGGCCAGGGGCTGCATTTTTGCATCGGCTGCAGCCAGTGACTGTTCGAAGGCCTGTTGGTTGCCACGATCGAGGGCTCCAAAGTCAATCGCATTGACGGCGGCTCGCAGTTTCGCTTCGCGTTGCGACTGACCTTCCGGGAAGCCTTTAGATGCCGCCTGCACTGCCATAATCTGCTGGAGCATCGTGAGTGGGTTCGGGTCTTCCGGCGGATAGTCCACCTCCAGCCGCGCTTCGGAGATTGTCGCGGAACCTTCTCCGGCGGGGGCATAAGCCGCCACAACAAACTTTTCTCCGGGCCTGGCGCTTTCGCTCAACAGGATCGGTTGTTGCGTGTCGTTCCCCGTCATTTCCACCATGGAACCATTGAAGAACACCCGCACGCGCCCGTGCCCCTCAAAGCGGAGCCGCAACGCGAGCATCAGCCGCTTGCCCTCGATGTTGTAACCGCCCGCCGATCTGGGTATCTCGACCACGCGCCGGAACCACACCGGGCGGCCGTT
The DNA here is from genome assembly GCA_037379595.1 of Acidobacteriota bacterium. GTDB lineage: Bacteria > Acidobacteriota > Terriglobia > UBA7540 > UBA7540 > SCRD01. The sequence continues at coordinate 11,827 of JARRJI010000087.1, read as the reverse complement.
CCAGTGCTCCTGAACCTTGATCGCCTTCCAGCTTGAATCGTCCAGGTTGGGGTTCTCCGGATGGGGCAAATCATCGGCGTGGGCTCGCCAATCTGGAAGAGGCATGGCAATCATCGCCTCCAGCCTTTCGAGTGCGGCGCGGAAAGGACTGTTCTCGAGGGCGTGCTGCATTCCACGGGGGAAAGCTTGCGCCAGGAGGGGAAATGCTGCACCCTCAACCAACAGGTTTTCAGCTAGGAATGAAGCAGCAGAAATCTGGAAGAACCTTCTGCGGTTCATGGTGGACATATACGGACCTCCGTAACTCAGGAAGAATAAATGGCGGGCATTTCCCTATTCAGGAAACTGCAGTTAAATTGACTTTTGCGACCGCCAAGCGTGTAACTACCGAAAGCCATGAAGAGCATCGATGGTGGGCACGCCGGGGCAGGACGTTGCGCGCTCTGCTTCTTAAGGCGTCCATCATACACCAGTTGACCGGAAGGCAATCTTATAAATTTCGGTGAGACTCGCTGCCCGGCCCGTGCGCCAACCGTCCCGATGGATAATCCCGACGTCGGCCGGCCTCAGAATGTGACAAAAGTCATGCTCTGAGGTTGTGAACGCCCCTGCGATGATGCTAAAATCCTATTCGATCACCAAAAACAGGTGACATGAAACGAAACTCCACACGGGCCGGTGGGCGGCGAGTCATGAGTGGGAGATTTATGTTGAGAGATAAAGAGGATACTCATGGATCAAGCAACTGTATACGTCGTTGGAGCCGGCCCTGCCGGACTCTTCGCTGCCCGCAAAATCGCGACTGCCGGACATCAAGTTATCATTATTAACCGGGACATTAAACCCGGTGGCCTCGCCGAGTACGGCATCTATCCCCAGAAATTCCACATGAAAGGCGGCCTGAGGAAGCAGTTTGCCAAAATATTGGCCCTTCCGAACGTCCGTTATATCGGCAACGCCCGAGTCCGCTCTGACGAACGGCTAACCATTCAAGGCCTGAAAGACTGGCAGCCGACTGCCATTGTTTTTGCGGTTGGCGCGCAGGGAACCAAGAAACTCGGCCTCCCCGGCGAGGATTCGAAAGGCGTCTATTCCGCCAAAGATTTTGTCTACTATTACAATCAGCTCCCTCCTTTTGCTTCCCAGGACTTCTCCACCGGCCGCCGCGTGGCCATCATCGGAATGGGAAATGTGATGGTTGACATCGCGCGCTGGCTGCTGATTGATCAGCCCGGCGAAAAGCCGGACGAGGTCACCGTGATCGCGCGTCGCGGCCCATTCGAGGTCAAGTTTGACCGCAAGGAGTTTGATCATGTCGAAACCTTTCTGGACCGTGCGATGTTCCAGGAGGAGCTGAAACGCGTTGCGGAAGCTTGCCAGGCCGTGGGACAGGACGTGGGCCAGGTTCCCGAAACCACCTTCCCGTGGCTCAAAACCCAACCGGAAACTTCACCGAAATCGAAGCTGACTTTCCGTTTCCTGACATCTCCGATTGGGATTGAACCCGATGAAAGCGGCAGGATCGCGAAGCTGCGCGCTGTAGAAAACATTCTGGTTCGTGACGGCGAAAACACCAGGCCGAAGGCAACGGACAGGCAAGTCTCCCTGGATATCGATACGCTCATCTTCGCCATCGGCGACCTTGCCGATCCGGGCGTGGGCCTGCCCTACGGCAAAAATGCGTATGTTACGAATCCCGACACGGCTGAACCGGACCGTGCCGCCTACGAAGTCTTCGACCCGGCCTCCAAGAAGGTGGAGGACGGCATTTTCGTGGTTGGATGGGCTCGCAAGGCCAGCGAAGGCTTGGTCGGCAAAGCCCGTTTCGATGCCGAGCATGGAGCCGACCACGTTCTCAAGTATCTTGAGCAGGCGGAAAGGAAGCCTACTCCGTCGAACGAGGAAATCCTTCGCAACTTGCGCGGCAAAGGACTGGAAGTCGTGACGAACGAGGATGTCGCCACTCTGATTCAGGCAGAAGCCCAGCAGGCTCAAGCACTTGGCTTGCCGGAGTTCAAGTTTTCCACGAACCAGGAAATGCTTCGCGCCATCGAAGCCAAGGTCGCCCGTTAGCCTCTGCGAAAACACCCTGCGATTGAACCTGCGCCCATGTCCCTTGTTGGCACGGCGGGCGCAGGTTTGCTTTTCTTTGCACTTCTGCACCATTGTGTGAATCTTCATTCACCCGGGTCGTGCGCAGAAGTTCTGCCCATTGCCGATGCCAGTTTCAGAAAACGCCGGGCATCCTCCAGCATCGCAATATTATTAAACAATACATAACAGGTTTTTCGCACCTGCGCTGTCTCAAGCAGTCTTTCGAGATCGGCGTCCGTATAGCGGTAGCGATAGCCACCCCGGCCGTGCAGCCGGAAATAGCCCAAGCCCTTTGTCGTGGGCTTTTGCACGAACGGGTCGACTCCGTGAACCAGCCCGAGTTCCTGGCATAACTCGCGCACCTCTTCCGGCTTCCACTCGCCCCGTGGCTCCCACACATACGTGAGCTTACCCGCTCTGTTACCCATTCCAGCAGAGCGGCCAATCTCCCGGAAGAAGGTCCTGATGTTCGATCTGTTCTCCGGCGTCGGGCCAAGCCGCGCCGGACATTGGAAAAGGATCACCCGGCTGCGCAGGATTTGCGCGGCTTCCAGCGTCCGCTGCCACGCTGCCATCACTGTCGAGTTTAGCCGGAACGCACCGGTTTCCCGCTTTTGCTTCTCGCTCAGTTTCTCCCGCAAGCGCCGGTAGGTGGGGCTCGAGGATTCGTGCGTGATCAGTTGCCAAGCCTTAAGCGTGAATTCAAAATCCTCTGGAACTGAGCTCCGCCACTTTTCCAGCGTCCTAACAAGCGGCGGCTGATAGAACGTTTGCTGAACCTCGGCCACACGTAATTCCCCGGCGTACCGCGCCAAGCTGACTGGAAACCCGCAGCACCCAATTCGCAAATCCGGCGACATTGCTCAACTGCACCCGCGCGACTCTGGCTACTTGGAGGGTTGGACCTCCTGGACCTGAAACCGCAGCAACTCCGACCCATTCGGCTTGGAAAAGTAGCCGGTCATGGATTGATAGTTCTAGAAGAACTTTCCTTTATGGTAAAGCATTCCGAATCGTAGCGGATAATCCCGGGCTGGCAGAAACGCTTCGAGGCCGGATCATCCTCGCTTGCAGGCCTTGATAACACCTGTCCGATTGCAGCAAGAATCGCAGCGAAAGGCGTACTGATCCGCACAGCAGAAATTCACGATGCGTATGTTTCATAGCAGGGACCTCATTGGCAAAACTGCAAATAGTGCCTAATTCTTCCAAAACTGTTCAATTTCCTCCAGGGTTTTGCCCTTTGTCTCGGGGAGGCGTTGCTTGATGAACGCGAAGCCGGCGATACAAATTCCCGCATAAATCCAGAATGTGCCCGCGGCACCGAAGCCGTGGTTCAACAGGGGGAAAGTATAAGTCAGGATAAAGGAAGCCGCCCACAGCGACATCACGGCAACCGACATAGCCGTGCCGCGAATCCGATTCGGGAAAATCTCCGAAATCACCACCCAAGTGACCGGGGCCAGTGACATCGAGTAGCATGCGATCGCCGCGACCACCAGCAACAGCATGTGAAGTCCGTGGCTGTGTTCGTAGTAGCCGGCTCCCAGTACCGTATAGATCAAGGCAAGTCCTGCCGACCCCATCCACCAATGGCCACGATCGTGAATATCAGGTTGACGGCCCCGGTAATCACGATATTTAACAGCAGGACAGAGACCTTGTAGCCGGCGGCGGAAAAAACCTCCTCGGCGTAGTTGAAAATGACGTTGATACCGCACCATTGCTGAAAGACGGCGAGAACAACTCCCAGCAGCAGAACCTTCAACAGGGTCGGATCGATCAGGTCCCTCAAGCCCGGACTGCCCACCTCCCCTTGCAGGCTGGATTCGATCTCGTCCATCGCCCGATTGCAGTGTTCCTCTCCTCCAATGCTCACCAGCACCCGCCGGGCCCTGGCATGCTGGCCCGCTTTGGCCAGCCACCGGGGGCTTTCCGGTACCACCAGCATGCCCACAAAGAACAGCAGTGCCGGGATCGCCGTCACTCCAAACATCCAGCGCCACCCGTGCTGGCCGTTCCAAGAATGCAGGATGTCGAGACCCGTAGCGCCCGCAGGCACCGGCCTCGCGATCAGCCAGTTGATGCACTGGGCCAGCAGGATGCCGATCACGATGTTCAACTGGTTCAGCGAAACCAGCTTCCCGCGCAACCGGGCGGGAGAAACTTCCGCAATGTACATGGGCGAAAGATTCGACGCCAGGCCGATCGCCACGCCTCCGCTGATCCGCCACCGCACAAAGGCGGCGAAAGTCTCAGCCGACGCTGTGCCCAGCGATGAAATGGCAAACAGCGAGGCGGCCAGAATCAGCAGCCGCTTGCGCCCAAAGCGGTCACTGAGATTGCCGGAAATCGCCGCGCCCAGCAGGCAGCCGACCAGCGCACAGCTCATCGCCCAGCCCTGCAACGAGGCGTCATTCAGGTGGAAGAAAGCCTCGTAGAAGGGCTTCGCTCCCCCGATCACGACCCAGTCGTATCCAAAAAGGAGCCCGCCCAAACCCGCCACCAGCGAAATGGCCCAGACGTAGGCGGGGCTGTGTTTTGGCTGTGTGCTTACAAGACCTATTTTTTGAGGAGAGAGGCTCATTTAGAAATCTTCTTCGACGGTGGGCGTCTTTTGAGTTCAAGTGAGCCGAGAAGGCTCAGAATAGTAACCATAAAGACTGCGGTGATTGTTGTCTCACTTCTTCAAGAAGCTCGCCGAGCGTTTCGCTGGCGACTTCCTTCTGTCCCAGGTTTCTCCGAAAGGCTACCTGTGTGCGCGAACGGCACGCATACTGTACAGGGCAGTTGTTCGAAATACAAGGCCTTGCACTTCCCTGCTCTATCTTGGGATTCACTCACGGGGACTCCATCAAGAAAAGCGTGCAGAGATCCTTGGCGTGGCTGGGCGTGCGCATAGGTGCGCCTATCGGTCGCCATGGCGCGCCATCTAATCGATATTGTTGTAAAGTCATATCTGTGCAGAGCATTCTGCTGCAGAGTTTTTTCAGGAGTCATCATGAGCACTACTACCAACTTCAACAGCATCGCACCCGTCGAGAGAATTCGTGCCCAGTTTCCGGCGCTCGACCGGCTTCAGAATGGCCGCCCGGTCGCGTACTTTGACGGCCCCGGCGGGACGCAAGTTCCTCGCCCCGTCGTCGAAGCCGTCAGTGACTACCTCTATCATCACAACGCGAATACCCATTGGGCCTACCCCACCAGCAACGAGACTGATACTACCATTCGCGACGGGCGCGCGGCTTTGGCAGACTTTCTTAATGCGAGCCCGGCAGAGATCGTTTTCGGCCCGAACATGACCACGCTGACCTTCCACCTTTCGCGAGCGCTCGGCAGAGCCTATGGTAGTGGTGACGAGATCGTCGTAACGGAATTGGACCATCATGCGAACGTCGCGCCGTGGCGCGCCCTGGCCCAGGAACGCGGAGTCACGGTCCACACGGTCAGAATGCTTTCGGAGACGGGCCAGCTCGACTGGCGGGATCTGGAAGAGAAGGTCAGCAAGCGGACGAAGATTCTTGCAATGGGTGTGGCTTCAAACGCCCTCGGAACGATCAACGACATCCGCCGTGCTGCCGAGATTGCCCACGATGCCGGAGCTCTTCTCTTCGCTGACGCCGTGCATTCGACGCCTCACCTGCCCACGGATGTAAAGGCCTGGGGATGCGATTTCCTTGCTTGCTCCGCGTACAAGTTTTACGGCCCTCACCTCGGCGTCCTGTTCGGCCGCCGGGAACTGCTTCAATCGATCGATTTCCCGAAACTGGATCCTGCTCCTGACGAGCCGCCGGAGAGGGCTGAGACCGGAACCCAGAACCACGAGGGTATTGCAGGAGCGGCGGCTGCAGTGGATTTCCTGGCCTCACTGGGAACGGGGGCTTCCAGGCGGGGACACCTTCAATCCGCGCTCGGAGGGCTCGACGCGCGGGGCCGCGTGCTCGCAGCGAAGATGTGGGAAGGCCTCTCAGGCATCCCGGGCGTCAAGTTGCTTGGCCCCGAACCGACGGTTCCGCGAACGCCGACGATATCGTTCACTGTTCAAGGCGTCGTTGCCGCCGAAGTTGCACGGCAGATGGCAGAGTTGGGAGTGTTCGTCTCCCATGGAAATTTTTACGCGGCCACGGTGGTGGAGCAGCTGGGGCTGGCCGACGAAGGTCTCGTCCGCGCCGGTTGTGCCTGTTACACCACCGATGAAGAGGTCCACCGACTGATCGACGGCGTGCGCGAAATTGCGGGGCAAAGCCGTTGATCGCAGTTCGACTTCTCCAAGGGAGCCAGACTCGCCGGGGGATCGCGGCGGGCGTGAACACCAGACGTTGAAACTTATGCGAGAGCGTTCTCAGGCCCCGGGTCATCGTGAGCGATCGGCCCTAAAAACGAAACCCTACGGGCTACTTGATGCCCCGGGATCGTGTGCTGCGGCAGGAGGCGGAGTGTGGTTGATCTTTTCATATAAGGTCTGGTATGCCTGCCGGTACTTGGCGTTCTTCGGATTGAACTTCGCTGCTAGCGAGTACTGAGTCAGTGCCAACTGAGACTCGCTCTGGCGGGTCTGATTCTTCTGTGATTTGCTACCCGCGTTGTGCTCCGCTTTCCCAGTCGAAAGATCTCCTAACTGCTCTCCCTCGGCAGCCGCCTTGGCCTCGTATTCAGTCGCAAGCGAATAGTGGGCTTCCGCGTCGTCCGGATCCATACCGATCAGTTGCTGATACGCCTTAATGGCTCCGGCTCTGTCCCCAGAAGCTTCCAGTGTTTTTGCCAGTTCGCGCTCACCAAAATCGTCTTTCGGTTGCAGGGGCACAGCCTCGTTTAGCACAGCGGTTGCTGCCTTCAGTTCGCCCTTCCGTTTCAGTCCTCTTGCCAACAGCACCAAGAACCGATAAACCTGTGGTACGTTCTTGCTTTCCTTCACCTCCTGGCGTAACAATTCAAGTCCCGCGCGAACGTGGCCTTCGAGCATGAACCGTCCTACCACGATGTTCGAGTTTCCCAGGTCAAAATCGCTCTCCAGCGACTGATCGGTGGGCTTCGAAAGGCTTCCCAAATCTCCGAACACCATGACCTTTTCGGCGGGGTTGTGGCTCTCCGGATCGTAAAGGAAAGTTGCCGTGCGGACCGTAGCGAGTGAATGATGAGTCCACGCGACGCGCGGAAATTGAAGCTGACGTACGTCGCGCAGGGCAGCAGAACTGTAAGGCTCACTTCCCTTGAAGACCTTTGCATCGGTCACATGCCCCTGTTCGTCAACCAATACGTTCAACGCGACCCAGGCCGGCGCCGTCCCAGCCCCGCGCGGCCAGCTAAATGAATGCCCCTGCGGGAGCGTCAAGCGATCGAGTTCCTGCATCTTCTCTTGAGCCGCTGCAACCCACCCGGCCGTCGTCTTGGGTAGATCACGCTGGCTGCGCAGGTAGTCCTGGAGTTCCTTGGGGATATAGGGAGGCATTCCACCGAACTTTGCTGCGGCATAAGAGTAATAGCGCAACGCCTCACTCGGGTGATTCTGCCGCATCGCCAGCATTGCCAGGTGGCGGGCTACGATCGGATCGTGCTGGATTCTGAAAGCGGCTCTTAGACAAGGCCCCGCCTCAGCCAGCTTGCCCTCTTTGTAAAGCGTCCACCCCAACGTGTCCAGAAAGCTTGAAAGCGAATAAAGAGTCGCGTCATAATCTTTCGGAACCTCCAGCGACGCGACATTCTCAGGAATCGTCTGGTCCACCGCCGAGCGGGCGTATCCCTCGGCTTTCTCGAGATCAACCCCCGACTGTGCCATCGCGTAGGCAACGTTATTCAGGATAAGAGGCTGTTTGCTGATTTGCACCGCCTGGTCAAGCGCCCGCCGTCCTTCGTCCGTCTTCCCGGACCGGAGCAGGGCCGAGCCCCACTCGGCATAAAGAAGCGGGTTACCGGGGTGAACACGCACGGCCACAGCATAAGTGGCTGCGGCATCACTCCAATCCCGCTTGCTGACGTACGCCGCGCCAAGATTGCTGTTCGCAAACCTATCCAGTGGATTCACCGAAAGTTGTTGTTTGTAATCTGCGATTGCCCGGCCGTAGTGCTCCTGGGCTGCCTCATCAAGCCCGAGGTTGTTGTAAGCATATTGGTCGTACGGATTGATAGACACCTGTTTCCGGTAGGCCTTTTCCGCCTGATAGAAGTTTCCAATCGCGGAGTACGCGCGCCCAAGACTGTTCCAGGCGTATTTACTTTTGGTGTCTTTGGCAACGGCTTTGAGCAGGAGGGTGGCGCGAGCATTGGCTTGTGGTGCTTAAGAAGGGCTTCGACGCCGGCAGCGTTCAACTCTCGAGCCGTCATCGACGAAGCGTCGGATAAGAGAGCTCCGCTGCCCGTGCGGCGAAGCGTGAGTTTCTGCTTCAAATCATCATTGATCAAGCCTTGAAAATTCCTTAGCATTTCCAGCTCGGCAAGCGGGATTTTTGCGGCATTCAACTTCAACTCACGATGCAACTGGAAGTGGCCATGGTCAAAGCTGTAACTCGATGTATAGCTCCCAAACGGCCGTACGACGTGGATAGGCTCGGGCAGCACGGCCTGATAATTGCCAGGGATGGTGAGGCTGAGCGTCTCCTGTTCCTCGAGTGGTCCATACAGGTTGATCTTTCTCTGCGGGTTCGTGGCGCATCCCGAAGATGACGACTTGGCGGTTTCCTTATTCTCTTCATCCGCCTCCGCGATCTCGGTGTGCCACTGGTCCGGAACAACCGTTAGAATCGGGAGCCGCACTTCCTGATCTTTCTCGAGGATGTCAAGATAACTGGCTTTCGCGATCGTGTATTGATACTTGAAAGGTTGCGTGAGGTCGTCCGGATTAGAACTGGACGAATGTGAACCGGTGGCGCCGGCCAATTGGTATCTTGCCATCCTCTTCACGAACTTCGCCAACCGGCTCTTGTCCTGCAGTCGAAAAACCTGGCGCATGTAAACTCCCGTGAATCCGGCTGCTTCCGCGACGAAATCGAGCGTGAGTTTCCCGGCCGCATCAACGCTGCCGGTAGCGGTCGCAGTGTCCTGCTGCGGGGAGGGTGGCGAGTCCGGTACGGTAATCAGCCCGTTTGAGCCCCGCTCTATAAGCAACGCCCGCTTCCCCATGACTGCCGGACTTAGAATCCCGGGAGGCGCCGTCTGCAGAGTGGAATCGAGCCAGATATTCCTGTCATCCATGGGAACGACAATCATCACGTGATCGAATTGCGAGGGCATGGGTACTGCGGGCTCGATCTCGTTGCTCTCGGCGTTGACCAGCACCGGGTACGCCTTGATGCCAACCGCAGCAAGAAGCGCTTCCAGCAAGTTGGACATATCCTTGCAGTCCCCGTAACCGTTCGCCAGGACAACTGAAGCCGCGTGGGCCCGGTAACCGCCGATACCGAATTCCAACGCCACGTAGCGGGTGTTTTCCGCGACATAGGTGTAAATCGCATCGAGCTTCTGCTCGGGTGTTTTCTTCCCCGCGGTCAGCTTATTCGCCTCTGACTGAATCTCCGGACTCACCTTCAAACCCTTTGACTGCAGAGCGACATACCACTTCGCAACCTGCTTCCAACTGCTCAATGTGCTTACGGCAAAAAGCGGCGGCTCATGTGCATCACGGTCAAGAGGAGGTTTAATGTTCTTGATGTGCCATTGATACACTTTGCGGCCGTTCTTCTCATCAACCGTGTAATGAAAACAGGGATCGGATTCGAAGGTCACCTTGCGCGCTGCCGGAATATCCAACACGATCGTCGCGGCCGTAATGGGATTAGCCCGGTTGAGCGAATACATGGCCCAGAAGTTCCCGCGCATATAAGGGGTGCGGATCTTACGAGTGTATTGATACTCGATTTCGTCACCTACCTGGACTTGCGGTGCCACCAGGACCTTGATCTTGACGTCACTGAACATGGGCGCCATTCGTGTAACCGGTGGCGTAAGGTCCATTGCTTTCGCAGGATCGGCTGGAATGACCGTGCCGTCTGCTTTAACCGTACGCAAGTAATCGACGTGTAAACTCTCGAGCTGGCTTGAATAGGCGGTGTACACGGCTCCGTACAATTTCAGACCGGCTTCTGTAAGGATGCGGAGCCGCACAGTATGGACAATCTCTCCTGTGCCGTTGTTACGATAACGGTACGTAACCTGAAGCTGCTCGACAACCGCATTCCTGGTGGGAGCAGAAGGTTCGTCTCCCTGTTGTGCCTGCACAGTGACCACGGCAAACAAAACCCAGCAAAAGAAAAGAAACAATCGGCGTTCTGCTCTCCCGGACATAGCTCTCCTTTCCGCAGCCCAGAATCCTAATTCTTCGGCCATCAAATCACAACGCCAAAGCGAGCAGCGGCCCGATCCCCGGTGCTAATCCTGACCCGCTCGCCAATAGTGCCCTTCCGACCAATGCAAGTAGTCTCCTGTTGCGGTATCGCCGCTGCATAGTTAATTTTCGGATGATCGGGAAAAACGCCAAGGGTGGGCGGTTCGCGCAGTGTGTGCGCAGGGTTTTCAAAGGACCGGCGCTTTCAATTGCTGAGTGCGGCCTGGCGGACCCGAGGGGAATCAAAGTCCTGCTCCCTCAAGTTGCCTGCCAAGAAAGCGATTAACCGAATCGTGCCAGGGCCGACCCAGAGCCGTGGACCTCGTGCCGGTCACTACAACCTTGGGGACACACAGGCACTAATCTTCGAAGGGTGAATCGTGTGGCCTTCGAGGTTGGTTTCTGGTGAATCTGAATATTCTAAATCCAGAATGGGAGGTGGATAGGGTCTCAGCGGTGACGGTGCTCGGCGACGACGGTCACCTGCATATCGCGGGCCTGCCAGACAATCTCCTGAACAAGGTTTCTGCCGAAGATCGCCGGCCGGTTTCTCTCGCGGGTTCGTAGCAGAAAGATTTGAGTGATCCCCTGCCTTCGCGCAAAGCCAACGAGTGTTTCAGCAACGTTTTCACCTTCCAGCACGCGCGTTTCAATCTGCAGGTTTCGGGCAAAATTCAGGTGCTTCTGGATTGTTTGTCGTTCGGAAGTCGGCAGTGAGTGGAGACCTCGAACCGTGTTGACAAAGACCCCGAAACACTCAGCGTCCAGAAAGTCGGCTACGCGCCGGCCCCGCCTGATCAAAGCTGCGGTTGAGGGGTCCGCCGTAACGTGGATCAGCAGCCGGTCTGCCACTTCCCCTTTGCGCGAGGGTAATCCGGCGCGATTGCGCAGAAGGGTCGAACGGGAAAGTCCGGCCATCGCCTGCGGTTCATGACGGATGTCGACTTCGTGTGCCGCCTGACGCAAAGCCAGCTCCCGCAACGTGACGAGCATCGGCTCCTTGAAAAAGTTCTCCAGTGCCTGCTGCGCTTTTTCCTGAGGGAAGACAACACCGCGCCTCAAGCGATTCAGCAGAGCCTGAGGAGGCAAGTCCACCATTACAACTTCGTCGGCCTCCTTGACCACCCAGTCGGGGATAGTTTCGCGGACGCGGACGCCCGAGAACTCCCAGACAGCATCATTGAGGCTTTCCAAATGCTGTACGTCCATGTTGGTCAGGATGTCGATCCCATTGTCCAAAAGCACGCGGACATCTTCCCATCGCTTGGCCGTTTTTGAGCCGGGGACATTCGTGTGCGCGTACTCGTCCACCACACAAACCTGCGGATGGCGGCTTAAAATGGCCTCGGTGTCCATCTCCTCGAACTGCCTTCCGCGGTAGGTCACCTTACACCGCGGAATTATTTCAAGCCCTTG
>JARRJI010000086.1:0-10743 GCA_037379595.1 Acidobacteriota bacterium | reverse complement strand
CACTCACCTGTTCGCGGTTTCGGCCGAGGGAGGTGAGCCGCGCGACCTCACCCCCGGCCCCTACACTTCGCCCACCTTTTTCCTTGGCGCGCCTGACGGTTACGCCGTTTCGCCTGACGGCAAGGAAGTCTGCTACACTTCGAATCACTCAAAGCCGCTCAGCTCCGTCGCCTGGACAACGAACAACGATCTGTTTCTGGTGAGCGCCGGCGGGGGCGAGGCGAAAGATATTACCGCCGCCAACCCCGGCTCCGATGCTTCGCCGCAATACTCCCCGAACGGGCGATACATTGCCTACACTTCGCAGGCCACCAACGGCTACGAATCTTCCCTGTTCCGTTTGCGCGTTTATGACCGCCAGACGGGCCAGATCAAGGACCTCACAACCGGATTCGACCAGTGGGTGCTGAGTTTCACCTGGGCGCCAGACTCCGACACGATCTATTTCATTGCGCCCGAAGGCATCGAGCAGCCCATCTTCAAGACTTCAGTCAGCCATCCGCATGTCGCAAAAGTTCTCGGCGGTTACAACGACGAGCTATCGGTCGCTCCAGGCGGCCTGCTTGTTTTTACACATCAGAGTTTGACCAAACCGTCGGAAATCTATACCGCCTCGGCCTCCGGCGGCGACGTGACTCAACTGACGCATATGAATGACGCCGTGATGGCCGGAATCGAGATGAATCCCGGAGAGTCGGTGAAAACACCCGGTGCGCTCGGTGCGCAAATCGAAAGCATTCTGGTCAAGCCCCCGGCCTTCGACCCGAACAAAAAATATCCCGGCCTGATGCTGATTCACGGCGGCCCGCAGGAGGCCTGGACCGATTCCTGGTTCTACCGCTGGAACGCCGAACTGTTCGCTTCCTTCGGCTACGTCGTGATGATGACGAACTTCCACGGTTCACTCGGCTATGGCCAGCCCTTCACGGCGGAAATTTCCGGCGACTGGGGCGGCGCTCCTTACGAAGACCTGATGAAAGCCACCGATTATCTCGAAAACCTTCCCTACGTGGACAAGAACCACATAGGGGCAGCGGGCGCGAGTTTCGGCGGCTATATGATCGACTGGATTGAAGGCCACACGGACCGGTTCAAGGTTCTCGTTTCACACGACGGTGTGTACGACTTGCGCTCCATGTACGGCGAGACGGAGGAACTCTGGTTCCCGGAATGGGAATTGAAGGGTGTGCCGTGGAAGAATCCGGCGCTATTCCAGAAATGGTCGCCGTCGCATTACATCCAGAACGCCAAAACGCCCATGCTGGTCTTCGAAGGCAACAGGGACTTTCGCGTGCCCGAAGGCCAGTCGATCCAATTGTTCACTACACTCCAACGCGAGGGCGTGCCCTCCAAGTTCGTCTACTTCGAGCAGGAAAGCCATCTGGTCATGAAACCCCTCGACAGCCGTTTCTGGTACCAGACGGTGCAGGATTGGCTGGCGAAGTATTTGAAGTAGTCGGTCGTCAAAAGTCGAAGGTCGAACGTCGGCAACTTTTTGGGGACGCGCTGCGCTGTCCCCTTCCAACTTTTGACTTTCGCCTGTAAACTCTTCTTTCACATCACTCAGCGAAGGATGGACCCATGACCAAAGACGAAATCGTTCGCAAGCATAAGGATTACCTTTTCAACTGCGTGGCAACGTATTACAAGGACCCGCTGGTGCTCGACCACGGCAAGGGCCAGTACCTCTACGACCTGGAGGGCAAGCAGTACCTCGACTTTCTGGGCGGCATTGTCACCATCAGCGTGGGGCACGCGAATGAGAAGGTGACCTCGAAAATCAAGGCGCAGATCGATCGCCTCCAGCACGCCTCGACGCTCTTTCCCAGCGAGCCGATTGTGGCGCTGGCTGAAAAGATGGCGCAGATCGCGCCCGGCAAACTGCAGAAATGCTACTTCACCAACAGCGGCTCCGAAGCCAATGAAGTGGCCGTGCTGACGGCGCGAATGTACACGGGCAATTACGACCTGCTCGCCCTCCGCCACGGCTACAGCGGGCACACGCAACTGGCCAAGTCGCTGACGGGACTCGGCTCCTGGCGAAAAGCCGGCATCGTCCCCTTTGGCATCGTTCACGCCCCCGGGCCTTACTGCTACCGCTGCCCTTACGGCCTTACCTACCCGAGCTGCGAACTGCATTGCGCGAAGGACATCGAAGACGTGATCCGAACTTCGACCGGCGGGGCCGTGGCCGGGTTGCTGGCGGAAACCATTCAGGGCCTGGGCGGCGTGGTGACGCCGCCGCCGGGATATTTCAAGATTGTCGCCAACATCGTGCGGAATTACGGCGGCCTCTTGATTTCCGACGAAGTCCAGGCGGGCTTCGGACGCACGGGCAAGCGCTGGTTCGGCATCGAGCACTGGGAAGTCGAGCCGGACATCATGACTTGTGCCAAGGGCATGGCCAACGGAGTTCCCATCGGCTGCACGATTACGCGGCCGGAAATCGCCGACAGCTACAAGGGCCTGACCATTTCAACCTTCGGCGGAAATCCGGTCACGTGCGTGGCCGCCAAAGCCACCATTGATCTGATTGAAGAAGACCGGCTGATGGATAACGCCGAGATAGCAGGCAATCATTTCCGCGCAGGCCTCGACGCACTCAAGGAAAAGCACGCGGCGATCGGCGACGTTCGCGGCATGGGACTGATGCAGGGCATCGAGCTGGTGAAGGACGGAAAGACCAAAGAACCGGCGACCGACCTGACGAACAAGGTCCTGGAGCGCGCTCGCGCAAACGGACTGGTGATCGGCAAAGGCGGCCTTTACGCCAACGTCCTTCGAATGTCGCCGCCGCTCAATATTTCGAAGAGCGACATCGATCAGGCCGTCGCAATCCTCGACAAGAGCCTTGAGGAAGCGGCGAAGGGATAGAAAGACCCAAAGCCAATCGAACATCATTTAGCCCTGCAGCCGAGGCGTCCTCAGCGCAGGCAAATCAATATCTAAAGGGAGCAAGGAATGAAATACCGCGAATTAGGCCGGACCGGATGGAAAGTTTCGGAAATCAGTTTTGGCGCTTGGGCCATCGGGTCGATGTGGGGAAAAGTCGATGAGAAGGAATCCGTGGCGGCGCTGCACAAGGCCCTGGACATCGGAATCAACTTTTTTGATACCGCCGATGTTTATGGCGACGGCCGCAGCGAGCGACTGCTTGGGCGCCTGCGCAAGGAACGGAAAGAAACGTTTTACATTGCCACCAAAGCCGGCCGCCGCTTGAACCCGCATACCGCCGAAGGCTACAACCGGGAAAACCTGACCCGTTTTGTGGAAGACAGCCTGCGCAATCTGCAGACGGATTGCCTGGATATCGTCCAACTCCATTGCCCGCCGAACAAGGTTTATTACACTCCCGAAACCTTTGAGGCGCTGGAAGGGCTGGTGAAGGCGGGGAAGATTCGGCACTACGGCGTCAGCGTTCGCACGGCCGAGGAAGGGCTCAAGGCAATTGAATATCCCGGAGTCCAGAGCATCCAGATCATCTTCAACATGTTTCGCCACCGGCCGACGGAACTCTTCTTCCCTGAAGCCAAGCGCCGCCGCGTGGGGATCCTGGCCCGGGTGCCGCTCGCCAGCGGCTTGCTGACCGGGCGCATGACAAGGGAGACGACGTTTTCGACAGACGATCATCGCAACTTCAATCGCGAGGGCGCGCTTTTTGATAAAGGCGAGACCTTTTCGGGAGTCGATTACGAACTGGGCCTGGAGATTGTCGATCAGTTGCGTGGGCTGGTGCCGCAGGGAGCTACCATGGCGCAGCTCGCATTGCGCTGGATCCTGATGTTTGACGCCGTTACCTGCGCCATTCCGGGCGGCAAGCGGCCTTCCCAGGTGGAGGACAACGCCCGCGCGGCCGATCTGCCGCCGCTCAGCGATGCGGTGATGGAAAAGGTGCGCCAGCTCTACGATACGCGGCTTCGAGAGCAGGTTCACCAGCGCTGGTAAAGATCGCTCCTCTTGTTGTGGTGGACCTCACTCCGGCGCTCCTGGTCCGCGGTTGCGGTGAATCGAAAAAAACCTTTGCGTTCCAACCCAGCCCCCTTTACACAAGTTAGGCACACCGGGGAGCAGGGCACCGCTGCCCTTTGGGAGGATGATGCCGCATGATGGACTTCCGCGCCCGATTGCGCGAATGGTCGGTCGACAGCAAGCTGGTGCGGAATGTGGCCTCGCTTTACGGGGTGCAATTTGCAAACTACCTTCTGCCTCTTGTCACCATTCCTTACCTGACGCGGGTTCTGGGACCCGGCACATGGGGACTTGTGGCTTTCGCACAGGCCTTCGGAGCTTACGCAAGCGTCGGGATCGAGTACGGGTTCAGCCTTTCCGGCACCCGCGAAGTGGCGAAGAGCCGCGACTCCAAAAGCGAACTTGCAAACCTGCTGGCTGGGGTGATGGGCGCAAAGCTGCTGCTTGCCGCCGGCGCTGTGGCGCTCGCCCTGTTGATCGAACCCTGGATTCCTCTGTTCCGCGAGCATCCGATTTTCCTCTGGGCTGCAGTCTTCTGGGCCGTGGCCCAATCGTTCAGCATGTTGTGGTATTACCAGGGCCTCGAACGGATGCGCCTGATCGCCGTGTTGGACGTCATCGGAAAGGCGCTGGCGACGGCAGGCATTTTCATCTTGGTGCGCCACCCGTTTGATGGCTGGAAAGTGCTGGGATTGCAAGGTGCTGGCTCGCTGCTCTCCGTTGTCATCGCCACCGCGATTGTTTACCGGGAAGTTCCCGTCCGGCTGCCCCGATGGTCGCTGGTTCGGCGCACTTTGCGCATGGGCTGGAGTATGTTCCTCTACCAGAGTTCGATGAGCGTTTACGGCGTCGGCAATTCCTTTATCCTCGGGCTGTTCGCTTCGCCGGAAGCGGTTGGCTTCTACGCGGCGGCGGAAAAAATCGCTCGAGCCCTGATGGGGCTGCTCGTGCCGATCCACCAGAGCCTTTATCCCCGGCTCAGCCGCCTGGTTCAGCACGACCGTCCTGTTGCCAATCGCCTTGCAAAGTTCAGCATGTTTGTCATGAGTTCAACGGGGACGGTTTTGAGTCTTATCGCCTTTCTGGGCGCGCCGTGGATCGTTCCGTTTGTCCTCGGCAAGAGCTTCGTTGCCTCGATCCCGGTGTTGCGAATCATGGCCCCTCTGCCGTTGCTCGATGCCGTCGGCACCATGCTCGGAATTTTGTGGATGCTGCCGCTGGGACTGGACCGCCAGTTCAACAAGGTTGTCCTCGCGGCAGGAGCGCTCAATCTGGTTTTGGCAGTGCTGCTCGCTCCGCGCTTTGCCCAGTTGGGCATGGCCAGCGCCGTGGTCATTACGGAACTGTTCGTGGTACTCACGCTGTACTTTATGCTGCACCGTCAAGGACTTAATCCGTTGGCGGCCAGACAGAATGGCCCTGGACGCACCGTCAAGTGATAGTTATCCAGTGGATAACAGCAGGCCGTTAACTGATTTTGGGGCGAATGGACTACAAAATTTATATATAAGGCAGTCTGACTGGACTATTTATAGCGGGGTGCTTCAGGACACCCAGAATCCCTTATTTCAAGAAAATAAAGCGGTTGTTACGCTGGCTTCGGAAAAATACTGAGTAAACCCTCAGAAAATTTCTTACTTGACTCAGCAAAATTCCATTGCAAAAATCATCCGGTTGCTAGTAGACTGTCTCGGTTAAGTTCTGGGTTTGTGGGTTGGGGAGGGCCCATTACGCCAGCAAAGTTTCCACCTCAGGGTGATTGAGCAAGAAATCCGGGGTGGGTGAGTCACCGGGGATTCACGGAGAAAAAGGCCCGGGAATTAAATGATTCAATTCAAGTAAGAAGGAGAAGCAGAAGAATGATCGAGCAAACACTCGCTGGCTTCTCTCGTAGGTTGCAGAAACACGGGAAACCGTGTTTGAAAGTTTGCCTCCTTTCCCCACATCCGCTGGTTTTAAGTGAGTTCACAAAGTTACTGGCCAACTCCTCCTACCGGGTAAAAGCCAAGCATATCGACTCACATGTTGTAACTGATTTTCACCGGTTATCTTTTCCGCGGTGTCCCCTCTATCTTGTGGACGCCTGTGCGCCTTCCACAGCAGCCCTCCTTGTTTCCGAGATTCTCGAGAGATATTCTGACGCACGGGTCGTCGCGGTGGCGGAACAATTCGACGAAGCCAATGCCTTCCCCCTGCTTCGTTTGGGAACCAAAGGACTACTAACTTATACCGAGGCCCGCACAGAACTGCAGCAGGCCTTCGAGTCGTTGCTCGAAGGGAGCTATTGGGTCTCGCATATCATGCTTTCCCGTTTTGTCGAATCGATTCTTCCAGGTTCCCGCAATCGAACCATGATCAGCAGCTGGACCGGTTTGAGCCGCCGGGAACGAGAAGTTTTGCAAGCTGTGCTGGACAATCTCTCGAACAAGGAAATCGCAGGCCAGCTCAACATTTCCGAACGCACAGCGAAATTCCACGTTTCGAACCTTCTCGCGAAGTTCGGCGTTCAACGGCGCGCGGACCTGATCGTGATGTGCTTTAACGGATCTCCGTTGAGCGTTGCGCACCAGCACCAAAGCGGCTTACAGATCTGATTTCCTGCTCCGCCGCGTAGCTGCCAGGCCGTTACAAGGCAATCCTTCAACATCAGTGCCACAGGGAGTAGCTGCTTGCCACCGACGATGGCGCTCTCTTTTCCGGGAGCGTCATCTTTTATCAAGGTTCAGCAGGCGGTCCGGAAAGGTGGGACACTGCGTCCCGTACCCGGCATGCCGCCTTGTGACGGCGGCGCGCCAAGCAGGCATATCTGCCGTACGCGGCTCTATTCTTGTGGCCACTCCGGAGCGCCGCATTCGGGGCACTGGCTGTTGATGAAGAACAGCCACTGCAGTACCTCGTTGATCTGGGGTAGCTGCTGACGTTCTTTGCTGGAGTACTCGGCGTAGATTTCGCCGAAGCGGTCTGCAATGAAAACGGCAGGTATGGCTGTCCCGTCTGCGTCCAGGGTGTCAAACAAGCGGTGCGCGTGGCCGTTGCTATCCATCAGAACCACAAACGGCCAATCCACTCTCACACCTAGTGGAGTCCGCCCGGATCGGTCCTTCGTTAGGATCAGAATGACTTCAGCTTCTTCGCCGGTGATGTCCGCGTGCTTCCCGGCAGCTTCCCCCAGCAGGCGCAGCAGATTTTCGTCGTCCATTCCGCCGGCAAGGATCACCACCAGGTTCAACCGCCCGCGATAATCCGACAGTCGGACCTGCCGACCCTCAGCCGAAACCAGGCCGACGTCCGGCAGCAATTCGCCGCAACTCGTCTTGTTGCGCCGCTCCATATGAAAAGCGTAATCCTTCACGGCTGGCGCATCAACGGCATCAGATTTGAGAATGAGTTT
Organism: Acidobacteriota bacterium; assembly: GCA_037379595.1. Lineage (GTDB taxonomy): Bacteria > Acidobacteriota > Terriglobia > UBA7540 > UBA7540 > SCRD01. The sequence goes on along the minus strand of JARRJI010000086.1, from coordinate 3,383 downwards.
TCAGCCCGGGGCTACGGCGCCGTAAGCACTTCAGAGGCCTTGATGTGTTTCGGACGGCCAGCCCACCAGAAGTAGGGCCGAGCCGCTTTTTTCAAAAGTTTTATCTTGGCTTCGTAGAGTGTTGTTGCCCAGCCCGGCTCCGCCAGGTAGCGCGTATCGCCCGGCTGTACGACAAGGCTGACTTCGATGTTGGGCGTTACATCCATCGGAATGCTGTTCTTCCTGCACGCCTCGTAAAGGTGCCGGAAGACGACAACCATGTCCTCGTAGCGGGGACTCGGCCAGTGCTCCATGTCTGAACCGATGGTGGGGCGGAAGATGCAGACGGTCGGAAACGCTCCCAGGCCGGCAATCATGTCGATGGCCTTCAGCGTATCCTCGATGGGTTCGATCCCGGCGATGATTTCGCCCGAGCAGGCGCCTTTCCCAAGCTTCTTTGCCGTATATTCCAGCGCCCGGAAGAAGGTTTGCTGTCCGATCAGTTTTTCCTTGCCTGGACAGAACATTGCAAAGAATTCCGGATTTTGAAACTCGTAACAGAAGCTGAAGTGGTCGGTCCCCAGGTCGATCAGCCGGTCGTATTTCCACAAATCGCGGCTGGGGGTCAACTGGACTCCGATCAGGCCGCCCACGCGCGATTTCACCGCTTTTACATACGGCGCTGCCCGGTCAAGATCGCGGTTGGTCTGGTAGCCGGAGTTGAAGTGGGTAAAAGTGACGCCCGACTCCCGCTTCGCCGTCTGCGCCACCTCAACGACGTCTTCCACGTCTTTAAGTTCCACCTCGTTCACGCCCACATTCAATCCGGTGGTGCAAAACTTGCAGTTCAGTGCGGGCGAGTGGTACCAGAACCCGCAAGAATTCGAGATATAAATCCCAAGATAGGTGCCTTGCAGGACGCCAATCCGCTGCATCTGAACGCCGCTTGAGGTGTTGCGGGTGTACCAGGGCACCTCCGGTGAAAGCCTGACCGGATAGCTGAATCCCTGCCGGTCGTCCACAACCCTGAAATTCTCCCCCGTCCTCACAATCCGGTAGCAGGATTTCTGCGCAAAAGGCTCTTCGACCGGAACATTTACCCAAACATCCTTAATCGCGCCGGGGATGACGATCTCGAGCCCGCTGCCCAGACCCGCTCGTGTGCGCACCAGCGGGCGGCCTACTTCGCCCAGTGTGCACGAAGCATCTACCCGTATCCCCTTGCAAAATAAGTCGATTTCAAGTTCACAGGGATTGAGCGGCTCGCTCGGAACAAATGTCTCCGGCTTGCGCGAAGGATCTTCCCGATAGGGAACCGGTTCCCGGTTACCTGCCTTAACCTTTACTTCGGATGCCATCGCCGCCCCCTTCCAAATTTTTTCTGCTTCCCGCCCCATGACGACACTATCAACGAACCCGCTCAGTTGTCGCTGTGATCAACATCACACCCGCTTGTGACGCCCCGAGCCAGCACCTCTCTCACTCATTCATTTGTCGCGGCTCCGAATTCTTCAATCTCGTACCGCAATCGTCCACGGGCTATTGTAGCTACGCCGTCCCATTAGCGCCAGGGTCTGATGGTCTGGAAAGGCCAATTTGCAGGCTTTGACAGGGCACAGTCCTTGCACAAAACTCACTTACAAGCGTTAACCTAGCGTTTATGCGGGGCGCTCCTCATTGCCTACTTGGGAATGGGTTCTTTCTATTCCTGGCCTCAGGTTGGCACAGGCGCCTCTCTCATGAAGATCCAGATGCATCCGATGAAGGTCAGCACAAGGAACGGGCAGGCGAAGAATGCCAGGGACGAAGAATGCCAGGGGCAAACGCTGCAGGCAGCAAGCGCTTGCCCGAGAATGTTCTCGCTGCAGTCATTTAGCGCCGGGGTCCGGGGAGGGAGCGGTTTCGCTGAGCCTTTCGAGGTCGAGCACCATGCGGCCCTGACTGTCGGGCTCGAACGCGGGGACGAAGCGCGCGCCCCAGGCCAACTCATCGTAGCGGTAGGAGCGGCGGGCGTGGACGGTTTGGAAGAAGGTATCGTCGAACGCCTTGATCAGTACCAGGAACTCGGCCTGTTGCCGGGCCATGTCCTCGGCCGTCTGGTTCCAGAGCGGGCTGGCCTCATCAATGGGGTGCACCACTGTCCAGGTGAGTGGCAGGAAGTGGACGGATTGGCGCTCGAGGGAGAGGGGTGTGTAATTGCGACGCAGGCCGTGGTCCGAGGGCTCCACGGTCATCAGAAGCATCTGTGCACTGATCTCCATCAGGTTGTTGCTGCGCCGGTTCGCCACGCGGAATTGCAGGCTGCTGCCGGCTCGATAAGGCGCCACCACCATCAGTTTGCTGAAAGCCAGGCGCGCTGCAGGCCGCGAGAATCGCCCAAAGAGCAGGCCGGTGCCGATGGCAAAGGCCATGAGCCCCAGCAGAGCTTCAAACGCTGCTACCAGACTCGCCGGGTAACCGCTCGGCGCGATGCTGCCGTACCCCACGGTAGTCAGCGTCTGCGCGCTGAAGAAGAAGGCGCTCACAAAACGGTCCAGTGCCGTGCCTGCCTCCGCGCCCCGCAGATGTGCGACCCCGATCTCCAGGTAGACGCAGCCAAAAATCACGTTGGTGATCACATACCCGAAAAAGATGATGGCCAGAAAAGCCGGCCACGAGGTGTTGATCATGAAAAGGTAGGGATGCACGTCCCGCCACGTGGCGCCGCGCCGGCGAACATTGAATTGCCCGTTCGGGTTGATGATACGGTCCAGTCCGCTGCGGTAATTTTCTGTAAAGCCCGGGTCGAACGAAGGCTTGTCCATATTCGCCGATGATAGAATCTGCCGGCCTCCGTGTCCAGGAACATCCTTCGCCCTGGAATCGGAAAGATGTCTCGCCGGAACGCGGTGCGGAATGCCGGGCGGGAGTATAATGTCCCTTCCTTCTCGGGACACCAGAACAGGGAGAACAGATGAACAGAAGGCAATGGCTGGAACAGGCCGGCATCGCCCTTGTGGCGGGACTGGCAGCGTGTAAAGAAGGGCCCGCGCCCTCTAAGCATCCCGGCGCAGTCTCCTCGGTCATTGTCGGAGTTAACAAAGGCGGTCCGGTCATTTTTCAGACGGCCTCTGCCGAGTTCCATATTCTGCCTTCCGGATATATCCAGGCATTTCTCCGCACTCAGGCCGGGAACCTGACGCTGGATGAGCCCACGTTCGGACCGGGAGACTCATCTGGCTTTCTGGTGAGTGGCGGCAAGCAGATCTCCAGCTTCAAGTTTGATTTCGGGCAGTCGCTCATTACGGATACCAAGGGCAAGATCGGTCCGCTTGGCCGGAAGATCGAAATCCCCGCCAGCGGCCCCGAGGGAGTTGAGAAGACTCTCACGGTGGAGATTTATGATAACTTCCCGAATCTTGCCG
>JARRJI010000085.1:0-10752 GCA_037379595.1 Acidobacteriota bacterium | reverse complement strand
TAAGCGCAGAAGGGCAAAGAAAGAAATTAGAAAGTCAGGGATGTCGGGCAGGAGAAGGCCCCAGCGTTGGAAACGACCAGCGCCGAAGGTCGCCAACACCGCCTCCTGTTCCCGAACGCGGTCCAGGAGATCGTGGAATGAAAGGCTTCCGCCTTCCCATTCGACGGCCGGACGTTGTGGGTACAAAGCGGCAGGCCAATCGAGGAGTTGGCCTATCAGGAACGGTGTTTGTTGCACGGCCTCGCTGATGGTCATTAACTCTCCTCCACGCCGTGCTTGCGAAGGTAGGAGGCGAGAGTAGAAATCGTCTGCAGGTCGGCTGGCACAATGTCATCGAGGGGAAGCTGGTACCGGTCGGACAATCCCCCGATAATCTCCAGGCTGGATAGTGAATCGAGTTCCATGCCTCCGGCGGACGCCGGGGCAAAAAGGGGAGCTCCAAGGGGGAGTTCCTGGGGTGAGATCGGCAATGTCATTCGCTCGACGATGATTTGCCGTATGGTTTCCTCAATCGAGGGCATGGACTCCTCCGTCTCGAGACAACGGATGGCGCCCTCCCCCTCAGCGTCGGTTCTCTTGCCGCCCGCTCATCCCTAATAGGACATGTGTTTTATTTGCAGCCCAAGTGTCGTTAAATTTTCAGTTTCCCTTAACTACCTGAACCCCACTGTGCCTTATACCACATGTTTTGCGAATGTGCACCACAAGAATTTCATTTTGTCGGTGGCACATCAAATGTCCAGGTAAATTAGCACGTGATCTGTCCGCTTAGGACGGAGAAAAAGCAGTGCATTCTGTTGGAAGAAAAGCAGATGGCGACGGCACTCAGAAACCGCCAGGAGCAAATCATGAAAGTGAGCTAAGCGAATTTGCGGGCCATGGCGAAAAGGGTGCCACAAACCGCGAAGCGCCACGAGGTCCCGAACGGCCTGCTGCTCAGGGCCGGCCTCGACAAGCTCTTTGACGGAGGCTACCTGACGGTGAACCCGAAAGACCAGTGTACCGTCGTGAGCAGGTTGATCAGGGAAGAGTTTGAAAACGGGAAGGACTACTGCAGGCTTGAGGGCCTGGCGCTCCGGCAGACTTCTGAGCTGGAGGACAGACCCTCCGCTGAGAACTTGGAGTACCACGCATATAATGTCTTCCGGTGATTTGACGGAAGACTCATGCGATATGCCCATCGATTCCGGAAAGGGTGGGCGGAGCCCGTGCATAGAGGGTGACCTATGTGGATTGAACAATGCCGTAAGCTGTTCCAGTTGGCAGCGAAGAAGTTGGCCGGGCGATCCCAAGACCTGGGAAAGTTTGAGAAGGAGCTTGAGCAGGGCAGACAGGAGTGGAGAGGCCAGCTTGGACTCTGCGGCTTTGATATTCCGACCGCACGGGTTCACTGTGGGCCACAGGCCGTAGTCGGGCATGGAACCGTTGAGCGCAGCATCGGGCTATGCCCAAACTATGCCTCATCAGAAGGTGAGATATCTCTACCTCATGCGCAAAGCCGATGCGCCTCAGCACTTCCCCACTGAAATCTCGGGGCGTGCAAGCCGATTGTTATCAAGGGATTAAGTCTGAAGGTGGGCTATGCCTTAGGAAACCGTTGCTCAACCCTTCTGAGCTACAGGCCCGTTTGCTCGCCGTGCTGAAATAGCTTAGCCATACATAGCTGATTCGTGTTGAGGAACCCAACAACGTGCGAGTGGGTCTGGATGCCTTTAGTGTTTTCAATCGGCCCAAGGGTTTAGAATGTGGCCGATTGGTTGATTGGCGCACCCGTGTCCATACCATGAACTAAGCGTGCAAAGTAAGTTCAGACCCGTGAGGAAACATAATATCCATCAGTCCTGAGTGCCCCGAACCCACCAGGGAACGAATCAGCGTAATTGGGCTTGGGAATCGGCAACCTTGGGATATGTGACGGGCGTGAGAACCACGCCTTACCGGGTGTCGTTATCTTAATTCTCGTGGCCCTTATTATTTGCACACTTGCGAGGCGACAGTTGACCTTGATCTCTGGGGAGGACGGTTGGACAGGACCTTGCCAGCGCATTGACTTCCAAGTAGGCGGGCAGTAGAATTATACGTTTGCCCAATTGTGAAAATAACCCCTTGAAGGAGTTGCTATGGCAGTGAAGGTAGCTATCAATGGTTTTGGTCGGATTGGCCGCAACGTCATGCGTTCTGCACTCAACGACCCGAACATCGAATTTGTTGCAGTCAACGATATTACAGACCCCAAGACACTGGCGCATTTGTTCAAGTATGACTCGGTGATGGGGAACCTCAGCTCGGAAGTCACTTACGGCGAAGACTTTATCAAGATCGACGGAAAGACCGTCAAAGTGTTCAAGGTTAAGGACCCAGCAGAGATCGACTGGCCCTCGCTGGGCGCGCAGATCGTAGTGGAGGCCACCGGACTTTTCCGCAAGGGAGAAGACGCGAAGAAGCATATTCGCGGATCCGTCAAGAAGGTCATCATTTCCGCCCCCGCCAAGAATGAAGACATCACCGTCGTGCTAGGCGTAAACGAAAAGAACTACGATCCGGCCAAGCACAACGTAATCTCCAACGCGTCTTGCACCACCAATTGCCTGGCGCCTGCGGCGAAGGTTGTGGACGATACTTTCGGCATCAAGAAAGGCTTCATGACCACCGTCCACTCTTACACCAACGATCAGCGCATCCTCGACCTGCCGCACAAAGACCTGCGCCGGGCCCGCGCGGCTGCGCTCTCCATTATCCCAACCACCACCGGAGCCGCCAAGGCCGTGGGACTGGTGCTGCCGCAACTCAAAGGCAAGCTGGACGGCTTTGCCATGCGGGTGCCCACACCCAACGTTTCCGTGGTTGATCTGACTGTAGAAGTCAATAAGCCAGCCACCATCGAGGCACTCAATGATGCGTTCAAGAAGGCTGCTGAGGGTCCGATGAAGGGCATCCTCCAGTTCTGCGAAGACGATCTGGTTTCCATCGACTTTCGCGGCAACTCAAACTCCTCCATTGTCGATGCCGGTTTCTGCAAAGTGATGGACGGAGACCTGGTGAAGGTCACCGCCTGGTATGACAACGAGTGGGGATACTCCTGCCGCGTGCGCGACCTGATCAGCTACGTAGCAAAGACTCTGTAAACCTGCCTGCAAACTTGATCCGGCGGACGGTTGCTCGCCAATCGTCCGCCAATCCATTAGGAAGGGAATTCAAGCCATGGCGAAACTATCTATTCGCGATGTTGATGTCAAAGGCAAAGTCGTCTTTATGCGAGTCGACTTCAATGTACCCCTGAATGACCAGGGGCAAATCACCGACGACACCCGTATTCAAGCAAGCCTGCCGACCATCAAGCTGGCGCTGCAGCGGGGAGCCAAACTGGTTCTGGCCTCCCACCTGGGCAGGCCCAAAGGGAAGGTCAATCCCAAGATGTGCCTGCAGCCGGCTGCCGAGCGACTGGCCACGCTGTTGGGCAAGCCGGTCCGGTTCGCCATCGACTGCGTTGGCCCTGAAGCCGACAAGAACGTAACGGAACTGAAGGAAGGCGAAGTCGTTCTGCTCGAAAACCTGCGCTTCCACGAGGGAGAAAAAGCTAACGACCCGGAATTCGCAAAGCAGTTGGCTGGCAAAGCTGAGGTTTACATCAATGACGCTTTCGGCTCCGCTCATCGCGCCCATGCCTCGACCGAAGGCATTACGCATCATGTGCCGGTCAAGGCGGCGGGCCTGCTGATGGAAAAGGAACTCGAGTACCTGGGTAAGGCTCTGCAGAATCCTCAACACCCCTATGTCGCGATCGTGGGTGGCGCCAAGGTTTCAGACAAAATCAAGTTTCTGCAAAACCTGATGGGCTTTGCAGACACCATCCTGATTGGCGGTGCCATGGCCTACACGTTCCTGAAAGCCCAGGGCGTGGAAGTGGGCATGTCAAAATTCGAGGCCGACAAGCTGGACCTGGCGAAAGAGCTCCTGGAGCAAGCCAAACAAAAGAATGTGAATCTGCGCCTGCCCAAGGACCATGTGGTCGCGGAAAAGCTCGACGCCTCAGCCAAGGCCGAGACGGTAGATTGTGTCACCATTGCCGCTGACCGCCTTGGCGTGGACATCGGTCCCAAAACAAGGGCCGAGTACGTGACGGCGATCAAGCAGGCCAAAATGATCATCTGGAACGGCCCCATGGGCGTGTTTGAGATCGACCAGTTTGCGCAGGGTACCATAGAGGTTGCCAACGCTGTGGCCGAATCCGGAGCCGTTTCAATTGTGGGAGGTGGCGATTCGGTGGCTGCGGTTCGCAAGGCCGGTATTGCAGACAAGATCACGCACATCTCAACCGGCGGCGGCGCTTCACTCGAATTTCTGTCCGGACTTAAGCTGCCCGGCGTGGAAGCCCTGCCGGATAAGCAATAGGCAGAAGGCCCTAAGTAGAAGGCATCTGCTCGCGTGAGGGAACGTATCATTCCTGTCTATGCCATACGCAATTGGTTCACTGCAGGCTTCCGACTGGGAACAGGTACGTTCCATTTACCTGGAAGGAATTGCGACGCGGAACGCCACATTCGAAACGGACGTCCCGGGCTGGCCAAAGTGGGATTCCGCGCACCTGCCTTTCGGGCGGCTTGTGGCTCGCGAGAAGGGCGCGATCGTCGGCTGGTCGGCGCTCAGCCCCGTGTCGGATCGCTGCTGCTATTCGGGAGTTGCAGAGGTCAGCGTCTATGTTGGCACGCGGCATCTGGGCCGGTGTATCGGCACGACCCTGCTGCGCGCCACAATTGAAGCTTCAGAGAAACAGGGCATCTGGACCCTGCAGGCTGGCATCTTTCCGGAAAATCTGGCCAGCCTTGCTCTAGTCAAAAAATGCGGTTTCCGCGAAGTCGGACGCCGAATGCGCCTCGGCCGGCTGGATGGCATATGGAGGGACGTGCTTCTGCTGGAGCGGCGTAGTGAAATCGTGGGATTGTAACTGGTAGCCAGGAGGATTAATGCGACGACCTGTTATTGCAGGAAACTGGAAGATGTTCAAGACGCGCGGGGAGACCGTGGCGTTCATTGAGGAACTCAAGCCGCGCGTGGCGAAGGTTGAGCACTGCGATGTGATCGTGGCTCCTCCGTTCACTGCCCTCGCGGAGGCCGCGCAGGCCGCAAGAGGGAGCAAAATCGGCATCGCCGCCCAGAACATGCACTGGGACGCTGAGGGCGCCCACACGGGCGACATCTCGGCCGGAATGCTGCTGGATGCCGGCTGCACGCACGTGATCATCGGCCACTCGGAGCGCCGGCACGACCACGGCGAGACCGATGAACAGGTGAATCGCAAACTGAAAGCTGCGCTGGCCGCCGGGCTAACGCCGATTGTCTGCGTGGGCGAAATGCTGGACGAGCGCGAGCGTGGAGAGACCCAGAAGGTGCTCGAACGGCAGTTCCAGGGCGGCTTCGCCGGGTTGACCCCCCCGGAGTTTTCCCGTATCATTATTGCGTACGAGCCGGTCTGGGCGATAGGTACGGGCCGGACCGCCACGCCGGAACAGGCAGCCGAAAGTCACGCGTACCTGAGGGAATTGACACGCCAGCAGTTCGGCGAAGAGCTGGCCCAGGCCGTGAGGATTCTTTACGGCGGAAGCGTCAAGCCCCAGAACGTTAAGGGATTGATGGCTCAGGAAGATCTGGACGGGGCGCTGGTGGGCGGCGCGAGCCTTAAGGCCGAGTCATTCGCGGCAATTATTGATTACCCGTCAGCCTGAGAGGGCGAGAGACGGACCGGAAGGTTGAAAGGGATTCTTATATGGTTATGGCAGTCACAGCTCTCCAGATCCTGTCGAGCATTCTGCTAGTTGTGATCGTTTTGATCCAGGGCGGAGAGAATGTCGATATGGCGGCGGCCTTTGGTGGCTCGAGCCAGGCAGCTTTCGGACCGCGAGGCGCGGTCACGACGCTGGCCAAGATTACCTGGGTGCTGGGCGCCATTTTTGTGGCGACGTCGATCACGCTGGCCATCTGGGCCTCGAAAGGAACGTCCGGCTCGGTCTTGCAGAGTGCGCCGGCGCAGACCCAGACGACTCCGGCTGCTCCTGCTGCACCGGCTAAGAAGTAATGGAAAACTGCCTCGTTCGACGCCATGCGTTCCGGCATGGGTCAACCCAATGTGCCTCCCACGCGGAAGTGGCGGAATTGGCAGACGCACCAGCTTGAGGGGCTGACGGTCGCAAGACCGTGGGGGTTCGAGTCCCCCCTTCCGCACCAACCCTCGCCTTACGTTTTCAGTTCACAACGACGTGACTCAATGTGCAAAAGGGTTCGTTCGTGCCGCCGAAGGACAGGCTGCTGGTAACGTCTTTCACAGGCACAGCAACAAACATGGACCCTTGTTGTGAGATCCCGATCCCTCCTTCCACCTCCGAATTTCCACAAAGCCCAGGCAGGAAACTCGTTCGGCGCACCGGCAGCGTGCCGTCCGCTGAATATCCACTGTTTTGCATGGAGGACCCCAGGCCGGCGCGCAACTGCCAACACGCGGCGACAAGAATTGCTGCGATGCCCAGGCTGACGAGAAGGCTCATCGATTCTTCGTCGTCTCACCTCGCACGCCGCCTTTCTGGCTCAACAAATCCATGAAGGTGTTACCATGGCGGAGCGCCACACGCAGATAGACCTGGAAATCGTAGGCAAGTCATGATACTCGAAAGAATCCATCACGTTGCGATCGTCTGTTCAGACTACGGGCGGTCTAAGCACTTCTATGTGGACACGCTGGGACTCGAAGTGGTACGGGAGGTTTATCGCGGCGAGCGTGATTCGTGGAAGCTGGATCTGAGGGTTGGCGACGAATATCAGATTGAGATCTTCTCATTTCCAAACCCGCCGAAGCGCCCGTCGAGTCCTGAAGCATGTGCCCTGCGCCGCCTCGCCTTTGAAGTGGATAACGTCGAAGAAGCAGCCACCAAGGTTCTCATGCGAAAAGGCATCCGGGTGGAACCCCTTCGAGTGGACGAAACCACTGGCAGAAAATTCACGTTCTTTCCGGACCCGGACGATCTCCCAATCGAAATCTACGAAGCTTGACACCCCAGTGCGCTGCAAAAGGCTGCTCGGCCACTCGCCTCCGGCTTCTGTCAAACGATGTTCCTGCAGCAAACAAGCCAACTACCTGATCATCGGACCTTACCGTTCCACATCCGCGTGACAAAAGTCATACTTTGGAGCTCCCGGAAATCTTATTCTAGCTTGTTTAGCCATTATTCTAAGCACAGCGTTATCACCAACGCAGGGAGTTGACCAATGGATGCAAGGACCAAACGCGGCCTGATGGTCTCCAGCAAATGGGGCCAGGCCATTGTCATCGTCTTCTTATTCGGGTTCTTTGTTCTGGGGCTTCTGGCCTACCGGACGTACACCAGCGAGCCTCCCATTCCGGCAAAGGTTGTTGATCCTTCCGGACAAGTCCTGTTTACGCACGCGGATATCATTCGCGGACAGGAGACCTTTCTTCGAAACGGCCTGATGGAGTACGGATCGATCTTCGGCCACGGTGCCTACCTCGGGCCTGACTTTACTGCCGACTATCTTCATCGCGCCGCTCTCATCGTTCGCGAGCAGTATGGAGGCGCAGCATCGGACCGCGCGCGGGCTCAAACCATTCGGGATTTCAAGACCAACCGTTACAACCCCAAGACCGGCACGCTGGAGTACACGGCCGCTCAAGCCATGGCCTTCAAGGATCTTCAGACTCACTACCAGAACTTTTTCTCGCAGCCCAGTACGCGGTTCGGCCTGCGTCCAAAGGCCATTACTGATCCGCAACAAATTTATGATCTGACCGCATTTTTCAGCTGGTCGGCATGGGCATCGTCAGCTTTGCGGCCCGGACTCGAATATTCCTACACCAACAACTGGCCGTCCGAATCGCTGGTGGGCAACCACCTCACTGCCGATGCAATTGTCTGGAGCGTGCTTTCGCTGATCGCGCTTCTGGGCGGCATCGGCCTGCTGCTCGCGGCTTTCGGCCGGTGGAACTTTCTGGGTTGGCACGGGCGCGAGCGTACGACGGTGTCCTTTCGCCCGCCGGACTCGATCAGCCTGACGCCCGCGCAGCGCGCCACGGCCTATTTCTTCCTGGTGATGGCGGTGCTTTTCCTGGTGCAGGTGCTGTTGGGCGGCGCATCGCAACATTACCGCGCAGACATCTCCAACTTCTTCGGCCTTGACCTCGCTCGCATTCTGCCTTTCAACATCGCCCGCACGTGGCACGTTCAGCTTGCCATCTTCTGGGTTGCAACTTCTTACCTTGCCGCGGGCATCTTTCTTGTTCCCATGATCACCCGGCGCGAACCCAAAGGACAGCAGCACCTGGCCTACGGACTGCTGGGCGCGCTTGCCATCGTGGTGTTTGGAAGCCTGATTGGCGAATATGCGGGTGTTGAGGGCTGGATTCATCACCTCTGGATGTGGTTCGGCGACCAGGGCTTTGAATATCTCGACCTCGGTCGCTTCTGGCAAATCCTGCTGATCATCGGCCTGCTCTTCTGGGTGATCATTCTCTTCCGAGGACTGCGCGGGCGCCTGAGTTCGGAACACCTGGGCAACCTGCCGTGGCTTTTTTTCTTCTCAGCCCTTTCGCTTCCGGCCTTCTACGCCGTTGGCCTGCTGGCCCGGCCAAATGAGGCCTTCACCACGACAGATTTCTGGCGTTTCTGGGTGGTCCACTTGTGGGTGGAAGATTTCCTGGAACTATTCACCACCATCATGGTGGCCTACATCTTTGTGCTGCTGGGAGTCGTCCAGGAACGGGTAGCACTGACGATGGTTTATCTCGACATCCTACTTTACTCCGCCGGCGGGGTAATCGGCACCATGCACCACCTCTATTTCTCCGGCGAACCGGCGGTCCACATGGCACTTGGAGCCTTCTTCTCGGCGGCGGAAGTCATCCCGCTCACATTCCTGACGCTTGAGGCGTGGAGCTTTCTGCAACTGGGTGCGGAGCAGAGCGCAAAGTCCAAGTCGCCCTTCCCACATCACTGGGCCGTGATGTTTCTTGTTGCTGTAGGCTTCTGGAACTTTCTCGGCGCGGGCATATTCGGCTTCCTCATCAACCTGCCGGCGGTTTCCTACTACGAAATCGGCACAGCCCTGACGGCCAACCACGCGCATGCTGCCATGATGGGTGTCTATGGGATGCTGGCTGTGGGACTGTCGCTGTTCTGCCTGCGTTACATGATTCCTCAGGACCGCTGGTCCGACCGCGCGGCCAAGATCAGCTTCTGGTCGCTGAACCTTGGCCTGGCCTGGATGTGCTTTGCCTCGCTGTTTCCGCTGGGCGTCATCCAGTTGTACCACTCCGTCCGCTACGGCTATTACGATGCCCGAACGTTGCAGTACCTGACCGGCCACCTGAATGCCTTGATTGAATGGCTGCGGCTGCCGGGCGACAGTCTGTTTATTGTAGGAGGCGTGCTGCCGGTAGTTTACCTCGCGTGGCTGGGTGTCCGCCACGTGGCGCCGAGGATAACGACTCAAAAACCGGAAGAAAGTCTCTATACGGAGATCGCCGAAATGCCCGAGGTGAAATAATGATTGACGACTTTCACGCTGAAGTTTTGATGGCGGAAGGCTACTCGCTGTTCCTGGTGGTCGTTGTGGTGGTTCTGGAATGGCTGGCACGCCATTCCCATCGCCGCTCGGAACAAATGCGCGTGACCGGCTTCAAGTACCACAAAGAATTCGACAACTGGGAATGCCCGACGGGACAACTGCTCCGGCGCCATTCCATCGATCCCCAGCGCAACATTGTCCGGTACCGTGCACCGGCGCACGTTTGCAACTGTTGCCATAAGAAAACCGACTGTACGGATTCCGACGAAGGCCGGCAAATCGAACACCGAGTCAATGCCTGGGTCCAGTCGGAGATTCATCGCTTCCATCGAGGTATCTCACTGGCCTTGCTGCTGCTGGCGACGTTAATCCTGGCCTTTCAAGTGATGTGGTACCGCCAGCCGCGGGACCTGATCCTGCTCGGCATTCCGCTCATCGCCATCGGCGTGACCGGCATCAGGCTCGCCTTGGGATTTGCAGCGAAGCATGGCGGCGACATGAACAAAATCGGATTTGGAAATCCGTAGCGCCGTTACTGCGCCGCGACGATCCGCAGCGTGACAATCTGATGCGGCTTTACGGGAACTTCCAAGGAGTTCCCTTCCACTCTCAACGGTGACTGATCCTTCTCGACGGCGTTGGTGATCCACGCCTGCTGCAGGTGGAACATCGGGAAGGTGAGTTTGACCGTTGTGCTTTCTCCTCCAACCTCCACCAGCCGCACGATGGTGCCGTGTCCGTCCATTGCGGATTTCCAGTCCTCCACTTCCACATCCGGCGAGCTCACGGTGAGAAAGCTCTGGGGCGCCGGCGAGAGCGCCCGGGCAGGGTTGCCATCCTTGTCATTCGAGATCACCTGCTGGTGTTCGAGCGGGGTCATCGCGTCGAGTCCCAACCGGGAAAGTGAAGCGGGCGACAAGCTCTGGCCGCTGGTCAAAACGTACCGAAAGGTGTAGTGTCCGCTCTGCTCCCGGAAATAATTCGTGTGCCAGTAATTGTTCATCGCGTAGGAATAAACCGTGGCGTCTTTCGACCGGAACTTCTTCGGCCACGTTCCGCGATTGATGTCTCCCAGGCAAACCAGCGGTGCATCTACGGGTACCAGCCCCACTGAAAATCCAGACCCGCTCACGCGCACCCAGTGCCGCACCGTGAACCAGTCCAGGCTGCCGCCCTTCAGGA
>JARRJI010000084.1:0-10788 GCA_037379595.1 Acidobacteriota bacterium | reverse complement strand
GTCAGGCTGCGGCCCCAGAGGTTGCCGTAACGGATGCCGCGGAAGAGCGGGTTGCGGTGGAAGCGCTCCAGTTGCCTGCGAAAGTCGGGCTTGTCCGGCTCCAGGTCGCCCACGGTTCCCACAATCACCGGAGCCTTGGCGGCCACGTCCAGCACCCACTGGTTATCCTCCAGCCGCGGGCTGCATTCCACTTCAATGGCGCCGACAACGCCTTCGCCCTTCGTCACCTTCAGGTAACGGTCGGGCAGGGCAGGCTTGTAAAGTATCTTGTCATCTTTCGGCGGCCAGGGAATGCCCTGAGGGCGCCTCGGGTCAAACAGGTGAATGTGGGTATCAATGATCGGTATCGGCGTGGTCCGTGCGCTCAAGTCCACGCGTGTGGCGGCGATGGCCGCGGCTACCCCAAGAAAAGTTCTGCGATTCATGGCGGTATTCTAACCTATGCGGCGGCGTTACCCAACTGCCTGACTGCTGCTCTCCAATACGGGCCACCTTCCCTGCCAGGGCCGGTTCCGTTAAGCGTCCACTTCAGCCCCGGTAAGCCCTTGATTTGACATGTTTTAACCGGGCAGACACACCGCTGATAGCGCGAAGAACGGCAGAAGCATTAGGCAACGTAAACGCGCAACCGACACTCATGTCGCCGCGCAATTCGCTGCGGTCCCCATCATGAACCTGACCGTGAAACTCCTCGGTCTTTGGAATCAGGTTAACCCTCCAACGGGACGACCCGTTACCTTACTTGAATGTCTGGACACCCCCCTCACGTATTACAATTAACCTGTCTCCATACGACCCATTGCCAACCATGGAATGTTTGCCATACAATGTCGGGTCAACCGATTAGACCCTTTCTTCAAGTCGTTGTCCAGAGGGAGTCACGTCATCATGGGAAAAATTTCGAAATACTTCACGTATCGCGGCGGCGAAGGCCAGTGGTCGTGGTTGCTCCACCGCATCACGGGGATTGGCGTCTTCATTTTTCTGCTGGCGCACATCGTCGATACCGCGGTCATCGGCTGGGGCCCCAGGGCTTATAACACGGTCATGGCTCTCTACCGGAACCCCGTGGCTTTGACGGGAGAAGTGATTCTGGCCGGGGCTGTACTCTACCACGCTCTTAACGGCGTTCGGATCATCATCATCGACTTCTGGCCGGAATCAACACTTGTGCAGAAAAAGCTCTTTTACGGCGTGGTTGTGACTTTTCTTGTGATTTTTGTGCCCGCCGCAATTTATATGTTTTTGATGGCGAAGTAGGAGGAACGGATGAACGGAGCGGGACGGCCAAGGCCGCAAGGTGGTTTAGATCTGACGGCATGGATTTTCATGCGCGTATCGGGCGTTGTGTTGCTGTTCATGGTCCTGATTCATCTGGTCATCATGCACATCATCAACAACGTCGAAGTGATTAATTACAGCTTTGTTGCGAATCGGTATGCCACGCCCTTCTGGAGAACCTATGACGTGGTAATGCTGTGGCTGGCGCTGATCCACGGGATAAACGGCGCGCGGGTGATGATTGACGATTACGTGGGGTCGCGCGGCTGGCGGGTGTTTTCGCTGGCCTCACTCTACCTGCTGGGATTCATTTTCCTGGCGCTGGGTTCTCTGGTGATTTTGACGTTCAATCCTGCAAGGCCGTTTTAAGGCGTGGCTGAGCAAAGCAAGGAACTGAGGTTTAAAGGATGGCCCATCGTTATGATGCTTTGATTATCGGGGCAGGCGGCGCCGGTTTGATGGCCGCTCTGCAACTCTCTTCCCACGGCCGCGTGGCCGTGATCAGCAAGCTTTATCCCACGCGTTCCCACACGGGCGCCGCCCAGGGAGGCATTGGCGCCGCGCTCGGGAATCACGAAGAAGACCACTGGGAATGGCACATGTTCGATACGGTCAAGGGAAGCGATTACCTGGCCGATCAGGATTCCGTGGAAATTCTCTGCCGTGAAGCCATCGAAACCGTGTATGACCTGGAACACTGGGGTCTGCCGTTCAGCCGCACGCCGGAAGGCAAAATCGCCCAACGGCCCTTTGGCGGCCACACGCGCGAGTTCGGCAAAGCTCCCGTGCGACGATCTTGCTACGCTGCGGATCGCACCGGGCACATGATTCTCCAGACGATGTACCAGCAGTGCTTGAAGAACGAGGTGCACTTCTACGACGAATATCACGTGTTGGATCTCCTGATCGAGCAAGGGCGGTGTGCCGGTGTGGTGGCGCTGTGCCTGGCAACCGGGGAATTACACACTTTCCAGGCCAAAGCAGTGGTGTTCGCGACAGGAGGTTGCGGCAGGATTTTCAGCGTTACCTCCAACGCCCACGCCCTGACCGGCGACGGAATGGCAGTCGTCTTGCGCCGGGGAATCCCGCTCGAGGACATGGAATTTTTCCAGTATCATCCCACGGGCATCTACAAGATGGGCATCCTGCTGAGCGAAGCCGCGCGCGGCGAGGGTGCCATCCTGAGGAACAAGGATGGTGAGCGCTTTATGGAGCGCTACGCGCCTACGCTGCTGGACCTGGCGCCTCGCGACATGGTCGCGCGCGCTATTTACCAGGAAATCCGCGAAGGCCGTGGCATTGACGGAAAGAATTACGTCCACCTCGACATGACTCACCTAGGGCGCGAAGTCCTGGATCTGAAGTTGCCGGACATCACCGATTTTGTCAGGACCTACCTGGGAATTGAGCCGGCGAAGGAACTGATTCCCGTGCAGCCGACTGCCCATTATGTGATGGGCGGCATCCCGACCGACAACGACGGCCGCGTGGTGATTGATGAGAAAAATACTCCGTTGCCGGGTCTCTATGCCGCGGGTGAGACGGCCTGCGTTTCAGTGCACGGAGCAAACCGCCTGGGCACCAATTCGCTGGTCGATATCCTTGTCTTTGGTCGCCGCAGTGGGCGCCATGCCGCTCGGTTCATCAAGGAGAATGAACTCGTGCCGCTCGGAGAGAACCCCCAGGATCACGCGCGAGAAGCCATCGACCTGCTGCTCAATGGCAAGGGAAGTGAGCGCGCCGCGGACATTCGAGAAACGCTCCAAAATGAAATGATGGAAAAGGCTTCGGTCTTCCGCGATGCCGGCACCCTGACCGCCATGCGCGAGAAACTCCAAGAGATTCGCGACCGTTACAGCCGCGTTAAGATCGAGGATCGGGGCACCAAATACAACACCCAGCTACTGGAAATCTTTGAACTCGGGATCCTGATTGACCTGGCCGATGTGCTGGTGGAAGGTGCTCTGGCCCGCAAGGAGAGCCGGGGAGCGCATTTTCGTGAAGATTTTCCGAAGCGCGACGATCCCAATTTCCTGAAGCATACTCTGGCTTACCTTGAACCCGACGGAATTCGCTTGGCCTATAAGCCGGTGACGATCACGAAGTTCGAGCCAAAGGAAAGGAAGTATTGATCCATGCACGTGACGCTGAGAATCCGGCGCTTCAATCCGGAGAAGGATCCGGAACCGTGGTGGGGCGAATATAAGTTTGATGCCGAACCCACCGATCGGCTGCTTGATGCACTGAACCATGTGAAGTGGTATTTCGACGGGACACTGACCTATCGCCGCTCCTGCGCGCACGGCGTGTGCGGGTCCGACGCCATGCTGATCAACGGCCACAACGGCCTGGCTTGCAAGCTGCTGATCAAGAACCTTGGCAAGAATATCACCGTCGAGCCCATGCGGGGCTTTCGCGTGATCAAGGACCTGCTGGTCGACATGGACATGTTCTTTGAAAAGTATCGGGCAGTAAAGCCCTACTTCATCAGCCACTCGCCCGAGCCGGAACAAGAGAGATATCAGTCAGTTGAGGACCGGGAAAAGTTCGACGATACGACCAAGTGCATTCTTTGCGGAGCCTGCACCACTTCCTGCCCGTCGTTCTGGGCCAATCCGGATTATGTGGGACCGGCCGCTATCGTCAACGCGCACCGCTTTATTTTTGACAGCCGGGACGAAGGGAAAGACGAGCGTCTGGCTGTCCTGAACACGAATGAGGGTGTCTGGCGCTGCCGCACGATTTTCAATTGCGTCGAGGCCTGCCCGCGCGGCATCAACGTCACCCGCGCCATCGGTGAAGTCAAGAAGGCTCTGCTTTTCCGGAGGACTTGAGCCGGTACCGGTTCTACCCGTCTTGCGGAACTGCCCGCGGGAGGATTTTTCATGTTCCTCCGGAGTTCTGAAGCCTCGACGCCACACGAGGTAACGGCAAGTGTGAGCATTTCCGTAGTGCACCTCATAATCCCGAGAACAATCCGATGAGCCCACAGAGCTTCGAGGCTTCCTCTTCAGGCAAAGTATACGACCTGCTCATCAAGGGCGGCAGGGTGCTCGACCCTTCGCAAAACCTCGACGCCATTCGCGACGTGGCGATTGCCGAAGGGAAAGTAGCCGGGATCGAAGCGGACATTTCTTCCGGTACGGCCCGGGAGACGCTCAACGCGACCGGGAAAATTGTGACTCCGGGCTTGATCGATCTTCATACCCACGTCCTACCTTATGTTGGAGCATACGGAATTGAACCGGACCCTTATTGCCTGCATCGCGGTGTGACCACGGTGATCGATGCGGGCACTCCTGGCGCTTTCAGTTTTGCGGCCTTCCGCAAGTTCGTCGTCGAGCGCGCTTCTACGCGCATTAAGTCTTTGCTCCACGTTGTTTCCATCGGCATGATTGCCGGAAGCACGCCGAAGATGGGCGAACTCGAGGACCTGCGCTACTGTGTTCCAGAACTTGCGGTCGAAACGGCGAGAAAAAATCGGGACTTGATCGTTGGCTTCAAGATTCGCTTTTCCAAGCAGTACACCGGAGCCAACGATTACGAGGGCATGAAGCGCGCGCGGGAAGCCGCCGACGCAGCCCGCCTGCCCCTGATGATTCATATCGGCGGCTCATATACGCCGTTGCCCAGGCTGCTGGCGCTGATGAAGAAGGGCGACGTCGTGACGCATTCTTTTAACAGCCATCCGAATGGCATCCTCGACAGCAGTGGGAAGCTTCTTGCGGAGATTGTCGAAGCCCGCGAGCGTGGCGTGCTGTTTGACGTGGGACACGGCGCGGGCAGCTTTTCATTCGATGTGATGGAGAAATGCCTGAAACAGGATTTCCTGCCGGATACGATTTCCAGCGACCTTTATTCGGCCAACATCAACGGCCCCGTGTACGATCTGGTGACCACGCTTTCAAAGTTTCTCCTGGTTGGCTTGGACCTGCGCCAAGTGGTGGAGCGCGCAACCGTGAACCCTTCCCATGTCTTTGATTTCGGAGCAGAGATTGGAACCCTCCGGCTGGGCGCTGAGGCTGATGTCAGCGTACTCGATCTGCGCGAAGGGGAATTCGTCTTTACGGATTCCGACGGCAAGACGCGAAATGGACGGCAGAAGATCGAGCCGGTGGCCACCATCCGCGCCGGGAAAGTCTTTTTTCCGTCACTTTAGTGTTACAACCTGCATTTTCTTCTCAGAACGCCTTGCGCAAAACCCGCGAATCATGGAGGAACGGTTCTGCCTCGAAGCCACGAACAGGACTATTTCAAGGTCTTCTCAAAAAACGCAAGCGTTCGGGCCCTGGCCTCTTTCGCAGCTTCCGGACGATAGCCCGCCTTATTGTTCGGATTCTCGAATGCGTGGCCAGCACCGTCAAAAATCTTGGCATCGAATTCCTTGCCCGCGGCCTGCATCGCCTTCTCAAAAGCGTGCACGGCGGAGGGAGGAATGCCTCGATCGTCCGCTCCAAAATTCCCCAGCATGGGCGCCTGGATTTTTTTGATTTCGGCAGGATCCTTTACGAGAGAACCGTAGTTCACCACGCAGGCGGCCAATCGCGGCTCATGAATAGCGAGCTGCAGTGAATACCCGCCGCCCATGCACCATCCGATGGAACCGATCTTGGCCTTGTTGACGTTCGGCATCATGGCAAGAAAGTCGTACCCGGCCATCAGGTCGCGAATCGCGCGTTCGCGGGGCATGCTTTGCATCAATTTGCGAGCTTCCGCTGGAGTGGTGGCGACTTTGCCGTGGTAAAGGTCGGGGGCGAGCGCCACATAACCTTGCTCAGCGAAATCCCGAGCCTGCTCTTTGACCCAGTCATTCAGTCCCCACCATTCCTGAATGACCACCAGCGCGGGATGCATGCCGGGGGAACCAGGCATTGCCAAATAGGCATTAACGGTTTCAGGACCACTCTTGAAGTGCACCGTCTCCGTCTTGACGGCGGCCTGAGCACTGGAAAAGAACCCGAAAATCAACACAAGACAAGTGAGCAATCCGATTCGACGCATTGTGTGCCTCCCCACAAGAAGGTGTGTGACTACAACCCCGATTATACCCTTGAAGCCACAAGGCTTTCATTTGAACTGCTACTCACACAGCGTCTGGGTTTGGACGAAAGGCATGCCGCCAGCGAGAGACAAGGCGTGTGGATAAGGGTCGCGCCATTGCAAGGGCTAGTTGCCGGCTCTGCAAAGCGAAGTGTTGACGGCACCCTGTTGTAGTATAATTAGCATTTCTGTGTTGTTTGGGAAGCCACAATTAATGGCGCGAGACTGCTTCTTTGCCAGGGGCATCACTTTCAGGATGGCCGGCATCTTAATCTCCTCATGAAACTTACTCGGCGTAATATCCTGGGTTCGGGCGCAGCACTTCTGGGCTCAAGACTGATGGAAGTTGTGACCACACCCATCTGGCGGTGGTCGGGGGTGCCGGTCCTCAACGCTGCCCAGGTTTCACACCCGGATACCGCTTCCCCGGTGACGTACGTCGATGTTGCCAAAGAGGCGGGATTGAACACCGTCAACGTCTGGGGCGGAGTCACTCAGAAGAAGTACATCATCGAGGCCAAGGGAAACGGCATCGCTTTCTTCGATTACGACAACGACGGCTGGATTGACATCTATCTGACGAACGGCACCCGGTTGAACACGACCTGGCCCCCCGGCAAAGCGCCCACAACTGAGCTTTACAAGAACAACCGCGACGGGACCTTCACCGACGTGACGGCGCACTCCGGGCTGGCGCGTACCGGCTGGCAAACGGGCGTCTGCGTCGGCGACAACAATAACGACGGGTGGGACGACCTCTTCCTGACGTTCTGGGGACACAACGTCCTGTTCCATAACAACGGCGATGGAACTTTAACCGACGTGACCAAGAAAGCCGGGCTCTATGAGGATGATGTTCGATGGGGCTCGGGTTGCACTTTCCTGGACTATGACCGCGACGGATCCCTGGACCTTTTCGTTGCCAATTACATTGTCCTGGACCTGGCAAAAGTTCCGGCCCCGGGCCAGACCGGGTACTGCCAGTGGAAGGGCATTCCGGTGATGTGCGGGCCGCGCGGTCTGCCGGGCGGGTCAAACATTCTTTACCACAATAATGGCAACGGGACCTTCACCAACGTCACGGAAAAGGCAGGTATCCTGAAGACAGGCCCCCGGTATTCGATTACGGCCGTATCGTACGACTTTGACAACGACGGCTGGCCGGACATTTACGTGGCCGTCGATTCCGAACCGAGTATACTGTTCCACAACAATCATGACGGCACGTTCGAAGACATTGGTGTGATGGCCGGGTGCGCCTATAACGAAGACGGCCAGGAGCAGGCCGGGATGGGCATCGGTGTCGGCGATTACGATTGCGACGGCTGGCTTGACATTTTCAAGACGAACTTTTCCGACGATACCGCTGACCTTTATCACAACAATGGCGACGGCACCTTCACCGACGTTACTTTTATGGCAGGGGTGGGACAGGACACTCAGGATGTGAAATGGGGATGCGGCTTCCTGGACTACGATAACGACGGTTGGGCCGACATCCTTCAAGTCAATGGCCACGTTTACCCTCGAATTGACGAATATCACCTGAGCCAGTACTTTAAAGAGCCGCGGATTGTGTATCACAATCTGGGCAATGGAAGATTCAAAAACGTCTCAACCGAAATGGGACCGGGGATCAACGAGAAGTTTGCAAGCCGCGGGTGCGCGTTTGGCGATTACGATAACGATGGCGACATCGATGTTGTGGTCTGCAACATGAATGACCGTCCGTCGTTGCTTCGTAACGATGGCGGAAACAAAAACAACTGGATCAAGATCAAGCTGATTGGAACCAAGTGCAACCGCACGGCCATAGGCGCCCGCGCCTACGTGACGACCGGAAAACACCGCCAGATGGACGAGGTCCACAGCGGAACCAGTGTCATGTCGCAGAGCGACCTTCGGCTGCACTTTGGAGTCGGACAGGCCAAGAAAGTTGATCTGATTGAAGTGAAGTGGCCGACAACACAGAAAATCGAAAAGTTCGCAAACATTGATGTCAACCAGATCCTGACCATCCAGGAAGGCCATGGGATCATTAAGAAGGCAAAGCCCCGCACTTGATTCCTTCTGAGATCTTTGGCCAGCGCTGGCGTGTAGACGGTTTCTGTTACAATCCAATGAGAGAAGGAAAGGACCGGCAGATTGTTTTGCCGGTTTTCTCATTTTGTCTGCCCACTTGAGATCGTCATTTCGCGTGCGCTGTTTCCTGCCATCGCATCGGACAACGGCCTGGTGGCTTGCCGGTGTTCTTGTGTGCGCTTGCGCAGGGCGGGCCGCAGGTTTGGGTCCTGCACCTCTGCAAAACATTGCCTCTGCAAATGCGCCGCCGAAGATTGCCCGCATTCAGCCCTCCCGGGCCCAGCCCGGCAGCAAGGTGACTGTGAAGATCGAGGGCGAGAGCTTCGCCGCGGGAGCCTATGTTTCATTTTCTGACCCGGCCATCCATGTTCTCTCCACGCGGCGTATGAGCGACACGCAGTTGGAAGTGGAAATAGCGGTTGGAGAGCAGGCCCGGCAGAAGTCCGTGCTCCTCTACGTCGCAAATCCGTCAGGGGCGTCGGCGCAGACTTCGTTTGACATAACCTCGGGCACGGCCGGCACGCCCAAAGAGATTCGTCCCTCGTCGCCAGGCGCGCCCGTGGTTACAAAGGTGGACCCCGCCCGGGTTGAGCCCGGCAGCAAGAAAAGCATCAAGGTGACCGGGAAGAACTTCAAGGAAGGCGCAAAGGTCGCTTTTTCAAACCCCGGCATTCGCGTGCTGGGAACGGATTTCAAGAAGTCGACGGAACTGGTTGCGCAGATCGAGGTGGCTCCTAATGCACCAGCAGGCAAAACCGGTCTTTTTGTCGTGAATCCTGACGAGAGCGAGGTCGAGACCGGTTTTGAGGTCGCCCGGGAGAATTCGACCAAGTCCGGGACTACCACGGAGTCAGCAAACGCAACGGCCCAGCAGTTCAGCGTTTACAACCTCGGGGACGCCACCAGCATTTTCCAGAATCCCGGCAAGGCCAAGGGCCAGTTGGTGTTGCAAGGCGGAAAACTGCAGTACGAGCAGGATGGGAAAGTCATTTTTACTGCAAAGTCCGGCGACATCCAGGAAATTGCCCCCAATATATTCTTCGGGGTAAACACGGGAACATTCCACATCATCCTGAATTCCGGCAAGACCTATAACTTCGTTTCATCCTCTCTGGCCCCCGCCGATACCAACTCCATTGTTGAATCACTGCGCCGCGCCCTTAAGTGAAGGTTGATGCCTCCAGCGAGGGCTCGGATTCGCCTGCATCGAGCAATCGAACGCTGGCGGCTTTGGACAATCGAAGGAGCTTTGGGGAATGTTGCTTCAGCGGCGTCATCCGGCAAAGGTTGTGGAATCAAATTGCCCCGGATGCAAGGCGGAAGCGGACCAGCAGGATGGACTGGTCATCAGCGCGAGGGCCAAGACTTTTCAGCCTTTCGAAGAGAGCGCTTGTGATTTCCTTGAGCGGCATTTTGATGCATTCTCGCAGGACCTCTTCGACGCCGTCGAGGCCAAACTCGATGCCCGTAGGGTCAGCGGCTTCCAGGATGCCGTCGCTGACCAGAACGAACAGGTCCCCGGGCTCCCCAGGGACCCGCGCAGACTCATAGGGTGACTCGGGCATCAGGCCCAGCGGGAATTGATTCATTGAATGTCGCTCGAATTTGCCCGTCGCAGCGTGATAGCGAAGGATTGGCGGATGGCCGGCAAGCGAATATTCAACCTCGCCCCTCTCCCTAAAAACGAGGCAGGCAAGCGTGGCGTACATCGCCGGCTCCTTGACGGCGGGCAGAACGCGGCTCGCGGCTTGCAGAAGACTCGAAATCGGCAGCCCCTGCTGGCACCCCAGACGCAGCGCGGTTTTCAGGTTGGCCATCAGGACGCCCGCCGGGATGCCGTGCCCGGAAACGTCAGCCAGGCAAGCCAGCAAGCCAGCGTCAGTTGGAATCAGGTCGACCAGGTCACCCCCGACGCTTTCGCAGGGCAAGGTAACGGCATAGACCTCAAAGGCGTCCGTGCGGTGGCTGATGGGGGGAACCAGCGTCTGCTGGATCCCATGCGCCAGATCCAGTTCAGTGCGGACGCGAGTCAGTTCCATACCTTCGGTGTCCATAAAGCGAAGGAAGAAACGGAAGCCCAAGAGACCGGCCGCCAGCATACCCACCGCATCAAATAAGATCCTGTGGCGGGCTTCATTGGGAACAAAGACTCCGGGACCGCGCGGGAGCCACCGTGGGGAATAGACGGTTGCGACTATCAGCACTGCAAGCGCCGGGAGCAGCCTAAAACGGCGCCGGTTAATGATCGCGAAAAAAATGACGGCGTTGAGCCCCATCAGCGCGCCGAAAGCAAACACCGCCCCTTCTCGCAAGGACATCCAATGGACCAGATCAACAAAGAACCCAAGCCCGCTGAGGGTGCAGAATACCCCCACAGCCATCCCG
>JARRJI010000083.1:0-10844 GCA_037379595.1 Acidobacteriota bacterium | reverse complement strand
GGTCACGATCTTCCACAATGACCTTTCCCTCATCGGCCTTCAGCAGCCCCAGGGCAAGCTTCAAGATTACAGATTTGCCGGACCCGGTGGCTCCCAGCAGAATCAACGTTTCACCGCGATCCACCGTGAAGGAGACATTAGACAGCGCCGGCTTCTCCTCGAAGAAGAGCCAGACGTTTTGAAACTCGATCGCGGCCGAGGAATTCATATCAGGCCCAGGCAAAACAAAGTCGGGTGTAAGGAACAGCCCCGATGCGGCAGACTCTTCGTTCCAGAACCGAGGCATGGGCTTCGGGATTTGAGAGTCGGCCCAGGAGCGTCAAAAGAAACCAATCGCGATAAGAAACTTGGTTACGAAAAAGTCTACGACCAGGATGAGCACCGATGCATACACGACGGCTTGCGTGGTGGAGCGGCCCACACCTTCCGTCCCGCCGCGAGTGGTCAGCCCGTAATAACATCCCACCAGTGCGACAACCACTGCAAAGAGAAAAGGCTTGAGCAGGCCTTGTGCTACGTCTTCGAAGCTCAGCGATTGATAGGCGTAAGTCCAGTACTCGACCGAAGTCAGGTGTACCGTGTAGAAGCTCACAAAATAGCCGCCCAGCAGCCCGAAAAAATCCGCCAGAATCGTCAGGATGGGCAGCGTAATCACGGTGGCGAACAAGCGCGGAGTAACAAGTTTGCGTACGGGGTCCGTTCCCAGGGCCCTCATGGCGTCGACCTGCTCGCTGACCAGCATCGAGCCGATTTCCGATGCGATGCCGGAACTGTTCCGGCCTGCAACCATCAGGGCCGTCAGAACAGGCCCCAATTCGCGGACAACCGATAGAGCCACGACCTGCCCCAGAATCGAGACCTCACCGAACGTGCTCAGCGTTCGATAGGTCTGTAAGGCTAGAACACCGCCCGTGAAAAAGCCCGTCAGCAGAACGATGGCCAGGGAGCCCACGCCGATCACGTCCATTTGGACTATCGTGTCGACAACGTAGCGTGGCGAGCTGAAAAGGTTCGCCAGCGAATTGAACAGAAGATAGGTAAAGTCCTGTACGGCCTGGACCTTTTGCTTAACGTACCCGTCGATTGATATTTCTGCCATCAGCTTGGAAGAATACCATCCTAATCGAAGGCGGCCTCTTCGGCAATGTATTGGGCAGAATTCCCGAAGTCAAGTCTTTTGCAATGGCAGGAGTTGTGATCTTGGGTGCGGGATTGGTCAGTTCTCAGAGCAATTGCGACACGATGCGCGAATGCGTGAAGACCGGAAATCGACACAGGCAAAAAAATAGGGGGAAATTCAATTTCCCCCTAAGCGTCGGGTCTTGGGTCTAATCTCCGAGCTTGCTCCTGAGGTCCCTCATAAAGGAGGTCAGCCAGGGCGAGCTCTGCTTGGGTATTAGCACGAGCATGGCCAAATCCCATTACAGAAATAAAGAGACTTAAAACGCGCATAAGTTATTTTTATTACAGCTATTTATGCCATGTACTTATTGCAAAATGTTATTTATTGCGTCACTGGCTCTACAGTTGAATTATACTGTTTTCCGTATTTGTGACTTCAAAATACGCAAAATTGTATATGAATCCTAACATCTCGCCGTCGTCCGAGATATCCTGTCCACTGAGATTTGCTGCAGCCACGCTCGCCCGCCGTAATTCAAGCCATGCAGGTTGACGGATACTTGTACTGCACTTGACCTGCAAGCTAAATAATGCGTTTAATTGAGGAGTCGCGTTGTCTTGGGGAACGGGGAGGGCAGGGACTCCGTGACAGTGCCTGCAGTGGGGACCTTTCGTAATTTCTGACCGGGAAGAACTTGCATGATCGATATCCACTGCCATCCGTTACCCGACACAGACGATGGGGCAAAGTCTTTTGACATTGCTGTGGCCATGTGCCAGATGGCAGCTAAAGACGGAGTCACTCACATGGTTGCGACTCCGCACTGCAATTACAAATATCACTTCGATGCCGAAGCCAACCGGGTCAAATTGAGCGACCTTCAGTGGGCCGTCGGAGAGTCTCCCAGGCTGCTTCTGGGCTGCGATTTCCAACTTTCCTACGACAACATCCGCAAGCTGGCTGAAAACGGGTCCGATTTTTCGATCAACCGGACCCATTACCTTCTGGTGGAATTTGCAGATCATTTCATTCCCGAACAGATGGATAACGTCTTCTACGACATTGAAGTGGCCGGCTACACGCCGATTCTGACCCATCCGGAGCGCAACCCCGTGATTCAGCGCAAGCCCGAGTTGGTTTACCGCTGGGCAACGCGCGGGTGCCTGGTCCAAATCACGGCCATGTCGTACATGGGTGGCTTCGGATCGAAAGCCCGGGCCCTTTCTGAGCAATGGCTTGACCGCAATCTCGTTCATTTTTTTGCCTCAGATGCTCACGACCTCAAGCACCGTCCTCCCACCCTCTCTCCCTGCTACAAGAGAATCGTTTCCGCTCGAGGAAAAGAGGTTGCCGACCTGCTTCTGGAAGGAAATCCTTCGGCTGTAATCAGTGGGGCTTCTTTGCCTGTGTCACTGCCGCTACTTGGGCCCGAAGAATCGCCGCGGAAGAAAGGTTGGCTTTCCGTGTTCCGGCGCTAGCGGGATTTTGACTGGGACGGTCAGTATGTTTGCCAGGAAGATTCGTGTGGAGGTTCTGGAGCCGGGCAACTTGCGCGAATGCCCGGTGGCATGGCTGGACAGCTTCTGTATGCGAAGCTTTACCGGCCGCAGTGTCCTGGACGATGCCTTGCCGGTCTCAGACGGACTGTTGGAAGTGGGATTCAGGGTTGACTTGAACCTGATGAGGGACGACCTGGAGGATTGGCTTACGCGGAAGTTTGGAGGCGGCTCGCGGGTGAAGATTCGCTTGACTGAGGACCGACGCGAACCACGACCCTGCAAAGCAAATTGATGTTGAACGAGAATTACGAGAGTAAGTTGTTTTCGCGAGCGATGAGTGTAACACCGGGGAATTTCGCTTAGCAGGCTTTTTAAGAAGAGGAAGGAGGAAGTGGTCGCTCGAACTTACCGAGTGCTGACCACTTCCCCAGGTAGTCACAGAGTTGAATTAATTTATCTGATGAAGGCTTTTCCCAAATGGTTGCTACAACAGGGGGAATTTTTTGTCCCCGGGCTTTCTTACAAGGGCGCGTCGGGCAATTCCAGGGATGAAGAGGAGAAGCTATGTGTGGCATCGTCGCTTACGTCGGGCATCAGCCTGCAAGTGAGGTCCTGATTGAGGGCCTTAAGAGACTGGAATACCGGGGGTACGATTCGAGTGGAATTGCCATTCTCGGTGCGCACCCTTACCTGGCAAAAGCTGTGGGAAAAGTTGCGGCCCTGGAGCGGAAGGTCTGGCAGGAAAAGCCTGCAGGAGGGATGGGAATTGCGCACACACGCTGGGCGACGCACGGCAAGCCTACCGAAGGGAATGCGCACCCCCACACTGATTGCTCCAAAC
This sequence comes from Acidobacteriota bacterium, assembly GCA_037379595.1. GTDB lineage: Bacteria > Acidobacteriota > Terriglobia > UBA7540 > UBA7540 > SCRD01. Next base: position 7,381 of record JARRJI010000083.1, on the reverse strand, counting down.
AGCTTTTCCTGGTCCACAATGGCATCATTGAGAATTACCTGCCCTTGAAGAAGAAGCTGGGCGCGGGTGGCCACGTTTTCACTTCCGAAACCGACACGGAAGTTCTTGCTCACCTGATTGAAAGCACCTATCAGGGAGATCTCGAGGACGCTGTCCGTAAGGCGCTGCTCCGGGTTGAGGGGACTTACGGCCTGGCAGTTGTCCATGCTTCCCACCCCAATGAGATTATCATGGCCCGGCGCGGCAGCCCGATCGTCCTGGGAGTCGGCCACGGTGAATCACTGGCGGCGTCGGACACCTCTGCCCTCGCCCAGCACACCGACCAGGTTGTCTACCTTGAAGATAATGAAGTGGCGAGGCTCGAACCGGGAGAATTTTTTATCAGCACCCTCCAAAACCGCCGCGTCGATCGAAGGGCTACCGTGATCGATGTCGGGATGGAAGCTCAGGACCGCGGAGAGTTTCCGCACTTTATGCTGAAGGAGATCTCCGAGCAGCCCGAGGCCGTCGAGAACGCCCTGCGCGGCCGCCTGAACCATTCCGAAGGCGTCGCCAAGCTGGGCGGACTGGAATCGGTCCTCGACCGGCTTAAGCAGGCTCGCCATCTCATCATTGTGAGCTGCGGGACCAGCTACTATGCCGGGCTTCTGGGACGTTACGCTTTCGAAGCCCTCACCGACATGACCGTCGAAACAGAGCTTGCCTCCGAGTTCCGCTATCGCAAACTGAACATTCGTCAGAACACGGTCGTCCTGGCGATCAGCCAGTCCGGTGAAACGGCGGACACCCTGGCGGCTCTGCGCGAAGCCAAGCGCAAAGGAGCGCTCGTCCTGGGGCTTGTGAATGTTGTGGGCAGCTCCATTGCTCGCGAGACCGACGCCGGGGTCTATTGCCATGCCGGCGCGGAGATTGGAGTGGCGTCGACCAAATCGTTCGTGTCCCAGGTCACGATTCTAATCCTGATGGCCCTGCTGATCGGCCGCAGCCGCGACCTTTCCTACGAGGAAGGTTCCATGCTCATCCGGGCGCTCGAAAAAGTGCCCGACCAGATTCGGGAGATCGTGACAAAGTCAGATCACATCCGTGACCTCGCGCAGAAGTACTCTGATTCCCGCCACTTTCTCTACATCGGCCGGAAATATGAGTATCCGGTTGCGCTGGAGGGCGCGCTGAAGCTGAAGGAGATCGCTTACATCCACGCTGAAGGCTACGCGGCCGGAGAGATGAAGCATGGTCCTATCGCCCTGATTGACCCCACGTTCCCCACTATGGCCATCGTTCCTGAAGACAGTTCTTACGACAAAGTCATCTCGAACATCCAGGAAATCCGCGCGCGCGACGGCCACATTCTTGCGGTGACGACGGCCGGCAACAACAAGCTCGGCTCGCTGGTGGATGACGTCGTTTACGTTCCCCAGAATGCCGATGTTGTCATGCCGCTGCTCACCGTGATCCCGCTCCAGCTCTTTGCCTACCACTGCGCCGTCATTCGCGGATGCGACGTGGACAAACCCCGCAATCTGGCAAAAAGCGTAACGGTCGAATAGTGGCTGTCGCCCGTAGCGCCGCCCTTCAGGGCGGCATGCCGGGCATAAAACCCGAACCTACTTGCCTTTGGACGAATGCCACTTCCAGGCGCTCTCGATAATCGTATCGAGGTCGGAGTGCTGTGGATGCCATCCGAGCACTTGCTGAGCCTTGCTGGGGTCGGCGACCAGAACGGTGGGGTCTCCAGCGCGGCGCGGAGCGTCTTTCGCCGGCACCTGCCCGTTGCAGAGCTTCCCAACGCTCGTGACCACCTCTCGCACGGAATGGCCCTGGCCGGTTCCGAGATTGAGCGCCGTGCTCTGGCCTCCCGCAACCAGATATTCCAGCGCCCGCACGTGGGCGTCCGCCAGATCATTCACGTGGATGAAGTCCCGAATCGCCGTGCCGTCCGGAGTGGGATAGTCCGTACCATAGATGTCCACCGAAGGCCTCTGGCCCAGCGCCGCCTGGACCACCAGAGGGACCAGGTGGGTCTCGGGATCGTGCAGTTCGCCCAGCTCCCCTTCAAGGTCCGCGCCGGCGGCGTTAAAGTATCGCAGCGCCGTCCAGCCCATCCCGTAGGCGACTCCATACCATTGAATGGCGCGCTCCATTGAGAGCTTCGACTCGCCATAAGGATTCACCGGGTTCTTGGGATGATCTTCGGGAATCGGGACCTTCTCGGGATTACCGTAAGTTGCGGCGGACGATGAGAAGACAATGTGCTTCACCCCGCGGGCTTTCATGGTGTCGAGCAGCACCAGCGTTTTGACCACGTTGTTCCAGAAATACTTCTGGGGATTCGTCATGGATTCCCCGACCAGCAGGCAGGCGGCAAAGTGCAGGACGCCTTCAATCCGATGCTCCTTGAAAACTTTGTCCAGCAAATCTTTGTCGCCGAGGTCGCCCTCGACAAACGGCCCCCACTTCACCGCCTCGCGGTGCCCGGTTGAGAGGTCGTCCAGAACCACCGTCTCGTGTCCCGCCCTGGCAAGGGCCTTGGCCGTGTGACTTCCAATATATCCTGCACCGCCCGTAACAAGCACTCGCATCGTCTGCTGATCTCCTCTTTTTCTGCGTGGTCTGATGGTAAAGCTCGCTCTGCAACATATCTTGCCGAAGCCCGTTTCGGCAACCCAAATTTTAGCAGGTGGATCGCCCCGTTAGGATTGTGTCCCATGGGCTTGCGCGATTTGCGCACCCAGAGGAATGGCCTGATGGCGCGAGATATGCTCGCCTTATTACATATCTGTTATAATATTCTTGCTATGAAACGTCGGGACCTGAAGGCTGAGCGGCTCAGACACGGATGGGGTCAGGTTGAAGCGGCCCGCCGTCTTGGTGTGTCCCAGCCCTATCTGGCCATGCTTGAAAAGGGAAAGCGCCCCCTGACTGATGACCTGGTGCGCAAGGCTGCACGGGTCTATGGGCTACCTCCTGTAGAACTGCCCTTACCAGGGAAATTTGTGCCAGCCAGGAAAGAGGGGGCACAGCAATTGGTTGAGTCTCTGTCGCGGCTCCATTATCCGGGTTTCGCTTATGTCCGCTCGCGTGTGAAGTCGAGAAATCCCGGTGAGGTTCTTCTCACCGCTCTGGCCCAGGAAAAGCTCGAAGCGCGCGTAGCCGAAGCGCTGCCTTGGCTGCTGCTGCAATACTGGCAGATGGATCTTGATTGGCTGGTTGAGCAGGCAAAGAGATGTGACCTTCAAAATCGCCTGGGATTTGTAGCTACCCTGGCACGCCGGCTTTCTGAGGGAACCGCGGAGACTGAACGGACAAGGGCCCTTTCAAGCCTGGAATCCACCCTGGATCGCAGCCGTCTGGCACGCGAAGATTCCTTTCCCCGGCCCCCGCGCAACAATGCAGAACGAGAATGGTTGATCCGCAACCGCCTGAAAGAAGCGCGGCATTGGAACATGTTGTCCGACCTGCAGCCTGAACATCTGAAATATGTCCAATAGCAAGAATGCAAAACTCACTTCACCTTGGGCCGAGTTCCTGAGGGAACTTGATGTACTTCAACCCGGCCCTGTTGAGTTGCATTGCATCGGCGGATTTGTCGTCAGTCTCTTTTACGGGTTGCCAAGGCCCACCGCTGACATTGATTGTATTTCTGTACTGCCGTATGAGCGGGTGAACGACGTCCAGGCCGCGGCTGGACCTGGTTCGGCGCTTGCCAGGAAATATAAGATCTATATCCAGCATGTCGCGGTGAACAGTTTGGCGGAAGACTACGACGAGCGGTTGATGGAAATGTTCCCCGGCCGGTTCAGGAAATTACGCCTCCGCGCTCCTGATCCCTATGATCTCATCCTCTCCAAATTGGAGAGAAACAGCGCCAAAGACCGCGACGACGTGGAGTATCTGACCAAGACTCTCCGTCTCGACCCGGAAGTATTGCGGGAACGTTATAAGAAGGAGTTACGCCCATATCTCGCCAATGCGGCCCGGCACGACCTCACAATTGATCTGTGGGTGGGCTCCCTGTTTCCTGAATAATCCGCTGCCTGCCGAGCAGGTGCGCAGAGTTATCTTTCAGATTGTGCTCTCATGCCTTCGCGGTTTTTTGATGTGTGGCGCGCTCAAGCACCTGTAAAAACTTTGCGAGCCACGCGGGATGCGCGGGCCACGCCGGTCCGGTCACCAGGTTGCCGTCCACGTGGGCCTCGGTCATCGGCAGGCTGACGTACTCGCCTCCGGCCCGGGTCACTTCCGGCCCCACGGCCGGATAGGCGCTGATCGATCGTCCCTTGGCCACTCCCGCCGCCGTCAACAACTGCGCACCGTGGCACAATGAAGCCACCGGCTTTCCGGCATCGAAAAAGTGCCGGACGATTTCGAGCACCCTTTCGTTCATCCGCAGATACTCCGGCGCGCGACCGCCGGGAATCACTAGCGCGTCATAAGACTCGGCCTTCACATCCTTGAAACTGGCGTTGAGCTGGAAATTGTGGCCACGCTTCTCGCTGTAGGTCTGGTCGCCTTCAAAATCATGGATGGCCGTGCGCACCGCTTCGCCCGCCTTCTTTTCCGGGCAGACGGCATCCACCTTGTGCCCCACCATCTGCAAAGCCTGAAACGGAACCATCACTTCGTAGTCCTCGACGTAGTCACCCACGAGCATGAGAATCTTTTTGCCTGCCATGTTGGGTTTCCTCCTTGAGTCCGATTATAGAACCGTAACGCGGCCTCAGGCCGGTCGGGTAAAACTGCCGGGGCTTTTCGCCGTGGCGCGCCATTCCGGCTTGCGCTCAGGGCTGGCCTGGGCCAGGGCGCGCCGCACGCCATCAGCGTCAAGATCCGCGCAGTAAACCGGAGTATCCGGCTGTTGCCGCCAGGATTCATCCAGCCCGCCTGCATCGACGCCATCGAATCCAAGTTCATCCAGAAGTTTGATCACGATGTCCTTGGCCCGTTTGTCATCGCCGGCGACAGGCAGGGCGATGCGCCCCGTCGCGCCCTTGGGCTTGCCGTTCTCCATCAGGTGATTTGCATAAATGTTGTTGAACGCCTTGACCACGGGCCGCCCCAGTCGCTGCTCCACCCAGCGGCTCTCCGTCAACCCTCTCTCAATCCCGTCAATGCGCCCGTCGCGGTGCCGCGGGTAGTAGTTGCCCGTGTCCACCACAACCACGCTTTCGGGGACCCCGGCAAACAGGTCCCTGGGCAGATTTGGAATCTTCGCCTCAGGAATCGTCACGATAACGATCTCTCCGGCCCGCGCCGCTTCCGCCGGCGTCACCGCCTTCGCGCCCGTCTCTGCGGCAAGCGCGGCAAGCGATTCCGGGCCTCGCGAGTTAGCCACGGAAACCTCGTGCCCAAGCTTGGTGAGCCTGCGGGTCAGAGTCCCGCCGATTTGCCCTGCGCCAATGATGCCAATTCTCATTTCTCCTCCTTTGCGTGGATTGCGATTCCAACTCATGGTGTCGCTGGACACCAGTGCGCCCGTTCCAGTACCGTCCGCCAATCATGTAAATTGTCCATCCTCTGAAGCAGCCATTCAAGGCCGTTGCTATCTCATCTCCTGCGCCTTTTCCGAAAGGAGCGCCTGGCGAAGAATAGACAATGCCTCGCGTTGTTAGATGCCTTGACTCCACCCTTGATTCCAAAACCTCGTCCAGGGCGCGGCCGGCTGGCGCAGGGAATTTGGTTCCTGCCATTGTGCGGGTGTTCTGAGCCTTCCGGGGGCTTAATTCTTGACTTCTCTCGCTTGCCCGTGATACCAACAATGCCGCTACATGGACAGCGGCAATAATCCGAGCCGTGGGAAAGGGGGATCATCCCGATGAAACGCAGAAAATTCTTTCATATTCTGGGCGGAGTTGCCGCCGGTTCGGCCATCTGGCCATTGTCCGGTTCGAAGTCACTCGCGGAGGGTTCGTCTTCTGCGCTCCCCGCTCAGGCGGCCGCCAAGGGTTTTGACAAGTACACGGAGGATTACGCCAGGTTTTGCGCCACTCCCGCGAACGAGCGCGTCTTTTACGCCTTACGCGATGGCAAGATCGTTTCCGAAAAGCTCGACAATCAGAATTGGAAACCCACCGCCTGGGGCAAGCCGCCCGCGCTGCCGGTGCCGGGCGGCTCGCATGACGGCGTGCCGATGATCTCGCCCATACCGGACCTGGCCGGCGAAGGGCCCTACAAGCCCACCTGGGATTCGCTGCTCCAGTACGAATGTCCCGAATGGTACCGCGACGCCAAGTTCGGCATCTGGAACCACTGGAGTCCGCAGTGCGTTCCCGAAGATGGCGACTGGTACGCGCGCAACATGTACATGCAGGGCTCCAATCAGAACAAGTTCCAGGTTGCCCACTACGGCCCTCCCTCGCGCTTCGGGTACAAGGACCTTTGCGCCCAGTGGACGCTGCTCGACTGGCAGCCCTCGGAACTGATGGATCTCTACGTCAAGGCCGGCGCGCGCTTTTTTGTGGCGCTTGCCAATCATCACGACGGTTTCGATGCCTGGAACTCCAAACACCATCCCTGGAACGCCGCCAACCTCGGCCCGCATCGCGATGTGATTGGGACCTGGGCGGCGGAAGCGCGCAAGCGCAACCTGCGCTTCGGCGTCACCGTGCACCAGGCGCGCAACTGGTGGTGGTTCCAGACCAGCCACGGAGCCGACGCTACCGGCCCGCTGGCAGGGCAGCCCTACGATGGCCGCCTGACGCTGGCTGAAGGCCGCAACCAATGGTGGCAGGGCTACGATCCGCAGCAGCTCTATGCCCCGAAGCATCCCTTCAACGCTCTGCCCGATGTTTCCTACGTTAAGAACTTTTACGACCGCACCCGCGACCTGGTGGACCAGCACAACCCCGATCTGCTTTACTTCGATAATCCGCTCTTTCCCCTGGGCTGGGGCGGAATGAACATCGGCGCCTACTACTACAACCACAACCTGCGCCTCAACGGCGGCAGGATGAAAGGCATTATCACCATCAAGAATGTGCCGCCGCGCTGGGCCAAGTCCGTGGTGGCCGACATCGAGCGCGGCCTGGCCGCCAGCATCCTGCCCCATCCCTGGCAGTCGGAGACCTGTATCGGACAATGGCATTACCAGCGCAAATTGTTCAATGACCCGGGCGAGTACGGCGGCTACATGCACCCGCGCCAGGTCATCCACTGGCTGGTGGATACGGTCAGCAAGAACGGCACCTTCCTGCTCAACATCCCGGGCAAGCCCGACGGGACGATTGACCGCAAGGAGCGCCTGATTCTCGAACACATCGCCGAATGGTTCAAGATCAACAGCGAGGCCATCTATTCCACCCGCCCCTGGAAGGTCTACGGCGAGGGACCGCACATGATCAAGGCAGGGTCGTTCCAGGGTAAATCGACCAGGGAGCTTGGCGCC
>JARRJI010000082.1:0-17112 GCA_037379595.1 Acidobacteriota bacterium | reverse complement strand
AGCCTGGCCCGATCGAGCACCTCTCTGACGGCGCCCGTTTCGGCAAGTCGCGCGACCGCCTTCTGAAGTGAGCGCCGATTTTCCGCGGTCGGCTCTTCCAGCCAGTAAAGAGCGAATGATCCACCCGAATGAATAGCCCCCAGACGCTTCAGTTCGGGCTCGCCTCTGGCATTTACACCATACAAGCCTTCTTCCATCAATGGCACCAGCGGGGCGGCCTCCTTTTCGACAGGAACAAATCCGTGGTCTGAAATGACAATTACCGTGGTGGGGTGCCCGTTATCAACCGCGTCGCAAAACCTTCCGATCTCTTTGTCCATCTGCTCGATTGCCTGCACGGCCTCGCGAGCAAAGGGTCCGCCACGGTGTGCGAGTTGGTCGTACAACGCAAAATGGACCAGAAGCAGATCGGGCTGGTAACGTCTCCAGACATGGAGCGCGGCTTCGGCTCGAAGACGGTCAGGTGACATCTCACGGATTTCCGGCCGGCAGCGGCCCTTTGTGGAACGCAAGGCCGACGATCGGATGCAGTTCAAGACTTCGTCGAAAAGCCTTGGCGTGGAATGGCGCGCGGGCGTTTCAAAATCCTTGTGAGGGTCCGGCGCAGCGGGATCCCAGATTTCAGGAATGTTGTAGTTGATTCGAGCTCCGGCGCTGACCGGCCAGGCGATGGCGGCGGTTTTGCGGCCGGAGGCGGCCACAACGTCCCAGAGCGTGGGCACGTTGATCGCCCGGGCAAACCAGGTCCAGGGGCGCGCCTTCTCAGTGGGATCAAGAGAGGCCAGGTGGCTGTAAATTCCGTGCTGCCTCGGATGAACTCCTGTGACCAGGGTGACGTGCGCCGGGTAAGTGGTCGACGGGTACACGCTCTCAACCGCGTCGGCGCTTGCTCCTTTCTCAACCAGCTCCAGAAGGTTTGGAATTTTCAGTCCAAACTTCTTCGGGTGCCGATAAAAGTCCGGGCGCATTCCGTCTGCCGACAGTATAAGCAGTCGCGATGGAAATTCAGCTTGACTCATGACTATCCGTCACTGCTGAAGACCCGCTGGATTTTCCCGACGCTGGAATAGCGATACGCAATCCTTCGGTCCGGCAACCCCATGCACGGTCTGAAGGTATCAGGCGGAGGTCCGGTTCCGGCTTCCCGGCCTCGAGGTACTTTATGTTTTCGGCACACCGGGCTGTGCCTGCTTGAACTTTGGGAAACCTCCTGCAATTATCCTAAACCATAAAAGTGGGTGGATGGTAAAGGAAATATTTATTGTGATAATTGACTCAACTGTGCAGAACGCGCAGCTGCCTCGACCTGAGTAAGGCGGCACTGAGATGCAGGCCGCTGTGCGAAAGCCGCATGCATTGGCCGTGTCGGCGCCTCATCCCGGCCATCCGCCGGCGCTTAGCCGCACCATCGGCGTCGCGGGCAGTGAAAAGCGCCGCACCACCCACCACGCCGCGGCAATGATGGCCAGGAGCATGAAAGGAGTTTCCATCAGTTCCGCAGTCCTTGTGCCCACGCGCGGAACAACCCAGAGAACGCGGACAATTCCCAGCACAAAGCCTGCTCCGAAGACGAGAGCGAAGTATAGCGCACCGGCTTTCAGGGCCTGCATGATTGCTTGTCTCCCTGCCTCTCTGTAGTATAGTAAAAGCATCAGAAAGGTGATGGAGTTCGCCTCAACTGTCCTTGTACGGACTAATGACTCCTGGCCGCCGGCGGGCGATCAGGAGTTTTTTTGTGGAGCATGCTGGTGTGCGGAAAGGCAATAGCGTTTGCGAATTTTCCTGTTGATCGTCTTTGGTTCCGCGGGAACACTGGCGCGGTACGCGCTCGGAGGTCTGGTGCAGTATCACACCGACTCCTCATTCCCGATGGGCACACTGGCTGTGAATCTGCTCGGATGCTTCCTGCTGGGTTACGTCGGGGAATATGCCCTCCAGCATCTGTCGATTCCTCCAGACTGGCGCGTCGGGATCACGGTGGGTTTTTTCGGAGCTTTCACCACGTTTTCGAGCTTTGCTTATGAAAGCTCCCGCATGCTTGAAGAGGGTGACTGGGTGAAGACGGTTCTCTACGTAAGCGTGAGTGTGGTGGCAGGTCTCTTGCTGGCCTTGACGGGCATTCACCTGGCTGACATCACTTAGGAGGGTACAGTGGAACACCAGCGATTCGAGGGCGAACGCACCCTCATGCGGATCCACATCGGTGAGTCGGACCGTTGGGAGCACAGGCCGCTCTATCAGGCGATTGTCGAGCTGTTCCGGCACGAGGGATTTTCAGGGGTCACGGTATTGCGGGGAGTGGGCGGTTACGGATCCAGCAGCCGCGGCCGGGGCCTTTACCACACCACCAATATCCTGCGCCTCTCCCAGGACCTGCCCGTCGTGATTGAGACCGTGGAGTACTCCGAGCGGATCGAAAAGATCCTTCCCAAACTTGATGAGATGGTCGGCGGCGGACTCATCACGCTGGAGAAGGTGCACGTCATTCTGTATCGTTCCGCGAAATAAACCGCCTGCCGCCGCGGGCGCCGAGGACCTCGCCATGGCAGACCGTTCCCTGCATTCCGTGATCAGTCAGAATCACCGCCGGGTGATTTCGGTTCGTATGCGCCTTCTGGAGGAATACTCCCTCAAGCTGCTGGACTTGTTTCGACCGTTTGAATCGGTCCTTACGTCGCGTCCGCCGTTGCCGCCGGAGAAGACCGAGGCGATTGAAGGCGAGATTGCGGCTTTCCGTTCCAGAATCCGCGACATGAAAGTTGAATTGGGATTGGAGCACGCCCACAGGAGCTCCCGGCGCGAGGCTGCCGCGCTCATCTCGACGATGATCACTTACGTCGAGGAACTTCATCCCCGCTACCTCCGAGGATATGGCTCGGTTTCAGAACCGATGGACCACTATTTGAAAGATTGCCTGAAAGACCTGTCGAAGACGCTCGAGAAAATCAGCCGAATCCTGAAGGACGATTCAAGATGATTTCCCCCCAGGAGCATTGCCGCTCGATTGCTCCCGGTTGACTTCCGCCCTTGCCCTGTGTGCTTAATTAAGGAGCGTCGTGCATGGACAAGGCAGACACGAAATCCCAGACAAGAATGAGAAGCTTGGAGTCCGCTGAGAAAAGAACGGAGTCATGGCTCAACCGCAATGTTGTCGGCATGGGCCTGACCAGCCTTCTTTCGGACGTCAGCCATGAGATGGCCACGGCTGTCCTGCCGGGCTTCCTCACGGCCCTGGGAGTCTCCGCGGCCGCGCTGGGTCTGATCGAGGGAGTGGCGGATGGCGTAGCCAGTTTCGTCAAGCCGGCTGCCGGCTGGCTTTCCGATCGTACCGGGCGCCGCAAGCCCATTGCGGTTGGCGGATACTTCATCACCGGCAGCGCCACTGCCCTTTTCGCGCTCGCCACCGGATGGCCGCTGGTCCTGATCGGGCGCGTGGCGGGCTGGTTTGGCCGGGGCATCCGCGGGCCGGCCCGCAACGCCATTCTGGCCGGCTCGGTTCCGGCGGAATCGCGCGGAAAGGCTTTCGGGTTCGAGCGCGCCGGCGACACGGTGGGAGCCATCCTGGGTCCGCTGATCGCCGTGGCGTTGCTGGCCTACCTGCATCCCAGTGCGGCTGATCCAGCAAGCCCTTTCCGGATCATCTTTCTTCTGACTTTGATTCCCGGCATTGCGTGCGGAATCGTGTTTTTGCTGTTCGTCCGCGACACACCCTTCTCCGGCACGCACAGGAAGTTTTTTGCCGCGCTCAGGCAATTGCCGAAAAGTTATCGCCGGTTTCTGGCCGGCGTGGGAGTCTTCGGGATGGGCGATTTCGCCCATACCCTCATGATTCTTGCGGCCACGCAGCTTCTTTTGCCTGCTCACGGAATGGCGCACGCGGCTGAGATCGCGGCACTGCTCTATGTGGGGCACAACATCGTTTACGCGGCGGCATCTTATCCGGTGGGCGCTCTTTCTGACCGGCTTGGCCGGCGGGGCCTGCTGGCCGTGGGATATCTGGTGGGTGCTTTGACTGCTGCAGGACTTGTCGCGGCGTTTGCCTGGCGCCTTGCGACGATTCCGTATCTCCTGTTCTTGTTTGCTGTCGGCGGCCTTTACATGGCCTTCGGGGAGGCGCTTGAAGGAACCATCACGGCGGATCTGGTCGTGCCCGATGTACGGGGAACTGCTTACGGTTTGTTGGGTTCTGTCAATGGGGTCGGCGATGTCATAGCCAGTGTGCTGGTTGGGGGATTGTGGACGCTGATTTCACCCGCCGCGGCTTTCAGTTATTCCGCGGCAGCTATGTTAGCAGGCGCCGTGCTGGTCTTCCGATTGCGCTGAAAACCCTTTACACCGGCTTGTCCTGCGCGAAAAGGCGCACGGAAAGGACAGCACTGTCTATGGCTATTACCCGCCTTATGCCACCTACCACATGCCACCTACCACATGCCACCTGCCACCTGCCGCGAGGCTCACTCGGCAATGTAGCCTCCTTCTCCCCGGAAGACGTAAATGCCGCCCATATGCACTTTCAGCCAGATGTCCTGGGTTCCTTTCGGGTTCCAGTAGAGCACCTTCCTGTTGAAGCCCGCGCTGTCCTGTGGTCCGTTCAAATTGCTTTGGACGTTGCCCAGCCAGGTCTTGGCGCGAACCGACCGCAGGTGATAAAGCGAGGGGATATCGACTTCCACGTCCCCGTAATTCACCATGAGCTTTTCGTGTCCAGTGAGTCCGGTCACTCGCACGTCGCCATCCACGACCTTAAGGACCAGGTTGCAATCGTAGGGCATGTGGATATGGAAGTTCACCGTAAGGTGGGATTCGCCGCGAAAAGGACGCCAGAGCCTGCGGGGAGGATAGAGGGTGCGAAGATGAACCGCTTTGTCGCGTCCCTCCAGAGAAATCCCGATGCGCTTAAAGCGGTGCTCCGCCTGCTTCTTTGATTTGGCGTACACCACCTTGTCCGCCTCAATCTCGACGTGCGGATCGTCCCACCCCGTGATGTAAATGTCGCCCGTGCGAACTTCCATGGTGAAGGTTCCGCCTGTGAACAGGCGCACGCGATAATGCAGGGTCTTGGTGTACTCATTGGCTTTGAGATACGGCGAGAAGAAGAGCAGGCAGGAGAAGCCTGCCAGCAGCAGCACCAAACGTCGTCTCCAGTCAGGCATTCGCATCAATTTCGCAACCTCAAGGATCATCGTAGCAGGCCATCGTTAATGCGCGGGAGATTCTTCCGCCTGCTTTGCCTGGTTCTTGAGCGTCTCCACCACCAGCTCTTCTCTTTTTGCTTCCAGCGTCTTTCCCATTCTCGTGTAAACGCTGGCCAGCATCGAGTGGGCGTCAATATCCTGGGGAGCGAGAGCGATCACCTTTTCGAGTGCCGATTCCGCCTTGGGCAACTGGTTTTGGGCCAGAAAGACCTTCGCCAATCCGTAGTATGCCTGGTAAGCAAGCGGTTTGAGTTCAGTCCCGCGGCGGAACAATGCTTCTGCCGACTTGTAGTGCTTCACGGCAATCTCGGAATACCCTGCGCTCCAATAAACATCATAGAATTGCGGATTGACGCCGAGTTCATCCCTGAATTCTTCCAGGGCGTCCTCGTTGTCCCCCTGGCGCTGGTAGATTTTCCCCAGATTGTAGTGAACCTGAGGCAGGTCGGGTGAAATAGCGATGGCCTGCTTGAGTTGCTCCACCGCAAGCTGGTATTTTTCCTGCTTGCGATAGGCTATTCCCAACATCAGATGCGCCTTTGCGTTCTGCGGGCTGATCCGGAGATAAGTCTGAATCGTGGCGGCTGCGTCGGCATAATCGCCGTCTTGCATCTCCAGCAAGGCAAGGTCGTAATAGTTCTGCGGAATGCTCGGGTCCAGCCGGATCGCGTTATGGAAACTCTTGCGGGCTTCGTCCCGCAGCCCATTTTTCGATTCGGCTACTGCCAGCAGGTGCATCAGGACGGCGGACTCCGGAAATTCCAGTACCGCCCGCCGGGCATCGGCCAGCGCGGAATGGATGTGCCCGCTTGAGATTTCCCATCAAATCTGCTGGGTGAGGCCGGACTCTGTGTCCTGCGCGCACAGCGGAAGCGCTGAAGCGAAAACAAGCAAGAAAAGGACGAGCGCGCAAACTGGTGCCGCGCACTCCCTGCGGTTGGTCATTTCTGCCTCTCACGGAATGTTAGGCAGGGTTCGACCGGGAAGTCAAATGTCCTGGAGGTGGCGAGAGGCCGCCTGTCACATCGCAGCGCCGTTGACTGGAAGCTCGCCGTCATCCCCCGGCACATGCGCCGGGCCCGGCCGGCGCCGAAGGAAGCACGCGACGGTTCCTTCCGGTATAATTGATCGCTGCTTCCACCGCTGGCATGCCGATCCAGTATTGGCGGTGCCGGCGGTAAAAAGGCGGAATATCCTGCTGAATACAATTTGTCCTTGCGCTCGGAAATGGTATCTTAAGCCGAATCTCCAAGGCAGCCAGACGTAAAGAAAGAGGTCAACGTGCAAACTTCCACGGTCGTCAGAGTCAAACCGGCAACTTATAACCGCTTCTTATTGTTGGTGGCCGGTCTGGGCGGGCTCCTCTATGGCATCGACGTAGGCATCATCGCCGGGGCTTTGCCTTATCTGGAAGCCACTTCGGGGCTGAACGCGGGACAGATTTCGTTCGTGGTGGCGGCCGTGCTTCTGGGCACCGTGATCTCAACCCTGTTTGCCGGCCTGCTGGCCGACAGCATGGGACGGAAACGCCTGATGATCCTCAGCGGGGCGCTTTTCGCCATCAGCATTCCCGTCATCGCGCTCTCGCACAGTTACGAAGCCCTGATCCTGGGCCGGCTGTGCCAGGGCATCAGTGCCGGGTTGATCGGCGTCGTGGTGCCGCTCTATCTGGCCGAGTGCCTGGCGCCGGAGGACCGCGGTCGGGGCACCGCCATGTTCCAATGGCTGCTCACCATCGGCATCGTGGCGGCCGCCGGGGTGGGCATGTATTTCAGCCTGCGCGTCGAGGAAGTCGCCAGGCTGGGCAATCCGCAGCTACTTTTCACTTTCAAGGACCACGCGTGGCGCAGCATTTTCTGGGTTTCACTTCCGCCGGGACTGCTCTTCGTGCTGGGCAGCTTTGGCGTGGCGGAATCGCCGCGCTGGCTGTTCCGGCGCGGGCAACCGCAGCAGGCACTGGCGGCGCTTCTGCGATCGCGGCCCCCCGACCAGGCCCAGATGGAACTGGAGGAGATGGAAAGCAACCTTGCCGCGGAAAAGGCTAAAGCCGTGGGAAGGCGTGTCGCCGAGTCCTTGCTGCAACGGAAATACGTGATCCCGTTTCTGCTGGCCTGCGTGATCCTGGCCAGCAATCAGGCGACCGGCATTAATTCGATCATCGGATACAACACCGCCATCCTGATCCAAAGTGGATTGTCGGACGTGGCGGCGCACTGGGGTTATATCATTTTTACCGTCGTGCAGGCGCTGGCAACCGTCGTGGGTGTGCTGCTGGTGGACCGGAAAGGCCGCAAGTTCCTGCTTTCGGTGGGTACGGCTGGAATCGTGCTGTCGCTGATTACGACAGCCCTTTTATTCCATCGCAGCGAGCGCCACCGCGTGGATGTGCGTCAGGTTGTTCAGTCGATGGTCGATGGGCAGTCCAGCTTGAAAGTGAATTTTACGCCGGAGCTCGAAAGACAATGGCTGACCCAGGCCGGCCACGCCAGCATGGCCGGGGAGCCGGCTACGCTGACCATTATTTATTCTTATGGAGATTTCAGCGCCGTAACCCCGGCGGCGATTTCAAGCCATCCGCTCTCGACACCGGTTCAATTGAACCGCTCAAGCTGCGTTCCAGCTAATCCGGTGCTGGCCTTCTTCTCCGATCCTTTTGGCAATCTCAAAGAGGCCCGAACCGCTCCGCTGCGTATCGAGCATGCCCTGATCACGCCCTTGCCCAGCCGCGCAAACGGCTGGCTGGTGGCCCTCACCCTGTTTATCTTTGTCTCGTTTTACGCCATGGGACCCGGGATCTGCGTCTGGCTGGCTTTGTCGGAACTGATGCCGACCCGCATTCGCTCCAATGGCATGAGCATCGCCCTTGTGATCAACGAGGCCGTTGCCACCTTCCTGGCCGCCATTTTCCTTCCCACGGTGGGCCGCTATGGCTATACCGCAATGTTTTTCGTTTTTGCCGGCTTCACCGTGATCTACTTCATTACCGTGACGTTCTTTTTACCGGAAACCAAGGGGAAGACGCTGGAAGAGATCGAAACGTACTTTTCCAGCACACATAGCAAAGCCTGAACCGGCAGAGCCAGAGCCTG
Organism: Acidobacteriota bacterium; assembly: GCA_037379595.1. GTDB lineage: Bacteria > Acidobacteriota > Terriglobia > UBA7540 > UBA7540 > SCRD01. The sequence goes on along the minus strand of JARRJI010000082.1, from coordinate 8,828 downwards.
CCCGCTCAGGGACCTTTCTCGCTTCTAGATTGGCAACCCTGTGCTACTTCTTATCGCCTGTGGCGTCCGCCACCTGAGCCCCGCGAAGAGTGCTGGGACGGACCTCTCGTGCCGCCACCACGATGACCTGATTCCGACCGGCCGCGAGGCGCCGAGTAGGATTGCCGGCCGCGTGGCGCTGAATAGGACCGCCGGCGTTCAGTTACGATGGGTTTGTTCAGTCGCAGCGGCGGGCGTGAATACTGCTGCCTGTAGCTTGGCTGCCTCTGGTACTGGGAGCGAGGCTGACTGTTCCCACGGGACTGCCCGTTAGAAAAACCTCTCCGCTGTTGCTGCGGAGCTTGCGTTTGCGGCCTGAAACGATTCCATCCGGCGCGGTTCCCATTGTTTTGCTGCGGCGCCGCCCGGGAGTTGCTGTTGAATCGTCCCTGGTTTTGCCGAGCAGCTTGCGGCGCTGGTTGGGGAGTGAAGCGGCGGAAGTTGTTTCCCCCGTTCTGCTGGCTGCGGCCCGTCGCCTGAGACCGCGGGCTGGACCTCTGAACCCCGCGGCTTTGCCGCTGTGACGAGGATGGGGCATTGCCCGAGAAGCGGCGCCAGTTGGACTGGTTCGACTGCGGCGCGCGCCTGGTGCCCGGACTCGCATTCTGCCGCCTTTGCGGAATCTCCCTGATAACGGGAGCCGCACCCTGGCGTCCGGCGTTACTCCGCGACTGCACTCCAGGGTTCCCGGTTCCGAACCGGCGCCAGTTCGGCTGGTTCGACTGCTGGCCGGGCCTGTTGCCGGAACTTGCATTCCGGCCGGACCGCAGACCCTGGCGCACGATCGGTGCAGGATTCCTGCGTCCCGCGTTGCTCCCTGACTGCGTACCAACAGACCTCTGTTCCTGTCCGCGAGCGTTTCTTGCCTGAGTGCTGGTTCCGAACCGGCGCCCGTTCTGCTGGCTGCCCTGAGTGGCGCGCTGCTGCCCTCCGGTCGGTCGCGAGAACTGGAAATTGCGATTTGATGCCGATGCGGCGCCACGATTTGCTCCCACGCCTCTCACGTTGCGGGTTTGGATCATCCGCCGGATTGAAGCCGCCTGGTTGTTGAATGAGTGCCGGCCATTCAACGGAGTCACCGGACGCCGTGTAAAGAAGTGGACGCTATTGGCGCGGCTTCTTGCCACTGCCGGGACAGCCGTTGCGCGATTCGTGACCCGGAGGCTTTCACGCGTCGGGACCACCGGCAGCGTGCCGTGGACAAGGTCCGCCCGGCGCAACATCGCCTCGCTCACCACCTGCCGATTGCGCCCCACGGCCGCCCGGCCAAACCGGCCCGCGGGCATTGTGGTGATCCCCCGGCGCACATGATAATTCGAGAATGCCGCTTCCAGGTTTGAGCCGCGGTATCCGCGCCGTCCGCCGCCATAACCACGGCCCTAGTAGTTGTTGTAGTTGACGATGTTAAACGAGTGTCCCCGTCCCCACCACCGATGGAATCGGTCCCTCGGTCCAAGCGGGCACCAGCCAATCGACCGGAACCCGTATCCAAAGCCGAAAGAGAAGTGGTAGTACCCGTAGCCGAATCCGATAAACGAAACCCACGCCGGTCCCCAGACCGGGTAGTAATAAGGTGTTACGACGCCAGGCCACCAGTACCAGCTGCTGCCGTAGAAGAACCAGCGTCCATAGTGATAAGGCGCCCAGCCCCACCGATCATAGGAGACCCAGGTCCAGCCATAATACGGCTCCCACACCCACCGGCCATAGCTGTAAGGAACCCAGCCGGCGTTCACATAAGGCGTCCAGCACCAGTCGTAATTCGGCACATAGACCCAGCGCCCGTATCTGTTCAGATCCTGCGCCCCGGTGTAGTTGCGGTTAACGTGCTCGTAATTCCGGGCATTTTGAATGACCTGATTCCGATCGCTGTTCCAACTGTCCCAACTGTCCAGAGGACGCGCATTTACAATTTGATACTGCGGATTCTGCGCTCCCTCGACCGTGATCTGCTGCCCCTGGCTGAGGGTCGTCGAGCCCTGTGGTGTGGAGATTTGCGCCTGGCCGTCGCGGACCGTCACAAGCGAAAGGGAATTGGAATTTACATCAATGCGGTAAGTTCCTGCGCTGCCGGGTTCGACCGCCACGTTCGGCGTGTCGACTTCGGCGCTTGTCTGGCTGCCCTGAAACACCGCAAGATCGACCGTGCCGCGCGCCACCTGCAGTTGAACGCGCGAACGGCTCAGATCGGCGATCTTGGCTTCAGAGTTTTCAGCCAGCCGCAACACGTTCGAGGGGTCAAGCTGAATCTCGGCGCGCGAGCCGGCACCGGTCGCAACCGAGTCGCCGGGAAGCAGAGGCGTCAGGGCACGATGATTGCCAAACCGCCCAGGGGTACCTCCGCAAGTCACTGATAACGCAGGGGCTGAGGCATTTATGATTTTGATGCTCGGCGGGGCTGGTGATTTCTTGGTCGATATCAGCCAAGGGTGGTGGATTTCAACCACCAATCGGGGGAGGGGTGGCAGGATCGGGATTCAAGCTTGCCGGCGTGGAAACATCACGATTCCGGTTCGTCCGGTACGCCCATCTTGGACAGGCGGTAGCGCAGCGCATTGCGGGAGAGGCCGAGAAGGCGCGCGGCCTGGCTCTTGTTGCCACCGGCGCGTTCCAGAGCTTCCTTGATGATCCTGTCCTCAAACTGCTCGAGCGAGGTGCCTTCAGGCAGCAGCGGCAGCACAGAGCCGTTGGCTGCCATTGACGAAGGCTCAACGCCTGCGCGGCTCGTGGCTGGCGCGGCAACATCGAGACGAATATCATCGACGTCGATATTTGATCCGGCGGCCATCACCACGGCGCGCTCGAGAATGTTCTCCAACTCGCGGACGTTCCCCGGCCAGTGGAAATCCATCAGGAGCTTCATGGCCGCAGGCGTGATGCCCTCGATCGGATTTCCGGAGCTTTCCGCATAACGCTGGATGAAGTGGTCCACAAGGTAGGGAATGTCTTCCTTGTGCTCGCGCAGCGGTGGGATCGAGATGGGCACGACGTTCAGACGGTAATAGAGGTCCTCGCGAAACGTTCCCTGCTCAAGTGCGGCGCGCAGGTCCTGGTTGGTGGCGGCCACCACGCGAACGTCCACCTTGATCGTTTTCGTCCCGCCCAGCCGCTCAAACTCGCGTTCCTGCAGCACGCGCAGCAGCTTGGCCTGCAGGCTACCCGGCATGTCGCCGATTTCGTCCAGAAAGATTGTGCCTTTATCCGCCAGTTCGAACTTGCCGGGCTTTGCGGTGATGGCGCCGGTGAAGGCGCCCTTTTCGTATCCGAAAAGTTCGCTTTCGAGAAGGTTCTCCGGAATGGCGGTGCAATTGATCTTGACGAACGGCCCGCTCACGCGCCGCGAGTGCTGGTGGATGGCGCGGGCGATCATGTCCTTTCCCACGCCGCTCTCGCCGCCCAGCAACACGGTGGAATTGGTCGGCGCCACGCGCTCCACCGTCGCCAGCACTTCCTGCATCCCGGCGCTTTTCGCCACGATGTTTTCAAACTGGTAGCGATGGCCCAGCGCCTCGCGCAGCAGGCGGTTCTCTTCGTGCAGCCGCTTGACCTCGAGTTCCTTGCGGATAATCAGCTTGATCTCTTCGATGGAAAACGGCTTCAGCACGTAGTCGCTGGCGCCGTCCTTCATGGCTTCCACGGCGCTTTCAACCGTCCCATACGCCGTCATCATCACCACGGGAATCGCGGCGTTGGCGCGCTTCACAGCCTGCAAAAATTCCAGCCCGTTCATCCCGGGCAGCTTCACGTCGCTCAGCACCAGGTCGACCCGGTCGCTTCCCAGAACCTTCAGTCCCTGCTCGGCGGTGCTGGCAGTGCGGGTTGTGTAACCGTCATCCGCCAGGTTCAGTTCCAGCAATCGCTGCATTCTTGGTTCGTCTTCGACAATCAGAATCGTTGGCATTCGGAATCACTCACCATTCGCAGTCATACAGGGTACATCAAGTTTTCCCGCATAAATGCTTATCCCACGCTTCAGGGCACGGCTTCATCCGTGCCGCCAGCGCCGCCCCTTAATCATAACCCTCTCCCTTTGCGACGCGGGACCACGAAGTCGTGGGTGAGGGCCTGAGCGGCAAGGATGAACCCTCGCCCCGACGCACCGTGCGCAAGTCTAGCTGATGCCCAACACAATTGTCATTCTGCCGGCAGAAAGACGCGGAAGCGGGCGCCCTTTTCCGGATTCGGGTCCACGCGGATCCAGCCTCCGTGGTCGTCCACGATTTTCGAGACGATGGAGAGTCCCAGCCCCACGCCGTTGTTCTTGGTCGTGAAAAAGGGATTGAAGATCTGCTCGCGCAATTCCGCCGGCACGCCGGGCCCCGTGTCGGCGAAAGAGACTTCCACTCCGCGCCGGCCATCGCTAAACTCGTTTGCAAGTCCCACCCGCAGTTTCCCGCCTTCTGCTGCCATCGCCTCATAAGCATTGAAGACAAGATTCGTGAAAACCTGACCGGCGAGTTCCGCGTCGACCGGAACGGCCGGCAGTCCGTTCTCGTATGCGCGCTCCACTTGCACGCCGGATTCGGGCCAGCGCTCCTGCGCCGCTTTCAGCGCCTGCTCGACGATCGTTCGAATGTCTTCCGGCTGCTTCTTCAGTTCCAGCGGTTTGGCGAAGCTGAGAAACCGGCTGACGAGCGAGTTCAGCCTGTTAACTTCGCTTGAAATATATCCCGCAAGCTCTCTGGCCATGGGATCTTCGCTGGGCATTTTCCGTCCCAGCGTTTCAGCCGATCCCTTGATGACGCCGAGCGGATTGCGAATCTCGTGGGCAAGCCCCGCGCTCAGTTGCCCGAGCGCCGCCAGCCGCTCGGACCTGCGGGCTTCCGCCTGCGCCTGCTCAAGCTGGCGGTTGGCTTCCCTCAGTTGCTCGGCCACAAGCCGGTAACGCTCCGACTGGTCACGGCTTTCCATCACGAAGCGGTTCACCAGCATGGCGGCCAGAAAGAAAAAGAGGTTGCGGATGGCAAGCTCCTTGGCCCCGCCCGCGGTCAGCCGGTACTCCTGCAACGCCGGGATCAGGAATGAACAGTAAGCGGCCGAGGTGAGCGCCGTCCAGCCCAGTGTCCCCCAGGGGCCCGAGTACATGGCCGCCGTCACCACGGGGACATAATAAATCAGATAATAGCTCGAATTGATGCCGCCCGAGTGCGAGATCAGCAGTGACGCCAGGCCGATCTTGATCAGGATGCTGTACATCTCGCCGCGCGGCCCCGCCACGCCGATAAAGCTCCGTTCGAAGACCTGGAAAAATCCGATGGAGAGCAGGATGAGCTGGGCGTGAATTTCGGAGACTGGATAGAGCACCGCCAGGCTGGCCAGAAAGACCAGCAACAGCACGTCCATCCAGGCAAATTTGATGCGGCGATCTTTGGGCATGGTGCATGCTCTGCCGGTTTCAATTTATCACGGCTGGCAAGGAATTCGCCAAGGCCATTCGTGTCTTTCCGCCGAGTTGCAAATCTTTGAGGGGAATGGGGCGACCGGAAAACGCAGGGCCCGTATGGCACTCGCTCCTGCTGGACATCTGCCACCCCCGTCGCCCTCCGTTGAAACCAAGGTTCTAGGACTGACGTGCCTTGACAGCTATTAACAGATTATGCCAGTGTAGGATTCAACATAACGGGAGGAAGGGGGGCAGTGAATTGGTTCATTCCAATTACCCCCACATGAAACCCCGAGATTCTCTGCCCCCCTTGTATTTCTCCTGTGCCCTTCCCGGTCCACACCCATCCAAAAGAACTCTTGATGCGAAAACTGGAATTCGATCCAACCCCCCGCGAAGAGGCGCCAGGCCGCAATACATAGCGCGGCAAGAATCACAAATGATAAAAAAACAGGGTCGCCCGTCGCGTCATGTCTTGCCCCTTCCCAAAATATTTCAGCCGGGGCCCTGTCCGCCAGCGCGCCCGGTAACACCACGTCGTTCTCGAAGGGCGTGGCTTTTCGGGGCTATTGGGGAAATTACAAAAGGACTGCAAGCCCTAACGTATTGATTACCAAGGCCTTGGGCCTCGCTTCTCCTCAAACTTGAGGAAGAGCTCTGGGGGTGTTGGCGCAGTGCACCGGTCGACTGTCCAATGGGACAGGAACCGAGGTTCTAGAACTAACGTACCTTGACAGACATTAACTAAATAGGTAAAACGATTCCGTAAGGATAAATGAGGGAGCAGGGAATCGGACCTTCACAACACTTCGCAGTAACCCTCAGGTCTTCCCCCCTAATGACCCGCAACCAACACTTTGATTCCTTGCTCCCTCATTACCCTTCCTCCTTCGTACGCCCCTCAAAAGACAGAGTCCACGGTTAGCGCAAACATCGCGCCTTTTGCAGTGCATGCGAAAAACATTGGTCACGCGCCACGGCTTCGACGCGCTGAGTCTTGGTTTGCAGGGACTCCACGGCGAAAATACCGTCCGCATCTACGGGTCCTTTAGTCGGGAAGGCGTGAAGCGAACAAAAGCCCTCACGCAGAGGCGCCGGGGTGCAAAGCAGCGCAGAACCTCTCAAAGTTCTTTGTCAACCTTCGCGTCGTGGCGCCTTTGCGCGCGAGTCTTCAGCATCGGATCGAAACCTTCTCGATAGGTGCGGCCTCTTGCCGGCCAAGTGTCGCGAAGTTAGAGAACAATCCCGCACCGCCCGCTTTTGGGGCGCGCATTTTCAATGGCGGCGGAAATCCCTGGTCAACGCAGCGCAATTGGCCATCCTTCCTACTTTGCCTCCCACAACCACGCTGAAATAGAGTAAAATGTATGGTTTGTAACTCTTGTGTGTGTTGGAGCTATGGATTACGATCAATTAGCGAGTTTCATTCAGGTTGCCAAGCTGCACAGTTTTTCGCGGGCGGCTGAGAAGATTTATCGGACGCAACCGGCGATCAGCGCGCAGGTGCGATTGCTCGAGCAGGAGTGTGGCGAAAAGCTTTTTGACCGCAGCGGCAAGAAAGTTCAGTTGACGCCGGCCGGCGAGATTCTGCTGCGGTACGCGGAGCAGCTTCTGGCGCTGCAGAAAGAGGCGCTGCAAGCGATTGCCGAACTCAATCAGACTCCGCGCGGCAAGCTTTACATCGGAGCGAATGAGGCGACCTGCCTTTACGTTCTACCCAAGACCTTTGCATACTTCCGCCAGCGCTACCCGCTGGTGCAGATCAGCATTTACCGCAATTTCAGCCACAAGATTCTGCAGAAAGTTCAGGAAGGCGCCGTCGATCTCGGCATCGTGACGCTTCCTCAGACTGCGAACAACATTGAAGTGATTCCGGTCTTCCGCGATGAGGTCCAGGTGGTGGTGCCCGGGGATCATCCGCTGGCCAAGAACCGCAGCGTGACGGTCGAGGAGGTCGCCCAGCATCCGCTGATTCTTCCCAAGACCGGCCACACGCGCGTGGTGATCGACCGCCTGCTGCGCGATTTTCGCGACCACCTTCAGATTTCGATGGAGCTGGCGAGTGTCGAGACGCAGAAGAAGTTTGTGGGTGCGGGTCTGGGGATTTCGCTGATCAACCGGGCTTATGTGCAGCCGGAGGTGGCCGCCGGCGTGCTGAAGCTGATTCCTTTGGAAGGCCAGAAAATCTTCCGGGAGCTCGGCTTGATCTATCGCCGTGACCGGTATCTGTCATTGCCTGCCAAGGTGTTTTTACAGGCTGTCCAGGAGACGGCCAAAGCCTCCCTGTCCGAAATCATCAACACTGCGAAAACGAAGACTCGCTAACGGGCGGAGGCTTGTGAGGCTCCGCTCGAATGGCTGAGCGCGCCTCTGTTTGTCTGCAGGTGGGAACATGGTGAAAGAAAGCCAAAGTTCGAGCCGGAGCAAAAGGCCGTTGATTGTGATGAAGTTCGGCGGCACGTCAGTGGGCAGCGCCGAACGCATGCAGGGCGTGGCCGACATTCTTGCGGAGCAGTCCAGGCACGCTGACATTGTGGTGGTGGTCTCGGCTATGGGCGGCGCCACCGACATGCTGATCCGCGCCGCCACCCAAGCCAGCGACGGCCTGGAGGAGCCCTGGAAAGGTTCGCGCCAGGAACTTGCGCGGCGTCACCGTGAAGTGGCGGACCAGTTGCTCTCCGCGGCCGAACAGGCCAGCGTGCTGCCTCGCCTGGCGGAACTGGTGAAACATTTTGAGAACCTGTGTTCGGGATTCACCCTGCTGCACGAAATCACGCCCCGCGGCATGGACACCCTTTCCAGCCTCGGTGAAGTGATGTCGGCTACGCTGATGGCGGCCATCGCGAGGTCGAACGGATTAAAGTCCGAGGCGGTCGATTCCACGGAATGCATCGTGACCGATGACAACTTCGGCAATGCCAGCCCGCTCTTCGAAGAGACCGGGGCGAAGACGCAGGGCAGGCTTGGGCCGCTGCTGAAGCGCGGCGTCATCCCCATCGTCACGGGCTTTCGCGGGGCGACGAAAGAAGGCGTCTGCACCACGCTTGGCCGCGGCGGTTCCGATTACAGCGCCACCATCCTGGGTTCGGCTCTCGATGCCAGCGAGGTCTGGATCTGGACGGACGTGGATGGCGTGCTGACGGCCGACCCGCGCCTGGTGCCGGAGGCGCGTATCCTTCCGGAGGTTTCCTACCGCGAAGCCATTGAGCTCTCCTTTTTCGGTGCCAAGGTGCTCCATCCCCGGACCATTCAACCGGTGATGCAGAAGAAGATTCCCGTTTGGATCAAAAACAGCTTTAACCCGTCCTGTCCCGGAACTAGGATTGTGGCCGCGCCCAAGAATGGCAACGGTGGCGTGAAAGCGATAACCTCGGTGAAAGACGCTGTTCTGATCACGCTGTGCGGC
>JARRJI010000081.1:0-10951 GCA_037379595.1 Acidobacteriota bacterium | reverse complement strand
GTTCCTAGTCGCGCCAGCGGCCATGCCTGCCTGGGGTCGCAAACCACCTGGCCGAGGACGTGGATGATCCGGATATGCCCCGAACTGTCGAGCGCCCGATCGAAATCGCAGGGCACATCCATTTCCGCCGAATCCGCGACGCTGCGGACTGCGACGCATGGAACACCCAGGTCGCCCATTTCTTTCATGATAGCAAAAGATTCCATGTCAACGGCATCAGCAGATGCGCCGAGTTGTGCTTTTTCCTTTGCCGTCCGAACGACGTGCTGGGCAGAAATAAATCGGTCTACCGCCTTGGCTCCGCACTCGACGGCCGCACCGAAGAGCTTTTCGTCGCTCTTGAAGGCCTCGCGGCCCGCTTCTGAACGTGCTCCCCGCGCCACCAGAACTTCTCCTGGCCGGTGCTCCGGTTTAAGACCTCCCGCAAGTCCGGAGGCAATGCACAAATCCGGAAGAACCGCATCCATCGCGGCACGAATTGCCCGGGATGAATTCAGCGGGCCGACGCCGGTCAGGACAACGGTCACATCAGTTCCGGCAATCCGGGTCTCGAAGGCGCGCGCGCCGCCGGGAACCTGCCGGAAAGGTCGAATGCGCAGCCAGGGCTTGAATTCCCAGTCAACCGCAAATGTCACCATCATCCTCATGCCGGCTACCTTGGGTCGCCTTATGCTGCCCGTCCATAATTTGCCGCTGCAGCACCGTTGCCGCCGCGGGTGTAATGATTCTGGCCGTACCAGGTTACCGCTCTCTCAATCGCTGCTTCGACGGACCCGGCGCGGAAGCCAAGCTCCAGAACGGCCTTCGAGCAATCGACAAACATCTTGTGGCGCGCCATCCGAACGCCCTCCAGCGGGATTCGCGGCCGACGATTAAGCATGCGAGAAAAGAACTGGTCGGCGTATCCCGCCGCCATCGCCACGGAATGGGGCAATCGGACTCGAGGACTCCGCCGCCCGCTGATCCCGGCAAGAACGTCAAGAACTTCTTTCAGCAGCATGTTACGCCCGCCCAGAATGTATCGTTCTCCCACGCGCCCGCGTTCTGCGGCCATCCAATGGCCGTCGGCAACGTCCTCGACCGGAACCCAGTTGAGGCCGGTCTCGACGTAGGCCGGGATTTTGCCATTCAGGAAATCCACGATGATGCGGCCGGTCGGCGTCGGCTTCCAGTCGCCCGGGCCAACGGGTGTTGTGGGGTTAACCACAACCACGGGCAGACCCTCGTTCGCCGCCCGCAGGGCTTCCTGTTCAGCCATGAATTTTGAACGCTTGTAATGCCCGATCATTTCTTCCAGCCGGGCCTCGGTCCGTTCGTTCGGCAATACGCTTCCCCGGTCAACTGCGATGGTCGCCACGCTGCTGGTCACCACGATGCGTTTCACGCCTGCCCGGCGAGCGGCCTCCAGAAGGTTTCGCGTGCCGGTCACGTTGGAATCGTATATATCCTGCGGGTTCGACGCTCCCAGCCGGTAATCCGCCGCTACGTGGAAAATGCGCTCCACGCCCTCGACAGCCCGGTCCAGCGACTGGGGATCCCGCAGATCGCCGTAAACCTTTTCGACCGGCAAACCTTCCAGGACTCGCAGGCTGCTCTGCGGGCGGAGGAGAACGTGAACCTTCTCTCCACGCTCAACCAGCATCCGAGCTACGTGGCTGCCCACAAAGCCGTTTGCCCCTGTAACCAGAGACGTCATCTTACGTGTCCATTTCCGTTGTGGGCGCCGTTACCGTTTTTTCCGTTTTTCGGGCTTGTGAGTTGCCACTTCAGCAGCTTCCATGTGTCAGGCAGGTTACGGTTGGCTCCCAGCACCGCCGAGGGCTCAAAGCCTACGTGCACCATGCAATGTTCGCACCGGGGATCGTTTCCCGGTCCGTATTTTTCCCAGGGAGTGGATTCCATAAATTCCTTGTAGGTGGGATAGTGCTTGTCGGTAATCAGGTAGCACGGACCCTTCCATCCCCGTGGGTTGTAAGTTGGGTTGCCCCAGGCGGTGCACTCCAGCTCGCGCTCACCTCGCAGGTATTCCAGATAGATCGGCGAGGTCATCACGCTGTACTTCTGAAGAAGTTCGCTGGCTCGGCGGAACTTATCTTGGATATCCTCCCGCGACATGAAGATTTCCTTGGTCTGAACGGCAAGGTAGGAATAAGCCGGTGAAAGCATATGGCCGTCAACGCCAAGGCTTCGCAGGAAGTTGAATAACTCCGCAATCTCATTCAAGTCGGTCTGTTTATAAATGGTCGTATTCGTGCAAACCTGGAATCCGGCGGCTTTGGCGAACTTAATCGCCTCCACTGCCTCCCGGAACACACCTTTGCGCTCCACGCAAAGGTCATGCGTCTCTTCCAGCCCATCCAGATGGACATTAAAGAAGAAGCGGGAAGTCGGCTTGTAGTCCTGCAGCCGTTTGCGGATAAACATGCCGTTGGTGCAAAGATAGATGTGCTTCTTGCGAGCCAGGATCTGGCTCACAAGGCGCGGGAGGTCGGGATAGATCATCGGCTCGCCACCGCAGATTGAAACGATCGGCGCGTTGCATTCATCCACGGCGTTCAGGCACTGTTCGACGGTCAGCTTGTCACGAATGGTGTCCTTATACTCCCGAATCCGGCCACAACCTGTGCAGGTCAGGTTGCAGGCGTGCAACGGTTCCAGCATCATGACCAGGGGAAACTTTTCAGTTCTATGAAGCCTCTTTCCCGCGACGTAAGTGCTCAGACTCGTCGTCATGCTGAGCGGAAATCTCATCAAATCCTCCCGTTCTTTTTTCCATTCCCATTCCCGGAATTGAATTTCGCGGGCGCAAGACGAATGGCTTCTGCCTGCGCCCTGTTGTTTCGGAGGTTCTGGTAACGCGCCAAGGCATAAAGCGGGAAACTGTCCCGGTATAAGTGATAACAGAGATAGAAGACCCGCGGAAATCCGGTGCCCGTAAATTCAAGTTCATTCCAGAAGCCCTGTTCAGTCTGCTGGTCAAGCAAATGCTGGACAGCCTGGGTGACGGCGGGATCGTCGACGCCTCTCGTTGCCAGCAATCCGATCAATCCCCAGGCGGTTTGAGACGGCGTGTTGGTCCCTCGCCCTTTCTGGGAAGGATCGTCATACGAAGCGCAGGACTCACCAAATCCGCCGCCCGTTTTCTGGACCGAGCAGAGCCAGTCCGCGCCTCGCTGCGCCTCCGCGCTTGACTGCAGGCCGAAGGTCTCAAGCATCCGCAAAACGCCGCTGGTTCCGTAAATATAATTGACTCCCCACCGGCCGTACCACGCGCCCTCAGTGGTCTGTTCTTTTCGCAGGAAGTTGAGCGCGCGCCGCACTGCAGGATCTGAAGCGGGCCAGCCAAAGCGCCCAAGGCATTCCAGCACGCGCGCCGTTACATCGGCTGTTGAGGGATCGATCATGGCGTTGTGGTCCGCGAAAGGAACGCGCGTCAGGATTAAACAATCGTTGTTGTAGTCGAACGCTCCCCACCCGCCGTCCCGGTTTTGCATGCTGACCATCCATTGCATGCCTCGCCGAAGGGCATGTTCCAGCCGGGCTTTCTGCGGGTAGGCGACTCGCTGGAGCGCCATCATTACAAAAGAGGTGTCGTCCACATCGGGGTAAAAGTCGTTCCGATATTCAAACGCCCAGCCGCCCGAATCGCCTTTCCGATTCTTCACCTGCCAGTCACCTGGGCCGACAATCTGCCGGTCCAGCAGCCAGCGCGCTGCTTTGATCAGGGCCGGATGGTTCGCCGGAAGGCCTGCCTCTTCGAGCGAATACATCACAATCGCTGTATCCCACACCGGTGAGAGGCACGGCTGAAGGCGGATGGTATCACCTTCTTCGATTTCAAAGCCGCGCAAATGACCCAACTCCCGAGCGGTCAGAGGATCATCGGCCGGATATCCCAGCGCCAGCAAGGCAAAGACCGAATTGACCATCGCCGGGTAAATTGCGCCCAGCCCCTCGCTTCTTTCAAGGTGTTCCAGCAACCACCGCCGCGCCCTGGCCATTGCAACTTTCCGGAAGGGTTTCCAGGGAAGCGACTCGTGCAACTTGAAAAGGCGGTCGATGGCCAGAAACATATTTCGCGAGGTAAATATCTTGTGGTCCCAGTCGAAGGCGGGGATGTGACCGGAGGGATCTCGGAAAAGCTCATCCACGCGCGCCCGTGCCGGTACGGGCCATTGCGGCCGCAGAGCATAAAGAATGGTGAGCGGCACCACAATGGCCCTTGTCCATGAGGAGACGGAGTAAACGTTGAAGAAAAACCACGACGGCGGAATCATGAGCTCCGGCGGAATGGCCGGGACGTGCTTCCACTTCACAGCGCCGCCCAATGCCAGATAGAAACGCGTGTAGGAATTGGTCTGCTCAAGCCCGCCCAGTTCGTGAATCCGGCGGCGCGCCGTCTTCATGTGCGGAGCGTCCGGAGAATCATAGGCCAGCTTGAGGGCCACGTAGGCCTTCACCGTGGCGTTCAGCTCGGAAGGGCCGCCTTTGTAAATGCTCCATCCGCCGTCGGCGAGTTGATTGCGCCGGATGTAGTTTGCCAGTTTCGCTATTCGCTCGCGATCAAACTGGCCGGTGACATGAAGGAAAAAGATGTAATCCGACTCAAGGGTGGTGTCCGCCTCCAGTTCGCCGGCCCAGTAGCCCTCCGGCGCCTGCAGGGAAAGCAAATGCTCGGTCGCCTTGGCGACTGCCTGCTGAACCCGCTGATCCAGTTCGGTGTCGGCAGCACCTACCGTGCGTTCTTTTCTAGACGGCTCAAGCTCAATTTCCGCTTCCTGTGTCATACAACCCCCGAGTACTTGCTATGCGTCTTTTTCAGATTCAGACCTTTAATTCCGCAGGCAGAGCGAAGCGAACGTCTTCCTCAATCCATTCCACTTCCTCAACACGCGTGAAGCCCCACTGCTTCAGCCGTTCCACTACCTGGCTGACCAGGACTTCAGGCGTTGACGCACCTGCAGTGACACCAATACGACGGCGGCCGTTGACCCATTCGGGGAGGATATCGTTCGCGTTGCCGATAAGATAGGCTGCGGTTCCTCCGCGCCGGGCCACTTCAACCAGCCGGTTTGAATTTGAACTGTTCTGCGCCCCCACCACCAGAATTCCATCCGCCTTGGGGGCCACCGCCTTCACGGCCATCTGGCGGTTTTGTGTGGCGTAGCAAATGTCCTGCCCGGGCGGGCCGACGATGGCAGGGAATCGCTCTTTCAGCCGGTTCACGATCTCCCCGGTATCGTCGATACTCAGGGTCGTCTGGGTCAGGTAAACCACCCGGTTCGGGTCAGGGACATCCAAAACCTCCACGTCTTTCACGGAGGAGATCAGACGGATAGCCTCTGGAGCTTCGCCCAGCGTTCCGATCATCTCGTCGTGGTCACGATGGCCGATCAGTACAATCGTGTAGCCTTTGCGGGCGTAGCGGATCACCTCAAGGTGGACCTTGGTAACCAGCGGGCACGTTGCATCGATGATGCGGAGCCGGCGTTCGCGCGCCTCCCCTCGGATGGCTGGCGACACTCCGTGGGCACTGAAAATGACGACGGCGTCGGCGGGAACTTCGTCGAGGTTTTCCACGAAAACGGCTCCCTGGCTGGCCAGTTCGTCCACAACATAACGGTTGTGGACGATCTCCTTCCGCACATAGACCGGAGGCCCCAGCTTCTCTAAAACCATGCGGACGACGTCAATGGCGCGGATGACGCCGGCACAAAATCCCCTCGGACGCAACAAGAGAAGCGTGCCCGGTTCGGTACATACCGAGTTCTCAACGCGAGCATTCACGTTCACTGTTTTGCCATCATCCTTTCCTGCTACATACCCCGAAAGTTTAATCCTCTCATGGTCTTTTCCCACCGTCAAGATAGCGAACTTCCTGAACGTCAAGTCGTAAAGCGCGAGGGACTGCCTGCCAAAAATTTTTCCGCTCTCGTAATATTGATGTACCTATTGGAAGAAACGATGCATCGAATCTTTCTGAGGGTTGGCCGGTTACCGGGAACAACCCTCTGTACGTCTTGCAAGGTGGTCTGCTAAAATGGCCGGATTATGGATCGCTCCCACAACGGAGGCTCACCTCAAGTCACCTCATAGGTCTCGCCAGTCGAACTGCTAACTATGACATCTCTGCGCATACGGATCTTTACAGCATTATTTTGCATCTCCATCGTCATCTTTGGCGGCCAGGCGTGGGCTTCGGGCCATGCTGCCGCGGGCCCGTGCCCCGCGCGGCCTGCTATTGCGAACGAGTTGCAGGCTGGAAAATACAACAAGACGATTGCAGTCCTTCAGCAGGAATTAACCGGGAATCCTGACGATGCTCAGGCTGCTTTGTGGCTCGCGCGGTCCTACCTGGACGTTGGTCAATACGACCAGGCGGTTAACTTCGCCGAGCGTGCCGTCAGCCTGTCGCCCCAGTGCTCAGAATCTCATTTCTGGCTGGCGCGTTCATACGGTATCAAGGCGGAAAGGACCCGCAGTTTCTGGCTTGCAAGGAAGTCGAAAGAAGAATACCAGACGGCGGTGCGGTTGAATCCCGATAACCTCGAAGCGCGGCGAGACTTGATGGAGTTTTACCTCGAAGCGCCATGGATCCTTGGCGGCAGCAAAGACAAGGCCTGGGGACAGGTCAAAGCCATCGCTTCCCGGAATGCCATGGAAGGCGATCTGGCGCGAGCCGAATATTGGCGCGATCTCAACAAGCCCGCTCTCGCCGCTCAGGAGTACCGCAAGGTTATGGCGGCAAAGCCGCAGCACGCCGAAGCTTATTTCCAGGTTGCGGATTTCTACGAGTCGGCCAGTAACCCGGACGAAGTCGAGGCGGCCACCCGGGCGGCTTCTCTCATCGTGCCGGGTGATCCGCGCCTGGATTACTACAGCGCCGTGGCTTCTGTCATGAAGGGCCAGTCGCTCGCCAAAGCCGAGCACGACCTGAAGGCCTATCTAGTAAAGTCCCCTCCGCGTGACGATTTCCCGTCGCACGCGGCAGCTCATGACTGGCTGGCCCGGATTTACGAGAAGTGGGGAAAGAATCAGGAAGCCATCGGCCAGTACCGCGAGGCGCTCCAACTCAGTCCGGACAACGCTGCGGCTCATGACGCCCTGCGGCGTCTGGATGCCAATTAGCGCGAAGTGAAAGTTATGTTAAGGCAGGGTTAGCTGGACAAAAAGTTGATGACCGGTTTTTGATTCGCGAGTTAAAATCAAAGAGTTATAGTGTGTGACGATTCGCTGCCCGTTTTAAGCAAGTAAATTCGAATAAAGGTATGTCTTTCGTGTACAATAGGTCGGACGATCGGGGTGGGAGATAGCAAGCATCATTCATCAATTCAGGTATGAAGGGAGTGTGTATGCAGTCTGTGTTGAGGACGCTCTTACTGAATCCTCCGAGCTTTGAAAAGTTTGACGGCGGTGCGAGCTCGCGTTGGCCGGCTACCCGCGAGATTGAGTCGTATTGGTACCCCGTCTGGCTGACTTATCCCGCCGGCATGTTGCCGGGAAGCCGCCTGCTGGATGCTCCCCCTCACAAAGTCACTCCCCAACAGACTGTCGAGATCTCGAAGGATTACGAGTTCGTCGTCCTCTTCACTTCCGCCGTGGGCTTTGAGAACGACCTGAAGCTGGTCCGCCTGATGAAGGAGAAAAAGCCCAGCCTGAAGGTTGCTTTTGTCGGGCCGCCGGTGCAGGTGAAGCCCACCGAAAGTCTGATGGCCAGCGAAGACATCGACTTCATCGTCCGTGGCGAATTTGATTATGCCGTGGTCGAATTTGCGCAGGGCAAGCCGCTCAGCGGAATCCTCGGCATCAGCTATCGCAAGGACGGCCGCGTGGTGCACAATCCGCCACGCAAAGAGCTGCAGACTGAAGATCTGGACCGCCTTCCTTTCGCGACCGAAGTCTACAAGCGCAACCTGACGATTGAGAATTACAACGTTCCTTTTCTCCTCCATCCCTTTGTGTCGTTCTACTCCTCGCGAGGTTGTCCTGCACTTTGCACTTTCTGCCTGTGGCCGCAGACTCTGTCCGGCCATGCCTGGCGCGTGCGCTCGGTTGACAACGTGGTCACCGAGATCCGCCAGGCCCTCAAGCTGTTCCCGCAGGCCAAGGAATTCTTCTTTGATGATGACACCTTCAATATTCGCAAGGACCGTGCGATCGAACTCTCGAAGAAGTTCAAGCCTCTGGGCTTTCGCTGGTCCTCCACGGCGCGCGTCCACAGCGACTATGAAACGCTGAAGGCCATGGCCGATGGCGGCGCCCGCCTCTTTATTGTGGGTTTCGAGTCCGGAGACGACCGGATCCTCAAGAACATTAAGAAGGGCGCGACGACCGAGATGGGCCGCAGGTTTGCGAAGAATTGCAAGAAGGTCGGCATTGCCATCCACGGCGATTTCATTATTGGCTTGCCGGGCGAAACCCCGGAAACGATCGAACGCACCATCAACTTTGCCAAAGAACTGGACACCGAAACCATCCAGGTCTCAATCGCCCACGGCTACCCGGGCACGGAGATGTACAACCAGTTGGCGCAGGCCGGCCAGTTGGTTGATTTCCCCATGTCCGATGCCAACGGACACCAGTTGCCTCACATCGAGTATCCCGGTCTTGGAACAGCGGAGATGATGGACGCGGTCAACCGCTTTTATGATGATTACTATTTCCGGCCTCGTGTGGTCTGGCGCATTATGCGGAAGGCGTTATGGAACAACGACGAACGAAAGCGCCTCTATCACGAAGCCGTCGAATTCCTCCGGTTGCGCGCTGAGCGCCTGAAGTTTGCTCGCAAGGGCCCTCAGAAGCCCGTTTCGATCAGTGTGCCGGCAATCGACCTGGCTTCAGAGCCGCGGACAGATTCTTGAGTTCTGAACGATGGGAGTCCATGGGTCAATCGAAAGGCCAGCGAGGCAAAACATTTGTTTTGCTGGCGCTGATGGTCACCTTCGGTGCCGTCGGTGACGTTCTACTCAGTCAGGGCATGAAGCAACTCGGGGAGCTCCAAAGCTGGGCCCCTGAGCAAGTCTTCGTTTTTTATTCCAAAGCGATGGAAGATCGGACCGTGTGGCAGGCGATCATCCTTCTGATCCTTTTACTGGAGAGCTATATGCTCGTACTTTCCTGGGCAGACTTCAGTTACGTCTCGCCCGCTTCGGCCGCCGGCTATGTTCTGGTGGCCTTGATGGGATACTTTTTCCTGGGAGAACACGTCCCCCCCACGCGCTGGATCGGCGTGGCGTTGATTTGCCTGGGCGTCGTCGTGGTAGGCGGGACGCATCCCAGTACGACTCAAAATCGATGAGCGTTCGAACGGCTCTGTTCATTACGATTGTT
This sequence comes from Acidobacteriota bacterium, assembly GCA_037379595.1. Classification (GTDB taxonomy): domain Bacteria; phylum Acidobacteriota; class Terriglobia; order UBA7540; family UBA7540; genus SCRD01. Next base: position 1,621 of record JARRJI010000081.1, on the reverse strand, counting down.
GTTGTCGCGGGTCAGCTTGGCGATATTTCTTTGTCTCTCGCCATGAAAACCATTGGGGAAGTAAAGCAGTTCAATCCTCTCAACCTGTTAAGGGTCATAGGCCGGGCTTTCCGGATCAAGTGGATGTGGATCGGAATCGGGTTGATGACCGTAGCGTTCTTCTCTCTGCTGGCGCTGCTTTCCTGGGCAAATGTGAGCCTGGTGGTCCCTGCTACGGCGGCAAGTTACCTTGTTGGTACCCTTGGCGCAAAGTTTCTGCTTGGCGAGCATGTCAATAAAGAGAGGTGGCTCGGCGTTATCATTGTCTGCATCGGAGTGGCGCTCGTCTGCGCCTGAAATAGGGCGATGGAATTACATACGCATCTAATCGAATGGGTCGTTTCCGTCGGCGCCATTATTTCTCTCCTTTATTACCTCGCCGCGCTCTTCAGCGCCTGGCGCTATTTCCGCCGGCCTCGTAAACCGGATTCCCGTTTTGCTCCAGCAGTCAGCATTCTGAAGCCCGTCCGGGGGCTGGACCGCGAAGCCTACGCGAACTTCGCCAGCTTCTGCAACCTTGAGTATCCGGAATACGAAATTCTGTTCGGCGTTTCAGATGCCGACGATCCCGCCGTTCCGGTCATCCAGAAACTGATTTCCGACTATCCCAACCGCGACATTCGTCTCTTTATCGGTTCGACGTGCAAAGGCTGGAACAGCAAGGTTAGCAAGCTCTGCCGCCTGTCGCGCGAAGCCCGCTACCCCATCCTGGTGATCAGTGACAGTGATATCCGCGTCCGGCCCGATTACCTGCGGGCCGTTGTCAGCCCCTTTCGAAATCCCAAGGTGGGCGCCGTCACGTGCATGTATCACATGAAGCCGGAACCCAAATTGGGATCGGAGGTTGAGGCTGTCGGGCTGACCTCCGACTTCCTCGCCGGCGTCATCGTTGCGCGGCAGATGGAAGGCGTGAAATTCGCCCTCGGAGCAACCATGGCCGTCACCGCCGGGCAGTTGAATGAAATTGGCGGCTTTGAGGCGATTGCCGACTGCTTCTCCGACGATTTCGAACTGGGCCGCCGGATCGCTGCGAAGGGCCAGAATGTCGAACTGATTCCCTACACGGTGTGCACGGTTTCCCCCTCGCAAGGCGCCCTGGATGCCGTCAAGCACCAGTTGCGCTGGGCGATTGGGGTCCGGAATTCGCGTCCCTGGGGGCAACTGGGCAGGCTGCTGACTCAGTCACTCCCGTGGGTGGTCGCCGCAACCGCCGTACAGCACACCTGGGAGGGGACGGCCGGATTCCTGGGAGCCTATCTGGTGCTGCGGCTGGCCGTGGCATGGACCGTGGGCGTCTGGGGCCTTAAAGACCCCCTGCTGCGCAAGCGATTGTGGCTGGTACCGGTCTGGGACGCGCTCGCGTTCCTCATCCTGGCTGTCAGCTTCTCAAAACGGCGCATCCACTGGCGCGGCAACGATTTCTACGTGCGCAAAGGCCTCCTGGTGCCGATCGGCACCCGGGAGTAGCGGCTCGCCTTCTTCTGCAGCAAGTCCATTCTTGCGTCTCTGAGATTCGAAAGCTGCCATTTCAAATAGCGCCCGGCTCAGGGCCAAGTGGCACCCGGACCAGGCGAAATGTTTG
>JARRJI010000080.1:13924-40734 GCA_037379595.1 Acidobacteriota bacterium | reverse complement strand
ACTGTCCCGACTGTCGCGCCGGGACTGGTCAGGTGCTCCCGGTCGAAAGTAGCCGTGGGAGCGTCCGATGCGGCGGCATGTCCCTCCGCGGGCGTAGATTCATGGATCGCCCCTGCGTTCAATTTCGCCAGTCCGAAATCGAGAATCTTCACCTGGCCGCGCGTGGTGACAAATATGTTGGCCGGCTTGATATCGCGGTGGATGATGCCTTTCTGATGTGCCGCTTCCAATGCGTCAGCAATTTCAATCGCCCAGTCCAGCAGCGAGCCTGTATCGATGGGGTTGCCCTCGATGCGGTGCTTCAGCGTCTGGCCTTCCATCATCTCCATGGCGATGAAAGGCCGGCTATCGTGCTCGCCGACTTCGTATATCGTGCAGATGTTCGGATGGTTCAGCGCGGCGGCGGCCTTCGCCTCGCGCTGGAAGCGTTCCAGCTTCTGCGGGTCGCCGGAGAATTCATCCGGCAGGAACTTCAGAGCAACGAACCGCCCGAGCGTGCTGTCTTCGGCCTTATAGACAACACCCATGCCTCCGCCACCGAGCCTGTCGAGAATCCGGTAATGAGAAATGGTCTCCCCCGTCACTGGATAGGCCCCCACCCGTCGTGCCCCCATCTTAGTGGGCTGGTGCAATCAAGTCAATGCTGGACAGACTTTTGCGACCACTCGTGTTTCGCACTGACGCGATGAACTGCAGGTATCAGTACCATTCCAAGCACCACGCTCCGCAGGAAGAATTGTGTGTTCGACTGAAAGGAGGAATTGTCAACTCCTCAATGAATGTCTCCAGAAGTGTGCTTCAAGAATTTGAAAAACAAGCACCGGGAGGAGGGTAAACCTCAAGATGCAATCCTGGCGCCAGTAATGAGTAATCGATAGGGGGTTTCCGGATTCTGCCCGGATGACGCAAGTGCTCATGAGCCACTCTGAAGTCTGGCGAAAGTGGTCAAGTTGACGTGTAACGGCCTTTCCGCGGAACTGGCCCGCCAGGGTAGCAGAACGCATCGGTAGGTTTCCGGAAGGCATCGCAATATTCGACGGCACGACCCGGAAGTACCGCAACACCAAGTTACAGGGCAGGACCGACAGCAATTGGAAAGCCCCGGTCTTGAAAATTCTGCAATCGCTGCAGTGGCTGCACTTGTTCCAGGGGTGCCGATCTCAAGACTCAGCTAACCCCTCGGAGGGAATCTGCATGAGTTCTCGGGCGGGACCAGGCCTTGGGAGGCCCGGAGTTGCCGGCGTGCTTCTGCTTTCGCCTTCCGGGCTGCATTGGCCTTGATGAGATTCTGCCTTACGGCCGCCAGCTTCTTGGGAGAGCGACTCTGCCCTCCTTCCCGGCCACACTCCTCGAAAAAATTGCGGTAGTAGGCTAATGCCATATCAAGCAGATCAATGATCCCACGTTGAGTCGAACGCTTTCTTTTCCAGCTTAGTAATGCCGATTTCGGTGCGGTCTGAATCGGTGGCTTTTACTTGAGGTTGGCTATAAAGGCTCAATCTTAGCGGGCCCGGGCAATCAGCAATTGACACCATCTTCCTTCCAAAGGCCTTTCGCACTGACATGATCCTGCAAGCCCTGTTGGTGAGGGTTTGCCGCCCATACGGCCGCCTGGGCACTATTCTGATTGATCGGTAACACTGCCTGGAGCAGCGTCCTCAAAGAACTCCGAGTCGGGGTGATTGTGGAGGTACTCCTTGACGGCTTGGCGGATCAAGTCGGTTTTCCCGATACGGCACCCGCGTTCTTGTGACATAACAAGAGCCCGGCTTGCCAGCCCCTCTGAGGTTGTCCGATCCAGGAGCATTGAATGGAAAACAGGTGCCAAAAAGCCGTCGGCCTGTGCTTTCGACCTCGATGGGCGCTTGGGTCTTTGGGGGAGCACCGGGATACAGTCGGCCCAATGGGCCGGATCTTTGCAGTTCTCGTCATGACAGATGCTCAGGTGCCATTGCTGAAGTGGCCTGTTGCGTCTGCGGAGAGTCGGCAGCCCGAACTTTCGCTGGCAAGGGGTGCACATATGGCTCTTGTTATTCCGGTACAGAAGTCTGCCACACCGGAAACAGAGAGCCGTTCCACGTCGAGTCTGCGCCGGACCCTCGTACCTGTCTTCCGGTTGCGGGGGCTTTGGCGGTTCGGGCCACACCTCCACCTCCGGACCGAAACTCCGTAGAAATTGTCGTCGCATTTTGATTTCTCCTCTTTTCCTGAATGGATCCGATTGCCCGGCAGAGCATCATGCCAAACGGCAACGATTGATGCTTTGGGCTTCACCCTCAAATCAAACGCTGCAGTCGCTGCAGCGAGACATGTGTTGAAAATTGCACTTTTGACTTCCGTGAGCCTGGAATGCGTTGGAAAGGTGAACTCCAAAGCTATCATCATGAATGTCCATCGTTTAACTCCCTTCTTGGAATGCGGGAGTCCAATCGGGACTAATCTCATCGGCCTGAGGTAGTTCGATAAGCGGCTCCTCAGGGTCTTTAAGAAATCGGAATTCAGACGATTTCGACACAGCCTCCTTATTCATACCGACCGAACCGAGGTCCACCGCTTCCCTGATGTATTTCAACGTAGTCTTGCGCGACCAATCATGGCCCGGTCAACATCTTGCTTGGGATACACCCCATCGTGGGTATTAGCCCACGCTACCAAAGCCCTACGCCTAGGTGTCGTACCTGAGAGGGCTGACTTTAATAACCCCAATGCGAGCTTTCGGGCGATGGCATAATCATCGAGGCTCGCGACAAGGTAATGCTGACCTTCCACTTCGACCTTCTCGCGCGCGTGCTGGCGGAGAAGTGCCGACGCTTCGATGAGACCAAGGGATCGGGGCCTGTCGCGACGCACTCTGAGGGGTTTTGTGGGAAAGCTAATCTGGTCGGCAAATGATATTAACACCCGATGTGGCGAGAGTAGCCTTGCCGCATTCCGCCACCGGTTCAGAACCCGATCCCTCTCTTCTTGTTCCATAGGTTTGATGTACGGTCTGTTTTGCGTCTCGAAAATTCTTTCCGTCTGCTCTTCCGACTCATCCACGAAGAGATCGAGGTGTCGTGTTTCGTTTTCGGGGTGGAGGTGGGCCTTTGTTGTCGTTAGGAAGAAGCCGGCGGGGCCCTCTATTTTGTGCTCGTGGGTGGATAGCCTGCAGGCATCATCCTTTTCTACGGTCCAAATAATGATCACCTTTTCCGATTGGAATGTGCGAATCGAATAGTCTGCGTCTTGGGTGCCTGGAGCCTCGGCGATTGCAATCAGTTTGTGGCGGAGCGTGACATTCGCGTATTGAAGGGCCTTGGGTGTCATCCCGGTCAACATAACGACGTCTTCCGGTGGTTCTGTTTCTCAAACGGATTGTTGCAGGTAGTTTTTCTCGGCCGCCGACTCCCCCTTAATTGTGATGTTGATAGGGTTACCAGAGCGTCGGCCACTGGCAGCAGCGAGTTTAAGGGAGATCTTTTCTTTGGTCTGGCCGACGCATACGAGGTATTCCAAGTCTTTGACCGGCTAGAAGCATTGAACCGGAAGGCGCAGAAGAAATTGTCGTAACGCGGGGGGCGAGTACTCACTACGATTTTCACTACAGTGGGTGGTCTTCGCATTGACGACGGGCAGCAAGCCGTTTAATATCAATACGGAAGTGCATGTGGGCTGGTGTCCGCCCGGGACTTCAAATCCTGTGGATCCTCCTCTGGTGGATCGGTCGGTTCGATTCCGACACACTTCCGCCAAAATGCTCAATCTGTGCTGTCGGCCTCGGATGAGGTTGAAGCGCCACCTGCTGCAACGGAGTTCATCATTGTGAGCCCCCGAAAACCTCGCAGGAAAGAACCGTTTCGCGCCTGGAAGGAAGTCAAGCGCCAGGCCCGTGAGCGAGTTGGAACCCCTCCCGCCACCAGACGCGAAGAGAGCCCGCGCAATAAACCCCCGAAGCATAAGAAGCGCGCAATGGAACAAGCCGAGGAGACCTGACAGCCTCCACGCGGAGTCATGCGCCTGCGGTCCGGAAGGGAGGGAATCGGGGCCGGTCTAATGGATGTGCTTGACCTTCTTCTTCATGTAATCCATCAGCAGATACTGGCCCAACGTGTAGGGAGTTGTGAAGTAGGCTTTGCCGCGACAGATTTCGGTGATTTTCTGCACGAAATTCACCAGCCCGTAATCAGAAGCGAGCATGAAGGTATTTATCAGGATTCCATTCTGGCGGCAGCGCACCACCTCATGAAGTGTTTCAGAGACAACCAGGGGATCAAGACCGAAGGCGTTCTTATAAATCCGACCGTCCTCCAGAGTCAGGGCGGAAGGCTTGCCGTCGGTGATCATCACGATCTGGCGCATATCTTTTCTCTGGCGGGACAGGATGCGCTGCGCCAGGCGCAAGCCTTCGCGCGTGTTCGTGTAATACGGGCCCACCTTCACCTGCGCCAATCGGGGGAGCGGAATTTCCTCGGCTGAATCGTGAAACAGCACCATGTGCAGACTGTCGCCGGGGTATTGTGTTCGGATCAGGTGGGTCAGCGCCAGCGCCACTTTCTTCGCCGGGGTGAAGCGGTCTTCTCCGTACAGAATCATGCTGTGGCTGCAATCGAGCATCAGAACCGTTGCGCAGGAGCTCTGGTATTCGCACTGGCGAACCTGCAGGTCCTGATAATCGAGGTCGAGCGGCATGGTCAGCCCGTTGCGCCTGATTGCTGATAGTAAGGTGGCGTTCACGTCGAGGTTGAGCGTGTCGCCAAATTCGTAACGGCGGCTTGACCCGTCCGACTCGACTCCGGTAGCCATTTCCCGAGTGTCATGGCGGCCGAAGCTTGATTTTCCGAGGGATCCGAGAAGGTCCTTCAGAGTTTTGAAACCGAGAAAGTCTAAAGCCTTGTCGGTAACTTCAAATCTCGTCTTCCCCTCAGCCTGTCCCATTTGACCCTGTCGAGGCTCAGTGACCGCTCCCTGCTGGGGCTGCTCAATGGTGACATAACCTTCGTCGGCCAGTTGCTGTAGCAGTTGGTCCAAGGCCTGAGAGAGTTGTGAATTTTCGGGGTTTTCGAGCATCTCTTCAAGAAGCTCGTCTGAAACCATCCCCCGCTGTTCCAGGGCTTGGAGCAAGGCTTGGCGCAACTGCTCCATCGTTTTCTCAGAGTCCATCTCGAAGACGCCGTAATAGTCATTGAAGAATCCGCTGTCGAGCAGAAAGTCTTGAAGCATCTGCATCAGGTCTTCGGCGCTCAAGCCTTCAAAGGGATTCGGCACATACTTCCCATACTTGATGTACTTCATCGAGATTTGCCCCCTTAACCATGCATGCGGCGTTTGCCGAATTGCATGCCCAGGCTAATTCAGCGACCGGCGGCGAGGGCCAAGCCTTTCAGCCCGCTCGTCCACACTCTCGGGCTTTTGGCGTTCCACGTAAAAGCCCAGCTCCTCATTGCGGCTGATCTTCTTGAGCGCGTATAGCCCCTCCAGAATGAACTCTGCGCCCGAGACCAGCAGCGCGGGATCATCTTTGGCCTTGATGCCGAGGTTTTGCGTCTTTTCCAGGAGACCCTGAATCTTCTTGAACTGCGAGTACAGATCTGGAGTGGGTGCACCTTCTTCGTACTTCAGTGTTCCGCCCAGCTCAAACCACTGGACCAGAGGGTGAAGCGGAGTCTTATCGAAATACTTCTTGAAAACACGAGCGTTCGCCTGCCGGATGACGTCTCGCGCAACGTTCTCCGCGCCGCGCAACTCACCTTCATATTCGAGCTCGAACTTCCCGGTTAATGACGTCAGGCCCGCATAGATATCGGAAGGGCGGGGGACGGCTATTTTCTCGCCTGCGAGGAGGGCACGGCGCTCCGCGTTGGAAATGACGTTTTCAAGACAGGTGATAGGCATCCGCTGGCTGACACCGCTCCGCTTGTCGATCTTTTTCTCTTCCCTCGCTTCGAAGGCAATGGTCTCGATCAGTTCGCGGATAAATTGCGGAACAGTTACAGGAAGCGCACCGCCGCGTTCGCTCCAGGCTTCCTGCGAGGTAATGGTGATGCCGTGTTCAAGTGTTGTGGGATAGTGCGTGCGGATCTCCGAACCAATTCGGTCCTTCAGCGGAGTAATGATCTTGCCCCGCGCGGTATAGTCCTCCGGGTTCGCGGTGAAAACCAGAACCACATCGAGTGGCAGCCGCACCGGATAACCCTTAATCTGGACATCACCTTCCTGCATGATGTTGAACAGACCGACCTGGATCTTGCCCGCCAGGTCCGGCAGTTCGTTGATGGCAAAGATCCCCCGGTTGGCTCGCGGTAGCAGGCCGTAATGGATGGTCAGTTCGCTGGAGAGCGCATGGCCTCCCCGCGCCGCCTTAATGGGGTCCAGGTCGCCGATAATGTCGGCGATCGTCACATCCGGAGTGGCCAGCTTCTCCACATAACGCTGTTCACGAGGCAGATAATCGATTGGCGTCGCGTCGCCGTGCTTTCGGATCGACTCGTGGCAGGCGCGGCAAATGGGATTCAACGGATCGTCGTTGATCTCGCACCCTGCAATGAACGGGATCTCATCGTCCAGCAGTGAAACGAGCGAGCGAAGAATGCGGCTCTTGGCCTGGCCCCGCAATCCCAGGAGAATGAAGTTGTGGCGTGAAAGGATGGCATTTGAAATCTGCGGAATCACCGTATCTTCGAAGCCCACAATGCCAGGAAAAATGGGATCCCCGTCGCGCAGCTTGCGGACCAGGTTGGCGCGCATCTCATCCTTTACGCCCCGGCTGCGCAAGTTAGATTTCTTGAGTTCACCCAGAGTTTTAGGTTTTGTCATAGCCCCTCTTTCTTCTGATTATACGCACGCCGTTCCTGCGAACTCAACGGACTATTCGAGTAGTCCGTTTGCAGCCGGACAGAAACCCTGCCATCCCCTCAAAATGCCGGTCTTACACTGAGTGGATGTGCTTGCCGGTGTTTCAGTTGCCACGTCCCGCCACTCGCCGGATTTTCCTCGGGCCTCATGTATAATAGGAAACTGTAACTGCATCAAGGCGCTTAGCTTGGAAGCCCCAGGGCTAACGGCCCCCGAAGAGGCAAGTACGGAGTATTCATGTCAACGCTGATTACGCTGTCCCCCGAAACCTTGGCCAAGTACGAACCGGTGATCGGCTTGGAAGTGCATGTCCAGCTTTTGACCAAGTCGAAGATTTTCTGTTCGTGCTCGACGCACTTCGGTGATCCCCCGAACCAGAACACGTGCCCGGTTTGCCTGGGCCTGCCGGGGGCTTTGCCGGTTCTGAACCGCGAAGCGGTGACGATGGCGATGAAGGCGGCAATGGCGCTCAACTGCAGCATCAATGAGCGCTCGCGTTTCGCGCGCAAGAATTACTTCTATCCTGACTTGCCCAAGGGATACCAGATCTCGCAGTACGACCAGCCCCTTGCCGTGGACGGCTGGATTGATATCGAAGTGGGCGATCTCAAAAAGAGAGTGGGAATCACCCGGGTGCACATGGAGGAAGACGCCGGCAAGTCTTTGCATGAGGGTTTTCCTGACTCAAGCGAGAAGACTTACATCGACCTCAATCGCTCCGGCGTACCGCTGATCGAAATCGTCAGTGAACCGGATTTGCGCTCGTCGGAAGAGGCCTACGACTACCTGACCCGACTGAAAACTCTGATGCTTTACCTTGAGGTTTCCGACTGCAATATGGAAGAGGGAAGCCTTAGAGTCGACGCAAACGTCAGTGTGCGAAAGAAGGGCGCCGCAAGCTTTGGAACCAAAACCGAGGTCAAGAACCTGAATTCCTTCCGGTTTCTGCAAAGGGCTCTAGCTTACGAGGTGGAGCGGCAAATCGAAGTGCTCGAGAACGGCGGAGAAATCTTGCAGGAAACCCGCCTGTTCGACAGCCGCGAACAGCGCACTTACGGCATGCGTTCAAAGGAATTCGCGCATGACTATCGTTATTTTCCTGAGCCGGACCTTCTGCCGCTGGTCGTCACGGCGGAGTGGAAAGAAGAGGTTCGAGGGTCTCTGCCGGAGCTTCCTGCGGCACGTGAACTCCGGTTGCAGACTGAGTATGCTCTCCCCAAGCAGGATGCAAGCCTGCTGACCGCATCGCGGGCCACGGCGGACTATTTTGAGCAAACCGCCAAGGCCTGCAGGGAAGCAAAGCTCGCGGCCAACTGGATTCTGAATGACTTGAGCTACCTTCTGCAGGAGAACGGCAAGGGAATCCCCGACTGCCCGGTGACAGCGCAAAATCTGGCGGGGCTTATCAAGCTTGTGGCAAAGGGTACTCTTTCGGGGAAAATGGCCAAGGATGTTCTGGCAGAGATGTTCCGGACCGGCAAGACGGCGAAACAAATTGTGAGCGACAAGGGCCTTGAGCAGATCACTGATCCTGAAAGAATTGCTGCGATAGCTCGGGAAGTCATCGCCGCCAATCCCAAACAGACTGAGCAGTATCGCCAGGGTAAGACGGCGACGCTCGGGTGGTTTGTCGGTCAGGTGATGAAGGCTACCCGGGGGCAGGCACAGCCGCAACTGGTCCAGGAAATCCTGAAAAAAGAGTTGTCCTGATCGCATGGCAATACCGCGTTGAGCTGAGAAGATAAATCTCTTGTATGGGCCGCTTGTTCAAACCCGGCCGACGACCTATGTTTTCGAAATCTGTTCTCGTTCTACTTCTCTCTTTGGGAATGTTCGCGATCCCGTGCCGAAGCTTGGGGCGATCCGACGCGCCTCAGGGGACCAAGGAACATAAGGTAACTGCAAGCCGGAGTACCGCCCGGCGACACCGGAGTGAGGCTCGGAAGTCTGCCGGGAAGGCGCGAAGGAGTGATGCGAAAGAGCGTCGAGGCCCTGTGCATTGGGGTGCCAAGGCTGAAGAACAGTTAGCCACCGGCAAGAAACTGGAGGCCAAGGGGCTGCTGAACAGCGCCATCTACCACTACCAGCAGGCGGTGCAGTTGGAGCCGAATTGGCCGAATGCCCACAACGCTTTGGGTACCGCGTACGTTCAACAGCACAAATCTAGCCTTGCACTGCTCGAATATCTTCGGGCTATTCGCCTGGATCCCGGCTACGCCAAGGCCCACTACAACCTTGGCACGCTGCTTCGAGGCGAAGGAAACTTTACGGGTGCTGCCAAGGAATTCCAGAAAGCTCTCCAACTCAACCCGGACGACGCCGGCGCCCACAACGACCTGGGTTTGACCTATGCACAGCAGGGAAAGCTGCGACCCGCAATTGCGGAGTTCCGCGAAGCTGTGCGCCTGAAGCCGGGCTGGGCGATTGCATACGACAATTTGGGGAACGCTTTGGCGATGGCGGGAAATCTGGACGGGGCGATGGAGGCGTACCGCAATACGATTGCCCTGGACCCCGACTGGGCACAGCCCCACAACAATCTGGCCAATGCCTTGCGGCAGGCCGGCAATGTCAAGGCCGCGGTCTCGGAATACCAGCAGGCGCTGAAGCTAAATCCAAAGTATGCTGTTGCCTGCAACAATCTCGGCCTTGCTCTTCAGGAAGAAGGTAACGGGGACGGCGCGATCGACCAGTACCGCCTGGCCATAAAGCTGAATCCCAATTACTCGACTGCCCGCAACAATCTTGCGACTGCCCTTTATCAGAAAGGCGACTGGAAGGGCGCGATTGCTGAGTACGGGCAAGTCCTGCGGATTAAGCCGAACGATCCCACCGCTCATTTCAATCTGGGACTGGCCATGAAGGCAGCAGGAGAACGGCAGGCGGCGCTTGAGCAGTTTCGACAGGCGCAGAAGCTGGATCCTGGAAATCACCAGTATCGACAAGCTTACGAGTCGCTGCTGAAAGAGCCGGGCGCATCGGGAGAAGCCGCTTCAAAACCCGGACAAGCTGCGGAGACAAGCGCAAAGGGGAAAAAGTAGCTGATGTGATTTCGTGCACTGGAGGAATGCGACATGCTGAAAATTGGAGATAAAGCGCCGAGTTTTAGGCTCCCCTCAGATTCCGGAAAGTCGATCAGCCTTAGCGATTTTAAGGGTAGCAAGCTGGTTCTCTATTTTTTCCCGAAGGCCGACACTCCAGGTTGAACCCGGGAGGCTCACGAGTTTCTTGATGCCAGGAAGGAACTGGACAAGCTTGGGGCCAAAGTCGTGGGGATGAGTGCTGACTCCCCGGAAAAGCTGGCAAAGTTTCGCGACAAATATCAATTGAATTTCCCACTCGCAAGCGATGCAGACCACAAGACGCTTGAGGCTTACGGCGCCTGGCAGGAGAAGACCCTTTACGGCAAGAAGAGCATGGGAATTGTGCGATCCACCTACATCATCGATCCGCGTGGCAAGGTGAAGGCTGTGTTCCCTCGCGTCAAAGTTGACGGGCACATTCAGCAGGTCCTGGCCGCTTTGAAATTATGAGGGGGGGATGGATTGTCCGTCATTTTCCCAGCACCGAAGCCAGCGAAGGGCTGCGCCGGTAGCCAAGCGAGGGATGGTAGCAGTAGAAGATTCGAAGGGAGCGGTTGTCCAGGCAAGAAAGGCTGGCATGTTCCTCAACCCAGCCTTGGGATCCGATGAAAGAGGAAAACGGCTGGATCTCATTCGGGTCAGTTCCCAGAAGAAAGCGCTGGACTTCCTGATAAGCATCCTGCCCAAGCACCACGAGCGTATCAAGGTTCGGGAATAGCTTCAGTTCGTTTCGCAAGTGCCGCGAGCAGTTTCGCATGGCCCTTTCTGGTACCCGCGGGCCTGAGGCATGGCAGCGCAGAACATCGGTCAGGACGAAGCGCTGCTTGAACTGCGCAAAGTCACTTACCCCCAGCAATTCGTAAAGGGCACAAACAAATCGGTTAGGCTTTCCGCTGCTGCGGTAAAAGGAATTGTCAGGCCTGGCGGGCGCATGGCGTCCGATTACCGCAATCCGTACCGAATTCAGATCCGGATAGTCCCGCCTCAGATAGTTGGCCATGAATTCCCGAGGTGGAAGAAGGATTGTGGAAACCGCGGCACAATCCCGGCACTCCTCAATCTTTTGCATGACGGCTTCTGCTTCGATCCCCGGGACCCTGGCCTGGGTGGTCGTCACGATGCGCGCGGAGAGGGTCTTCTCCAGCAGGTTTTCAGGAGAGGCGCCGGGAGGGCCGAGGATGGTGTTGTCAATCAGCCGTACCGAATCGACTCGAGCCGCGACCAGAGCAACCGAGCCTGCGGTTACACGCGACACAGGTTTGAACTGCACCGGGTTGACTATGGCCACATAATCGACCTTGACCTGGGGCTGGCCACGCAACACCCGGTGCATTTCTTTCAATATTTGTTCAGCATCATAAACGCCGGCATGGACCAATTCTTCGGCCTTGCGGAGGCTGCCGGAGAGGGTGAGGGCCGCTTTCCGCTGAGGCGGTTTCAAATAAGCATTCCGAGAGCTGATTGCCAGCCCGTCTTTCTCCCTCACAATCGGGCAAATGACCAAACGGACGTTCAGATTGAGATCCTCGACCAGACGGCGAGTGACCGCGATTTGCTGGAAGTCTTTCTGGCCGAAATAAGCCATGTCCGGCTGCACAATGTTGAAGAGTTTAACGACCACGGTGGCTACGCCGCGGAAGTGTCCGGGACGTGAAGCTCCTTCATAGGCGACCGCCAGAGGGCCCGGTTCGACGGACGTCTGGAACCCCTCCGGATACATCTCGCCGGGGGCCGGAGAAAAGACGGCGTCAATGTTGTAGGCTCTGAGCAGTTGCACGTCTTTATCGAGGTCGCGAGGATACCGCTCGTAGTCCTCACCGGGCCCGAATTGCGTCGGGTTCACAAAGATTGAAACCACGACGACGTCGCACTGCTGCTTTGCCTGGCGAACAAGGCTTGTGTGTCCTTTGTGAAGGGCTCCCATGGTGGGAACCAGTCCCACCGATTTGCCCCTGGACCGCGCCTCGCGCGCCAGGGCCTTCATTTCGCTAATGGAAGTGATCAGGCGCATAAGCTGTATCGGCACATCGTCGCGCTATGTGGCAACTCAACGGGCGACAATGTAGGTGATTTCGTACGCCCTAAGAAGATGTAATTCCTGACGGCGACGAACGAAGCATTATATTCAAGAATGCGCCTGACTGGAAATCTCCTTTTCGAATTGTTCCAGAAGGGCTGGCGGGCAATGATAGGATTGTCGGCGAGTGATCATCGCTGCCAACTCGCGCGGAATGCCTTCGAGCACGAGGGCAAATACACCGGCATCTTCCAACGCCTGCGCATCTGCAAGCAGTCCGGTTGCTGATTCCAATGTTTTGCCCTGTACCGTGTAGCCGCCCATGCGGTGGACGGACTGCGGGGTAAGGCCGATGTGGCCCATGACGGGTATTTCCGCGTTTACCATTCGGCGGATCAGGTGGGAACGCTTCTTGCCGCCTTCAAGCTTGATTGCTTCAGCGCCGCCCTGCTTGATGAAGCGCACGCTCGCCCGCAAGGCTTCCTTCTCACCCAGATGATAGGTGCCGTAGGGCAGGTCGGCAACAAGCAAAGCTCGCCGCACTCCGCGCCGTGCCGCGCGCAGATGATGGAGCATTTCACTGGCTGTCACCGGAACCGTAGAGTCGTAGCCCAGAACTACCTGGGCCAGAGAGTCGCCGACAAGAAGAACGTCAATTCCCGCCTCGTCCACCAGCCGCGCCGTCGGGTAGTCGTAGGCGGTGAGGGCAGTGATTTTCTCTCCGCGAAGCTTGCGTTCCAGAATTAACGGAACCGTAATCTTGCTCACGGCCTGTGATTTCGGGTCCATGGCGACATCTCCTCGTCTGATGATTTGGGCAAGCAAGAAGATCTTGTCTGCCCGCTTTGCCCGGAAACAAAAAGCCTCTCAGTCCCAGCTCGATTCTTCAAAGGCGTCTTTCGAACCCGGCGCCCTGAAACCCTCAGGGGATTTCTGCTCGACTGGACAGAGAGGGTCGAAACTTCCCGGATTTTCACCCAGTGGCGCCAGCCGGCAAAAACATTCTCCGGATCACGCCGCTGTCTCCGACCGTCTCAGTCCGCGGAAGCGGATCCAAGCGGCAAAAAGTACTGAGTACCCCGCACCGGTTGTGTCAATCGGCGGAGCAACTGCTTTAAATCCTCGTTCCGGTCGACAAAGTCGATCTCGGACGTTTCAATCACCAGCAGGTTGCTCGAACGATAACGGAAGAAGAAGTGCTCGTAGGCGTTGATGACAGCTTCGAGATATTCTTCCGAGATGCGGCTTTCGAAAGGCACATTCTTCTTCTCGATCCGCTTCTTGAGCATCTCCGGATTCGCTTGTAAGTATATCACCAAATCCGGGATGGGCACTTGCTCGGCAAAGAGCTGGTAATACTGTTCGTAAAGGTCCAGTTCCGCATCGCTCAGGTTGAGATAAGCGAAAATCTTGTCCTTTTCAAAGATGTAATCGCTGACGATGACGCGATCCGCGGAAGCAGAAAGATCAAGCGCGCGAAGCTGTTTGAAACGCTCCATCAGGAAGTACAACTGGCTGGCGAATGCCGCGCCTGCTTTTTCGTGGTAGAAGCCCTGCAAGTAGGGTTTGTCGTCCACATCGCGCAGGCGGTCGGCCTTCAGGCGATCGGCGAGAATGTCCGCCAGAGTCGTCTTGCCCACGCGGATCGGGCCTTCTACGGCAATGAATCGCGGCTTTTCGTAAGGTGGCAGCTTAGCCACAGGAAACCCCTTCGTCTGGATTTAGCGATGCAGGACGCGGCTCATGACAGAGACGAACCGCTTCTCAGCAAACTGATTCTGCGTCCTGCAATTGCGCACCGATCCCGCTTTCTCCTGGAGATTCAGGATCGTCCCCCGGCAGCGGCACGCTCTGGATCAATGCGAATCACCTGGCTTTGGTCCGCCGTTTCATTCAGCATTTCTACCACTGTCCGCTCGGTCACCGGATGGCGCAGATTGGCCGCAAGTTCGCGCAACGGGACCAGAACAAACTTCCGATCCGCTATGCGTTCATGCGGAATATTCAATGCTGCGGAGCGAATCACGACATTTTCGTAAAGCAGGATGTCAATGTCAATCTTGCGAGGCCCCTTGTCGAAGATGCGGCGCCGGCCGAGGTCTCGCTCCACTCTTTGCAGGGTCTTCAGCAGTTGGAGCGGAAGCAGGTCCGTTGCAACCTCCGCAACGCAGTTCACGAACCACGGCTGCTGCCGGAATTCCACCGGCTCTGTACGATAAAAGAAAGAAACGCGACGAACCTCAATCCCCTCTGTGGCGACCGCTTCGAGTGCTCTTTGAATGTTTCGAGACCGGTCGCCGAGATTTGAGCCGAGGGAGAGAAAAACGCGCTTCATTGTTCCAATTTCAGGCTGTGAATATGCCTTCCCCAACTTTCAGTCAAACAGAGTCTGAGCCCTGCCTGGCGCGGACATCTTCAGGTGCTTGTAAGCGGGCTCATTGGCCAAGCGTCCACTCTTGGTTCGGCTGACAAATCCCAATTGGAGCAAATAAGGTTCAACCATATCCACCAGCGTGTCGACTTCCTCATTCAGGGTCGCGGCCATCGCCTCCACACCGACCGGCCCTCCCTTGTAAATGCGAATGATTGTTGAGAGAAAGCTCCGGTCAAGCTCATCCAGGCCCATCTCGTCCACGCCTTCCAGCTTCAGCGCCTGGCGCGCGATTTCCGGAGTGACCTTGCCGTCCGCCTTGACGTCTGCGAAGTCGCGCACACGGCGCAGGAGGCGGTTGGCGATGCGCGGCGTGCCTCGTGACCGCCGGGCTATTTCAGCAGCTCCCGCGTCGTCGACCGGGACGTCCAAGATCTGGGCCGAGCGCAAGACAATCTGCTTTAGGTCTTCAACCGGATAGAACTCCAGATGGAAGAAGAGGCCGAACCGGTTCCGCAGCGGGGCGGAAAGACTGCCGGCCCGTGTGGTGGCGCCCACCAGCGTGAACTTCTTGAGCGGAACATTAATCGTCTTCGCAAACATCCCTTTGTCAACAACGAAGTCGACCTTAAAGTCCTCCATCGCCGGGTAGAGGAACTCTTCGATGTTCGCAGGCAGCCGGTGGATCTCATCGATAAACAGAACATCGCCTTCGCCCAGGTTGGTAAGGATGCCCATCAGGTCGCCCGTACGCTCAAGCGCCGGGCCGGACGTTGTAACAATTTTGGCGCCCATGGCATTGGCAATAATATGCGCCAGCGTGGTCTTGCCCAGCCCCGGCGGGCCGAACAACAGCGTGTGCTCGGCTGACTCTGAGCGTTGCCGCGCGGCCTGCAAGGCGATGGAGAGCTTTTCCACAATCCTGGGCTGGCCCACGTACTGCTCAAGCGAGGGCGGGCGCAGGGTCTGGTTGAAGCTCTCTTCGTCCTGCGAGATTAAATCGGGCGAAACTAATCGGACTCTCGACATAACTTACGAGTGTTACTGATCTCGCCGCCGGTTTCAACTTTTTGTTGTTTCCTGCCGCTGCTCGAAAACCTTGCGCAGAAATTCATCAATCGATTTCAGGTTCTTGTGCCGCGCGAGAATCTCCGTGGCCATTCTTTGTGCTTCTGCGCGCGTGTACTCAAGCTGCTCAAGCACCTGGACGGCTTCCATCTTCAGATCCGAAACGGATTCGGTTTCGACGGAAAGTGGTTCGTCGCTTCGCGCCAGCGCAAACTTTGCCATCTTGCCCCGCAGGTCGGTCACGATGCGCTCAGCGGTCTTGGTGCCGATGTAAGGCAGTTTCTTGAGCAGTTCCGTGTCGCCCCGCTCGATGGCCAGGGCAATCTCATTGAGAGGCCGGATCAGGCACTTCAGCGCCCGCATAAAGCCAACGCCCGGCACCTTGGTGAAGGTTTCGAAGAACTCGCGGTCCAGCGGATCGAGAAAGCCCACCAGCTTGGGCGTCAGGTGGCCCCCCGCAAGGCCGCCGTCGATGTAGTAAATGGTGTAAAGCGTCAGGGGATTCTGCCGCTCGCCTTCAGGCGCCTGGCGCAGCCGTGAGGCGATTCCCGACGGCACATAAACTTCATAGCAGAGCGAGTTGACTCGCACCAGCAGGGAATTGTGAGCGATGCGGTCGTAAAGAACTTCGCCGGTGATTTCTGAGATCAGGGACTTGCTCCTTAACTGGATTTCATGGCGGCCGGGATTACTCTCGGATTTCGCCCGCCCTTAGCGGAACTTCAGGGCGCTGCGCCGGTCTCGGTTGGTCGGGAGCCGGAGCGTGTTCAAATAACAGAGCGCCACGGCGAGCGCGTCGGCAACGTCCGGAGGACGCGGCGGCGAACCCAGCGAGAACTGCTGCTGTACGGCCCGCTGCACCTGGAGCTTTGAGGCGTTTCCGTTGCCGGTGACGGACTGCTTGATTCGCTTGGCGGACATGGGAAACACCGGCACGCGAGCCAGCCGGGCCGCCAGGCAGATCACTCCGCGCGCGTGTCCCATCAGGATCGCCGTCTGGGGATAATCCGCGTGGCTGTACACCTCTTCCAGACAGGCGACCTCCGGCCGGAACTCTTCGACAACCTCCTGAATGCCCTTGAAAAGGGACTCCAGGCGTATGGGCAGGTTGTTCCCTTCGGCGCGCGGCAGACGAATCACTCCCGCTTCGACCAGAGCGGTCCCCTGGCGCCGGCGTTCGATGATGCCGTAGCCGGTTATGTTGAGGCCTGGATCGATGCCCATCACCCGGATCGGAATGGCTGTGCCCGCTGCCATGCGAGGCAATTGTAGCACGGACGACAGACCCCGAAAGCGGAATGTCGGAGGAAGCGGCCCTGCCAATGGCCGGTGATGAGTGCGATCTGTCAGGCATTAGGAACTTCGTGTCTGAATCCATCGTGGGAGAGACGCCATTCCGGTGCGCAGAAGCCCCGGTGAGAGGTTCATGGTTTTCGGTTTGTTTTTCAGCGGATCTTTGTTTTCAACAAGTTGGCCCGCTTTGTTTTCCGGTTTGTTTCCGCTTTGTTTTCTTGGCGTTTTCATTGTTTTCAACAAGATCGCCAGCTTTGTTTCTGCTTTGTTTCCGGTTTGTTTTTTTGCCAGATCCTTTGTTTTCAACAACTCTCCCGCTTTGTTTTTTAAAAAAGCATTCTTTTTTCTGCTTGCCCCGCTTAAAAACGACGTTGCAAGGCCTGAATTTCTTCTGCAACCTCCGTTGCCCAGCGTTCGACTAGCCACAAGGCTATCATAGTAGCGTAGCCATGTCAAGACCTTTCTTGCGAGGGAAGGGTTCTTGTTCTCAGCGCGGTTGCCAACGGCTCAGAGGGATCGCTGAACTGCAAATCGCCCTCCGGCGGATCCGCAAGCAGCGGTCCAATTACAGTGACGCCCGGGAGCAGCGTGGACCAGACCAGCCAGAGCACGCTGAATCTCGCCCTTTCAGGCTGCACAGCTCCGTAGAAACGGATCATTTTATCCCGGCAGCGACGCATAGAACACAACCTGTCGAGCAGCTTTCGTCACCGCAAGGTTGCAGGCAAGGCCGTTGTCGGATAGGATTGCACTCCCGTGTGGATCGGCAGGATTTCAGGCTGCAATCCGGTCCGGTGCGGGGAAATTGGGGGCAGGGGGCGAGAGAATGATTCACAAAAGGTTTGTTCTGTTTTGCGCATTCATCCTGATGCTGGGCAGTTGCGCGGGTCTGGTGGCGGGCGACTGGCCGACGTTCGGACACGACCCGCAGCGCAACGGCTGGGCTCCGAACGAAAGCAAGCTCAACACCAAAGATGTTTCGCAGTTGAAGCTGCTCTGGAAGGTCAACATCAAGGAGAACAAGCCGAAGTCTCTGACGGCGCTCACGGCTCCGGTGGTGGCGAATGATGTGGATACGACAGAGGGCGTGCGTGCCGTGGTTTACGTGGCGGGCAGTTCGAACGATGTGAACGCGATCGACGCCGCAACGGGCAAAATCCTCTGGAGCCGTCAGATTCCCATGCACGTTCTTCCGAAGGACGCCGGCATGTGGCTCTGCCCCAACAACCTGAACGCCACGCCCACCGTCGACAGCAGCCGAGGACTGCTCTACGTGATTTCTGCCGACGGAGCGCTTTACGGCCTGGACCTGGGGACCGGGAAGACGAAGGTCGGGCCCATCGAGTTTGTTCCTCCGTTTTCGAAAGACTGGAGCCTGAATCTGTGGCACGGCATTCTCTATACCTCGATTTCACAGGGTTGCGGCGGCGCGCCCTCGGGAATCTATTCAATGGATGTTCGCGACCCGAGCCGACCGGTGATCCGCGACCTGATTGTGGAACACGGCTACGGAGCGGGTATCTGGGGGCGCGGCGGGGTCACCATCGGAGCAGACGGCCGCATCTATGCTGCGACGGGTGACGGCCCGTTTGATCTTGCCCATGGCGATTACGGCAGCGCCGTGATAGAAGCCGCGCCGCAGTCGCTCAAAGTGCTCGACTACTACTCGCCGCTGAATTATCGCGAGCTGACGCGATACGACCTCGACATCGGCGGCTCAAGCCCGGCCTGGTTTTCCTACCGTAACTTCAACCTGGTGGCGGTCGGCGGGAAGGAGGGCGTGCTTTACCTGCTGAACGCCGATTTGCTGGGTGACAAGGACCACCAGACTCCGCTCTATCGCCAGCGGCTGGGCAACGACAAGCTGCAGTACGAACAGTACGGCATCTGGGGCGGACCGTCGGCGTGGATGGATACCGAAGGCGAAGCATGGCTTTACGTTCCGGCGTGGGGTCCGCCTTCAAAGAAGCTTCCGAAATTTCCCGTCACCAACGGTCCTGCTCCGCATGGGAGCGTGATGGCGTTTCGCACGGTGATCGATCCCGAGACGAAACAGCCGACGCTCGAGCCCGCATGGATTTCACGAGACCTCGATGTGCCCGAACCTGTTGCCATCGCGGGCGGCGTCGTTTTTGCTCTGTCCACCGGAGAAAACACGCAGCAGACGGAGGGCTCGGCGGTGATCTACCACGGCCAGAAGACCCTGACCGACCGGCAGCGGAGCGAGAATACGCATCGTGCCGTTCTTTATGCCCTCGACGCGAAGACGGGTAAGACGCTTTACGAAAGCGGAGGCGACATCGAGAGCTGGACGCATTTCAGCGGACTGGCCATTGCCGGCGGCCGCGTCTACGTGGTGGACCACGCATCGAACCTTTATTGTTTTGGGCTGGCGTCGAAATAGCCGCACAATTCAGGAAGCGAAGAGTGAAGTCGCGGCAAGCCAGCCGTCTGGTTAAGCTTTGAATTCCGCCCAGAGCGGGAAATGGTCAGACATTCGCCAGGAGAGTGACTCCATCGTGAGATCCGTCATCACTTCTCCTCGAAAGTCCACAAACCCGCCTTTGACATAGTTGAGTGACAGCTTGGGAATCCCCGCGGCCGTGTTGAACCAGGCGATCTGATCATAGTGCTTGTCTTTCTGCGGCTCACCGGGCTTGGCAAAAATGGTGCGCGGCACGGCGTTGAGGTCGGGAGGAGTGAACAGGCCGGTGGACGTGAATGCGTCGTAGAGAGGATCATCGACCCTGTCGATGTTGAAATCGCCGAGGGCGATCAGGTTGTGGTTGTAAGCTTTGACGTCCGTGGCCCAGCCCGCCAGCCACTTGGCGATGGCCGTGAGCTCGTCTTTGCGGTCCTCGGTGGAAGAGCCTGATCCGTAGACGACGTGCAGGGTGACCATGATGAAGGTCGCTCCGGAGGAAAGGAAGCTGACCGCGTAGGGCGTGCGCGCGAACTGGCGCTGAAATGTGTTGGCGGGATCGGGGATACCGTGGCGCGCCACTTCCGGCAGAACGAGTTCACAGGCCAAGCCGGACGGCTTGACCCTTTCAGTGTCGAACAGGAAAGCCATTCGTTCGTCGTTACCGGGGTCTCCTCCGGCGACGTCGGTCATCAGAAAGCCCCATCGGTCGCCAAGCGCCTTGAGCAGATGCCGGAGCGCTCGCAGGTCCCCTTTGACTTCCTGGATGGCGATGACGTCAAAGCGCGACAGAATCTCCGCGATACAGACGATGGCGTGGAAGTTACGCTGCGGGCTGTCTCCGGGATCGTTGGCCCACTTCTTGGTGAGCCCGCCAAAGGCACGCAGGTTCCACGTGGCCAGGTGGATGTTCTTGTCCGGATTCTTTTTTGGAAGAGTTGCGTCCAGGTGGGCTCGGAGTCGGTCAAGATCTGCCTGGACTGGAGCTGGAGGCGTGTCCGTAATGTTTGGCATGAGTCTGCCCTCCTGAGAATAAGATTGGACGAGGCGCGCCCTTTGATTTTGGGAATCGTGCGTAGCGGCTTGTCTTGCCCCTGGGTGGCCCGGCCGTCACGCGAATCATTCCGATATCAAGAGCGTGAAGGAAAGGGCCTCGCTGGCAGGAATTCTGACATCGATTCCCCGGAATTACAACGCGGAATCCGCCTTGGGGAGTGGAATTGGCTCACTCCCTCCAAGGCTTGATGAATAGTGTGTGTCAGGAGCGGCCGACGAGCTTGGCCTTGGGAGCTCCGATCGGCTGCTGGGGTTTGGAACCTTGCGGTGCGGCGCGCAGGTATTGAACGGGCCAGGTGGTGGGATGACCCAGTTCGCGCGCAGCCCGCAGGGGCCAATAAGGATCGCGAAGCAACTCCCGCGCGAGCAGTACCATGTCCGCCTGGCCGCTGCGAATGATGTGGTCGGCCTGTGCGGGAGCGGTGATGAACCCGACGGTGCCGGTCAGGATGCCCGCCTCGCGCCGGATGCGCTCCGCGAAGGGCGTCTGGAAGCCGGGGCCGGCGGGGACTTTTGCCTGCAGCAGGTTGCCGGCCGAGGAGCAATCCACCAGATCGATGCCCAGCGGCTTAAGCTGGCGGATGAGTTCGACGGATTGCACAGGGTCCCAGCCGCCTTCTTCCCAGTCCGTTGCCGAGATTCGAATGAAGAGCGGCAAGCGCTCCGGCCACGCGCCGCGCACTGCCTTCACCACCTCACGCGCCAGCCGCGTGCGGTTCTCGAAAGATCCGCCGTATTCGTCCTGGCGATGATTGCTGAAGGGCGAAAGGAATTCGTGCATCAGGTAGCCGTGCGCACCGTGAATCTCAATGACATCGAAACCGGCCTGGGAAGCGCGGCGAGCGGCCTGCGCGAAGGCTTCCGTAACGGAGCGAATGCCTTCCGGTGTCAGCGGCTTCGGCCTGGGATAATCCTCGCTGAAGGGATCTTCGCTGGGACCCAGCACCTGCCATCCGCCTTTGCTTTCCGGAACGGCGCCGTGGCCCCTCCACGGAGCGTAAGTGCTTGCTTTGCGTCCGGCGTGCGCCAACTGAATTGCTGCGAGAGCGCCTTGCTGGTGAATGAAGCCAACGATGCGCGATAACGTTTCAATGTGGCCGTCATCCCAGATGCCGATGTCCTGCGAGGTGATTCTGCCTTCCGGCAGGACGGCGGCGGCTTCGGTTATCACCAGCGCAGCTCCGCCCACGGCGCGGCTGCCCAGATGCACCAGGTGCCAGTCCGTCGCATAACCGTCGGTGCTGGAATACTGGCACATGGGCGAGACGGCGATTCGATTGGGTTCAGCTTTCAAGTTTTGTGCAAGAACTCTTGGATGCCCGGCCGCCTGGTCACGTTTCAGGCAGGGCAGGTCTCATATCCGCTCCTGCCTTCCGGTGAAGGACCTCATACTTCAAGGCCGATGGAGCGCATCAGCTTGAGGGCGTTGCTGGTCTGCACGACGCCCGGGGTCAGGCGGTAATCAAAACGGAGCTGGCCGTTCTCGAGGTGATCTTCAAAATGGAAGTTGGCGGCCTGCGGTCCCAACGGATCGACCATTTTGGCGAGCGCAAGATCGTGCGTGGTGACCATGCCGATTCCGCCGCGGGCGACGAGGCTGCGCACCAGACCTTCAGCGCCGATCCGACGATCGTGCGAATTGGTGCCGTTCAGCAACTCGTCGAGCAGAAACAGGACGGGCAGGGAGCCGTTGGTCAGCTCGGTGATCAACTTCAGCCGGGTGATTTCCGCATAGAAACGCGAGATGCCTCCCTGCAGCGAATCGAGAACGCAGATGGAGGCCGCGACCGCCAGCGGCGAAAGAATAAGGCGTTTGGCACGCACCGGCGCACCGCACTGGGCCAGCACCGCATTGATGCCCACGGCGCGGACGAGGGTGCTCTTGCCGGCCATGTTGGGACCGCTGATGATCATCAGCCGCAAGTCGCCGCCGAGGGTGAGATCATTCCGGACAGCTTTGTTTTCGGGGATGAGGGGGTGCGCGAATCCCTCGGCCTGAAACAGGCCTTGCTCGGGCGAGGCGAACTCAGGAAAAACATCCGCCGGATGCTCGTAAGCGTAACCCGCCAGCGCGCACAGGGCTTCCATTTCACCCAAAGCGGCCAGCCAGCCTCGAATGGAGGGGCCGAACTTGCTGCGCCAGCTTTCGATGGAAAAGGCGAACTGCAGGGTCCAAAAGATGAATGGATCGAGAATCCCTATAAACATGTTGCGCCGTGATTCCAGATATTCCACCAGGCGGCCCAGCCGCGCAATTGCCCGGGAGGGATACAGTTCTTCCACTTTCAAAGCCGACTGCAGATCGATAAGCTTTGGCGAGGAAAATTCTTCACGCTCAAGCCGCCCAAGCACCACGGCCATTACAGCAAGATCAGGCGCAATCTCTTCGACGGACGGGGTTTTACGCCGGGGCAGATCAGGGGCCAAATCGACCCCGAAATCGGGAACAATCTGCTGGAGGCACGAACTGAATCGGGAGTTGAATATGAAATTGACGACGCTTGACGCCAGCGCCAGTTCCCACCGGCCCCAAACGAATAAGACAACCAGGCTGAACAGCCACACACCTGCCAGCACAAAGGCCACAGCACGGGCCAGGCCCGGTTTCAATATCGGCGGGGCTTCGGCCCAGGCCGCCAAAGCATTCGGATGAACGAGGGATCGGACGTCTTCACCCAGCACGGCCAGATCTTCGCGAAGGCCAATCCTCCCCTGGAGGTCGGTGATGGCGGAATGGCGGCGGCGGATTTCATCCACGGAAGCGGGCTCGAGCAGCCATCGGGCCAGAGCTTCTTCGCCCGTGCGAGTGCGCGCTGTGCAGAGGAGCTCGAACAACGAACCCTTGCCGAAGAGATCCAGGTCGCGTGAATAGGGGTGTGCCGGGTCGAGAAAATGCTCGCCGGTTTCGCCCGTGCCCATCCAACGATTGTCGAGCCGGGCCAGGCTGCGCTGGTAGAAGGCGATGGCGCGTTCGCACTTTCGCCGCGATCGCAGCACCCGCGCGAGAATGGTTGCGGAAATGGCCAGCGCCGCTCCCGGGACAAGAACCCAAAGGATGGACACTGAACGGGATTCCAAAGCCCACACGACGACGACGAGACCCGCCAGGGCCATTGCCAGGTTGACGCGGCCGAGCGCCTTGTGGCGCCGGTCGAAAAGCGACTGCGACCGCCGGAGGGTTTCCAGGCGTGCGGCGTATTCCGACTTGGGACCTTGTGACATTTTCGAGGCCAAGTGTGTGATTGTACTCCATGCGCAGCCCTTCGCCGCGTGCAATCCTGGAGAGCAGGGAACAAATTTGCCGGGGCTTGCGTACTTTGGGGTATAAAGGAAGGGAAAGAGGGTATCGAAATGTTTTGCGACAAGTGCGGGGCCAGTATTACGCCAGGACAGAATTTCTGCAGCAACTGCGGGAAGCAGATTGTGGCGGGTGTGACTCGCCCGGTGCAGGAACCGCCCAGCGCGCCTCCGGTCATGCCCCTGCCGCGGGTGCAAAGCAGGATCGAGAAGCATACGAAAGTGCTTGCCATCCTCTGGCTGGCGATCTCGATCTACGGCCTGATTCCCGCATTCGGACTGTTCTTCGGTGGCGGCATCGCAATGCACTTTATCCCGTTTCCGGTACGCAGCTTCTTCTGGCCCATCGCCGGCCTCGTCGGAGTATTTCTTTTGGCGAGCACCGTGCTGGGCCTGCTGACTGGATGGGGCCTGCTGAATTATCGCCCGTGGGCTCGGGTGCTGGCGCTGGTCCTGGGCGTCATCTCGCTGATTCATTTCCCGTTGGGAACCGCACTGGGGATTTACACGTTGTGGGTGTTGCTGCCTTCCGACTCCGAGCGGGAATACCGGCGAATGGCCCAGATGACCTATTGACGGGTATGGAATAGAAACCGTTCCCTCGACTCCGGGCGTCAGCAAGGCTGCCGGGAATGGAGGCTGACCCGTAGACCCGCCGATATTTTCTTGCAACCTTTCCGCCAGTCCTTTGGTTACCAGTTAATTGTTGAAATCCTAAGCTTCATTAAAAGGGAAATCCCGAGTAGAATCTCAAGAAGGGGGCATTTGTCTGTAATTTTCCGGCAGGCTGCGAACTATGCGCACCGCTCAGGTTTGGGGACCTGCTGCCCTCATAGCTTGTGAGGCATCTTCAAGACAACAGTTAATTTCCAGGAGGTCAAAAAATGGAAACACCTATTCAGGAAACGCCCACGCCAAGTTTCCCTCGCCTTGGCCAGCCGGCCCCGGCGTTTGAGGCGCAGACAACCCACGGAGCGCTGCGTCTGGAAGACTTTAAGGGAAGCTGGCTGATTCTCTTTTCACACCCGGCGGACTTTACGCCCGTTTGCACAACGGAATTCGTAGCCTTCGCGGAACTTGCTCCGGAGTTGAAAAAGCGCGGCGTGGAGTTGTGCGGATTGAGCATTGACAGCGGTTATTCTCACATTGCCTGGATTCGGAATATCGAACAGAAGTTTGGCGTGAAGATTCCGTTCCCTGTGATTGCTGACATCAATAAGGAGGTGGCAACCCTCTACGGGATGATCATGCCCGGCGAAAGCAAGACGGAAACCAGCCGCTGCGTCTTCGTCATCGATCCCAACGGTGTTCTCCGCGCGATGATCTATTACCCGCTGACAACCGGCCGCAACATGCAGGAAATCCTGCGACTGATTGACGCCCTGCAGACAACCGACAAGCATGGCGTAGCGACTCCTGCAAACTGGAAGCCGGGTGAGAAGGTGATTATCCCTCCGCCGGCAACCGCGGACGCGGCTGAGGAGCGCATGAAGGCGGGCTTTGAGACGAAGGACTGGTACTTCTCAAAGAAATCGCTTTAAGGACAATCTTATCGAGAGTGAAAGGGTCGGCGGGGATGGTTTCCGAACCATTCCCGCCCGGGAAGGAGTCGATAATGCCCTGTAAGGATAGCAGCGGCGAAGTGACCGAAATGGCCAGGAAGATCCTGGCAATCATGGCCGAGGGCGCCCCGCTCAATGAAGTCGCGGAAAAGACGGATCTTCCACTTTACCGCATCCGCAGCGCTGCACGCGAACTGGTGGAGGCGGGACTGGCGGAGGAGAAAGACGGCAGCTATGTCGTCACGGAGGCCGGGCGCACGGCCATGGAGACGGTTTCCGGTAAGGCGTGAAATGTTTTGTCGGTATTCCAGTAAGTTGGCGGGAAGGCTGCACCGCTCACCGAGGCTTGAGGCGGATATCACACGCAAGACAATCTGCGGTCAGAATCGGAAACTTGACAGCATGAGCAGCCGGGAGGTTCCCCGAATCAAAAACTGACAATGCGTTGGTAGGTACGAGTCGCGCCGGATCGGCCGGCAATGAAGAAACCGGTAAAAACTCGCTAAGGAGGCTCGGTATGAAGAAGTATGTGATGGAACTCATCGGGACCTTCTTTTTGGTTTTGACGATCGGGATGACGGTTATCGTGGGAGGAAACGGGGTGATCCCACCGTTGGCGATTGGGTCGATCCTTATGGTGATGATCTTTGCCGGCGGCCACATTTCAGGCGGGCACTACAATCCTGCCGTGACCCTGGGCGTATGGCTACGCGGCCGATGCGACACAAAAGACGTAGCGCCGTACATGGTTTCTCAAACCATTGGCGCTGTTCTCGCCGCCCTTGCCGTGATCTATCTGAAAGGCAACACTCACGTCTCCACGCGGTCGCTGCCGATTGGGCCGGAGTTGCTGGCGGAGTTTCTTTTCACCTTTGCCTTGGTTCTTGTGGTGCTCAACACCGCTACGGCCAAAGGTACGGAAGGCAACTCGTTCTACGGCCTGGCAATCGGCTTTACAGTTCTTGCCGGCGCGTTTGCCGTGGGCAGCATCGCCAGCGCCGCCTTCAACCCGGCAGTCGCAGTGGGGATTTCAGTGATGGGCATGGCCGCCTGGGCCAGGATCTGGATCTATTTCGTGGCCAATTTTCTGGGCGGCGCGCTGGCGGCCTACGCCTTCAAGTTCATGTGCCCTGAGGACAAATGATTCGGTGTTGATGCATCCTCAGGCGTAAATGCCGCGCAGCCGGAGCGTTGTCGCGACGCGATCGATGGCCAGCATATAAGCGGCGATGCGGTTGTTGACGTTGTGCTTTTCGCCGTAATGGACCACGTCATTGAAGGCCGCGACCTGAATGTGCTTGAGGCGCTCGTTGACCATGCCTTCCGGCCAGAAATAGCCCTGGCGGTCCTGGACCCATTCAAAATAAGAGACGGTGACGCCTCCGGCGTTGGCCAGAATGTCGGGCACGACAAAAACGCCGCGATCGAAGAGGATGTCGTCGGCGGGAGGCGTGGTAGGGCTGTTGGCGCCTTCCGTCAGGATGCGCGCCCGGATACGGTTCGCGTTCTTGCTGGTGATCACACTTTCCGTGGCTGCGGGAAGAAGGACGTCGCAATCCTGCTCCAGGATTTCCTGGTTGCCGATGCGGTCGGCATCCGGATATCCTTCGATCGTCTTGTTTTCCTTCATGTATTCGAGCACTTGCGGAATATCCAGGCCTTTGGGGTTGAGGATGCCGTTGTGAATGTCGGCAACGCCGATGATCTTATATCCGGCTCCGTGCATCAGCCGGGCCGCCGCCGAGCCTACGTTTCCAAATCCCTGAACAATAACCCGTGTCTGCTCGCGTTGCTTCCCAAAGCGCTTGAG